>NZ_FZON01000070.1 GCF_900188425.1 Antarctobacter heliothermus
TCGGTCAGTTCCGGCACGGCCTGGAACAGGTCCGCGACAAGGCCGTAGTCGGCGACCTGAAAGATCGGAGCCTCTTCGTCCTTGTTTATTGCAACGATGACCTTGCTGTCCTTCATGCCGGCCAGGTGCTGGATCGCACCCGAAATGCCGACCGCGACATACAGATCGGGGGCCACAACCTTGCCGGTTTGACCAACCTGCCAGTCATTCGGCGCAAATCCCGAATCGACCGCCGCACGTGACGCGCCAACGGCCGCGCCCAGTTTGTCGGCCAGTTTCTCGATCAGGGCGAAATCGTCCTGGCTGCCGACACCGCGCCCGCCGGACACAACGATGCCCGCTGAGGTCAGCTCGGGGCGGTCGCTGGCCGCGACTTTGTCCTCGACCCATTCGGACAGGGCGGGGTTTTCGCCGGTGGCGATGTCCTCGACCGCAGCAGAGCCGCCAGTGGGGGCCGCGTCAAAGGTCGAGGTGCGGAAGGTGATGACCTTTTTCGCGTCCTTCGATTTCACGGTCTGGATGGCGTTGCCGGCGTAGATCGGGCGTTCGAACGTGTCGGCGTCCACCACAGCGGTCACATCGGTCAACACCATGACGTCCAACAGCGCGGCGACGCGCGGCAGGATGTTCTTGGCGTCGGTGGTCGCGGGGGCGACGATGTGGCTGTAATCCCCCGCCAGCGACGCGATCAGCGCAGAGACAGGCTCTGCCAGACGGTGACCGTACAGGTCATCCTCGGCCAGCAGTACCTTTGACACGCCCTCGATGGTGGCGGCCTCGGCGGCGGCATCCTTGGCCGACGCACCCGCAGCCAGCACGGTCACCTCGCCCAGCGCCTGCGCAGCGGCGACGGTCTTGGCGGTGGCATCCATTGCCAGCGCGCCGTCAGTAATTTCGGCAATCAGCAGAACGGCCATCAGATGATCCCCTTTTCCTTGAGCTTCGCCACCAGTTCATCGACAGAGCCGACGATTTCGCCAGCCGCACGGGCCGCCGGTTCCCCGGTCTTGACGATTTCCAGACGCGGCGTGACATCGACACCCAGATCGGCGGCGGTCTTTTCGTCCAGCGGCTTTTTCTTGGCCTTCATGATGTTCGGCAAAGAGGCATAACGCGGCTCATTCAGGCGCAGGTCGGTCGAGATGATGGTCGGCATCTTGACCTTGATGGTCTGCAACCCACCGTCGACCTCACGAGTGACGACGGCATGATCGCCCTCGACGTCGACCTTGTTGGCGTACATGGCCTGCGACCAGCCCAGCAGGGCCGACAGCATCTGGCCGGTGGCGCCGAGGTCGTTGTCGATCGCCTGCTTGCCGCACAGCACAAGGCCCGGCTGTTCGTCTTCGACGATCTTGGCCAGGATCTTGGCGACGGCCAGCGGCTCGATGTCGGTGTGAACGTCATCAGCGGCGACCACGAGGATGGCGCGGTCAGCGCCCATGGCCAGCGCGGTGCGCAGGGTTTCCTGGCTTTGCTTGACCCCGATGGAGACCGCGATGACCTCATCGGCCTTGCCGGCCTCCTTGAGGCGAATGGCCTCTTCGACGGCGATTTCGTCAAACGGGTTCATCGACATCTTCACGTTTGCCAGATCGACACCCGATCCGTCCGCTTTCACGCGAACTTTCACGTTGTAGTCGATCACGCGCTTGACCGGTACCAGGACCTTCATCTGCGTGTCTCTCCATGATTTAGTTTTGGGTGAAGCTCTCAGCAAACGGCGCGGAACCGGTCCACGATCACGTCCAGAACCTCATCCGGTGGGCGTTTCCACCAGTTCTCGGCCGAAAAGACCTCGACCTCGCACAAGCCGCTGTATCCGGTCTTTTCCACCTCTCGGCGGATCGCCTTCAGATCGGCAACTCCGTCTCCCATCATGCCACGATCGAGCAGCATATCAGAGGTGTTCTCAAGCCAGTCACACAGATGGTAGCCGAAGACATGACCAAAGGCCCCTTGGAGGGATTCCGGCAGGCTTCGGTCCCACCAAACATGGTAGACATCGACCGCGATTCCAAGGTTGGAAGCTCCTATCCTATCCCTGATTTCCAGCGTATCTTGTACCGTCATGAGACAGGTGCGGTTGCCACCGAACATCGGGTTGAGCGGCTCCAGCGCCAGTTTGACGTCGCATTTGGCGGCGTATTCCACATGCAACACCAGCCGGTCCGCGAGACGGTCGAGCGTTTCGTCCAGACCCACGGTTTCCGGGTCTGTGCCACCCGTGACAATCGTCAAGACCTCTGCACCCAGGGCCGCCGCCATATCGACAGAGGACCGGATCTCGTCATCGCTGCCGGCTTCGCGCCCGGTCAAGTAGGGAGTGCGGCACAGACCAGCGACCTGCATGCCCGAAGCCCGCACGCGGTCGCCGATTTCAACGGCTCGGTCGCCGATTTCACGCCGCCAGAACACAAGCCCACCATAGCCGCGCTCGGCACAGGCGTCGATCACTCGCTCTGGCGACCAGCCTGCGCCCTGCCCTTCCAAATTGTGCCCCAGTGTCGCGGTGTTCAGTGCAAGCGCTGAGTGATCATTCGCGAAATCCCGCATCACGCGACACCGTAAACCGACAGCAGACGCTTCATCCTTGTCATGGCTACGTCAGGGTCGCGTAGTAGACCACATTGATCGGCCAGCCGGAAAACCTCGGTGAAATAGGGCAGCGGACGCGTAGCCTGCGCACCGTTCAACATCACGAAATGGTCCTGGAAACCATTCAGCCAAGCCAGGAAGACCACGCCAGTCTTGTGGGCACCTCGATTTTTGACCATTTTCGCCGGTGCGCAGCGGTGCGTTTGGCGTGAAGCGGGAGGGAGGCAGTTGGTTGGGGGTCTGGCGCCCCGGGGCGGTCACGGCGCGGCGCCTTTCACGCCTGGTTTTTACGGCCTTTCGGCCTGATCTGCTCGCTGGTTTGCCCGGTGTTCATGCCGGGAACGGGTTGATGCGGCGCAACTGGACGAGGCGGCGCATGTTGTAGGCAAGATTTTTCATCCCAATCTTCGCCTTGGCCCGCACTATGCCGATCGTGCGCACCAGCGTGCCGCCCATGTCGTTGGTCTGCGCGCCGAAGACATGTTCGACCCGGACCCGCACTGTGGATTTGGTTCGGTTGCTGCCCTTGGCCTGTTCGGTCAGCGGCTTGCCCCGCTTGCCCTTGCGGTGGATGTGGCTGGTCAGCTTCCGGTCCCGCAGCTTCGCTTCCATCTCCTCGGACCGATAGGCTGAATCCGCCCAGACGCCGGCGCCGGTGTTGCCCCGCATCAGCAGGTGATCCACCGCCTGGCTGTCATGCACGGCTGCGTCAGTGACGTCATAGCGCCGCACCAGCTTGTGCTTGCGGTCGACATTCACGTGGTTTTTGTAACCGTAATGGCTCTTGCCATGCTTTTTCGTCCAGCGCGCGTCCAGGTCTTTCTGTGAGCGCATCGCGGGCTTATTTTCCCAGTCCTCGGGCACCTCGCCGCTCTTGATGGTCTTGTTTTCATCGCGGGTGTTGCGGTTCTTCGGCACCGGCACGATGGACGCATCCAGGATCTGTCCGCCCCGTGCGATGTAGCCCTGCCGCGCCAGATGGCCGTCAAATTGCTTGAACAGCGCCTCCACCATGCCCGCCTGCGCCAGCGCCTCGCGGTACAACCAGACCGTCTTGGCGTCCGGCACGCGGTCCGCCAGTCCGAGGCCCAGGAACCGCATGAACGATAGCCTGTCACGCACCTGATATTCGATCTGGTCGTCCGACAGGTTGTAGAGCGCGCTCAGAACCAGCGCCTTGAACATCACGATCGCGTCGATCGGCTTGCGCCCGGCGCGCGATTTGCGCTCGGAATCCGGCTTGCGCCAAACCCCCTCAAGCGTTGGCCGGAATTCCTCCCATGGCACGACCGCGTCGATCGCGACCAGCGGGTCATTCTTGGCGTCCAGGCTCGAGTAGCGGTCTGAAAGATCGAAGAAACCCATCTGTGCCATCGTCATACCTCAAGCCATGGAAAACTTCGGGCATCATACCGCCGTGGTAAGGTCAGGGCAATTTTTCGAGGTGCCCTTGTAATACTGGGTCGGCGCGCGGAAGATTAGTCGCGCCAGCGGCACCGTTGGGTCAAGCGTCGCGCGAAAACCCGCGGTGTCCCCGCGGCCGAGCAAATCAACCGCATGCGCCGCCGCCGGGGCCAGAGGATCGAAAATCCCCAGCAGCGCGTGAGAAAAGCTCTGCGCGTCGCCTTCGATCAGTTCGGGATAGTTGAAATCGTCACCGGTATACATGCGCACCCCTGTGGGCAGCCGGCGGCGGAGGGTGATTTCCTTGTCCTTGTCAAGAAGCGAAATCTTTATCCCGTCAACCTTGTCCGCGTTCGCCTCTATGATGGCGAGCACGGTCTCAAGCGTATCCTCGAAACGGTCGCTGCCCCAGTATCCCGCCAGCGCCGGGTCGAACATGTCGCCCAGCCAATGCAGGATGGCCGGATGATCACAAGCCGAAAGCAGTTCACCGTACAGTCGGATGTAGTCCTCGGGCCCGGAGGCCACTTGCGCCATGGCGCGGCTGGCCATCAGGATCACACGCGCATCAAGCGCCTGGATCGCACCGAGTTGTTCCAAGTAGGCCCGTTTCACGTCATCTAGAGCGCGTGCCTGCGCTGGGTCTAGATGATCGGTGCCGCAGCCGTTGGCCACCAGCGCGTCGGGCAGTTCGGCACGCGTGCGGCGGATCAGTTCCAGCGCCCCGGTCCAGTCCAGCCCCATGCCGCGCTGCGCGGTATCCATAGCCTCGGCGATGCCAAGCCCCATGCCGTGCAAATGATGGCGGAAGCGCATCGTCGCTTCCCAATCCACGGTCGCCGGGCCGGAAGGATCGTTAGCGGTAAACGGATCGGCAACCACATGCGCAGCGGAATAGACCACGCGCACGGGATCCGATGGCAAGCGTGCCTCAGGCAACGGCGTGCCGGTCAAGATGTACTCGGCAAGTCTGCCGTTTTCGTCGGGCAATGCAATCTTCATGGGAATTTCCTTCAGAAACGCGGCACCAGCATCCCGGCATCGGCCGAGATTGCCTGTCCAGTCGTGTAGGGCAGCTTGCCCGAAGCAAGTGCGGCAATAATTCCCCCCATGTCCTGGGGTTGACCGACGCGTGGAAACAGCGTCAGCCCAGCTTTCGCACGCTCTTCGTATTGTGCGATCACCGGGGCCGTCATCTCGGTTGCGATCAAGCCGGGCTGGACGTCATAGACGGCGACATTTTCGCGCCCCAGACGCACTGCCCAGACCTTGGACGACATCGCGGCGGCCGCTTTGGAGACGCAATATTCCCCGCGCGGCTCAGCCACGGCGATGGCGTTGGAGGATGTCACGTTGACGATGGAGTGAAAAAGCGCCGGATCACGCTTTCGTGCGACGAGCCGTCGGGCAAAAGTTTGTGTTAGGAAGAAGGGCGCCCGGGTATTGACGGCAAGACACCGGTCAAAGCTGGCCTCGGACGCGTCCAAGGGATCACCGCGCTGCATCACCCCGACACCTGCATTGTTGACCAATGTGGTAAGCGGACCGATTTTGGCTTCGATTTCGGCCAGCATGCCGTCATGCGCACCAAGATCAGTCACGTCAAAGGGTGCGGCAACAACCTTGACGCCCTCCGCCCGGATCGTCTCGACCGCAGCCCGCAGTTCGTCATCGTCCGCTGGCCCATTGATCGCGATGGCAAAACCTTCCCGCGCGAGGGCCACTGCCGCAGCCAGACCGATGCCACGGCTGGAGCCCGTGACCAATGCAGACAGCCCGCTCATGCCACGGCCCCTTTGGCCAGCAGTTCCCGTGCGATGATCATGCGCTGAATCTGGTTGGTCCCCTCATAGATTTGGGTAATCTTGGCATCACGATAGAGCCGCTCGACCTCGAACCCCCTCATGTAACCGGACCCTCCGAAGACCTGGACCGCGTCTGCCGTGCGCGCAACCGCCATGTCTCCGGCGAAACACTTGGCCATGGAACAGAACTTTGTCGCGTCCGCCCCGGTGTCAATCTTATGCGCCGCGTTCAGCACCAGCAGGCGCGCGGCCTCCACGTCCTTGGCGATGTCCGCGAGGAGCCACTGGACCCCTTGGAACTCGGCAATGGGTTTCTTGAACTGCTTGCGCTGTTTTGCGTAATCCACTGCTGCCTCCAGCCCCGCCTGCCCTATGCCCACGGCCAGTGAAGCGATGCCGACGCGGCCCTTGTCGAGCACGCTCATCATCATGTGAAAGCCACGCCCCTCAACACCCAGAAGCGACTCGGCGGAAAGACGTACATTGTCGAAATTCAACGCGCCAACCTGGCTGGCCCGTTGACCCATCTTATGTTCTTTGGGTCCTCGCGACACACCGTCTGCGTGCAAGTCGACAATGAAGATCGACATGCCGCGATGCCCGGCCTCGGGGTCGGTACGCGCAAGGACAAAGGCCACATCTGCAACCGGCGCGTTGTGGATCCATATCTTGCCGCCATTCAGGACCCAGCCATCGCCGTCCTTGACTGCCGTGGAACGAATGCCGGAGACATCGGTTCCGGCTTCGGCCTCGGTGATGCAGTAGGCACCGCGCAGCTTCGCCGACAGAAGTGGACCCAGCCATTGCCCGCGCTGCGCGTCAGTCCCGTGTGTGACCAACAGGGTCGAAAGCAACTCCACCAAGCCGCATTGGTCGGCCACGCTGGCATAGCCACGCGACAGTTCCTCCATCACCAGCGCATAGGTCACCGTATCGAAACCCGGCCCGCCCATGGACTCAGGAACGCTGATCCCGAACAGACCCAATTCGCCCATCTGGTCATAGAGTTCGGCAGGGAAACGTTCCTCTCGGTCCAGATCCTCGGCCACAGGGCGAATGACTTCTTGGGCAAATTGCCGCGTCATGTCGCGCACCTGGGCATGCATGTCAGTCAGAAACATCTCGCTCCCCTTGGTAACTATATGGTTACTTGTACTCAAGAAGCTTCATTTGGTCAAGCCCACGATGAGGGTTGATTTGCAGAGGCCAATCTGTGCTATATAACCATATAGTTACTTACGGGAGGACAACATGAACCCCAACGACAAGGTGAAATTCGGACGCGTGGACCTGGAGGTGACGCCCTTTGGATTCGGCACCGCCCCGATCGGCAACATTTTCCGCGAGATTGACGAGCGGACCTCGGACGCAATGATCCAGGAGGCGTGGTCTCAAGGGGTCCGCTATTTCGACACCGCGCCGATGTATGGTCACGGATTGGCCGAACTGCGCAGCGGTTATTCGCTGCGCTGGAAGGATCGCGACGATTTCGTGCTGTCCTCCAAGGTCGGGCGCCTCCTCAAGCCCGCGCGCAAGGCGGATATCGACTATGCGCCCTGGACCAATGCCGGCCGATTCACCATACATTTCGACTACAGTTACGACGGCACCATGCGCAGCATCGAGGACAGCCTTCAGCGCCTGAACCTCGAACGGATGGACATCTGCTTCATACATGACATCGACGTATTCACCCGTGGCAATAAACAGCCGGAAGTCTTCAAGCAGGCCATGGACGGCGCATGGAAGGCCCTGTCGGACCTTCGCGATCAGGGCGTGGTCAAGGCCATCGGTGTCGGCGTGAACGAATGGGAGGTGTGCCACGCCGCCTTGCAGCAGCGCGATTTCGACTGCTTCCTGCTCGCCGGCCGCTATACACTGTTGGAACAGGACTCGCTGAACGAGTTCCTGCCCCTCTGCGAAGAGCGCGGCGCAGCGGTTGTCGTGGGCGGCGGGTTCAATTCGGGAATCCTCGCCACCGGCGCGAAAGAGGGCGCCAAGTATAACTATGCCCCCGCCCCTGCCGACATCCTGGACAGGGTCCGCAAGATCGAGGCAGTCTGCACCGAATATGACGTGCCCCTGCCCGCCGCCGCGTTGCAATTCGTGGTGGCCCATCCGGCGGTGCCGACCTTTATGGCAGGCACCCGTACGGTTGAACAGTTGCAGCAGAACCTCGCTTGGTTCAGCCACCCGATTCCCGATCAGTTCTGGGCCGACCTGAAAGCCAAGGGATTGCTGCGCGAAGACGCCCCCACGCCGTGAGCGGGCGCGTCCTCGGGCCGGGCCGTTATGGCCTGGCCGCTCTTGCCGAGGGCGACGTGATCGAAACGGCACGTCGCGAGGTGACGGTCGAGATGATCGACGAATTCGCCGCCCTGACCGGAGACCATTTCGAGATCCATATGGATGCCGCCGCCGCCCGCAGCCATGGTTTTGCCGACCGGGTGGCGCACGGGCTTCTGGTCCTGTCGCTGATCGACGGCCTCAAGAACCAGGCTCCGGCGCAATTCGAGGCGATTGCCTCGCTGGGATGGGATTGGGGATTTGCCGCGCCGGTCCTGGCCGGCGACAGCATCGCCGCAACGATCACGGTGACGGAGCTGCGCACGACGTCGGCCGGCACGCGCGGTATCATCACGCTCGGTTTCGAGGTAACGAACCAGCGCGGCGAAACGGTGCAGCGCGGCGTGAACAGACTGATGATCTACACCTGAGGCTGAGACGGGATTGCGCGGAAGTTGTTGAGGTTCGAGCCAGTCGGTCCGCGCACGAAAAGGCCCCTGACGGCGTTTTAAGGTCTTCAAGCATCTTGCTCGTTCAACGCGGCCGCAGGATCCACGCCTGGTGCGCGCATGCGTCCCGCGCTAGTGCCATCGGCAAAAGCCCCGGGATTGTCCTCGGACCCGTCGATGCCATCGACGTCGGCGGCGAGAGCCGCACGCCTAGGACCCCTTCGACCGCAGTGGCCAGAGACAGCAGGAAAGCGGTATTGCGGCCGCCAGAAGCGCCCTTACCCGCGCGTCCGCCCCTTGGGACACGCCGGCAGATGGGCACCCTAGGCGGACAATGGGTCCGCCGCACTGACGCCAGCGCCGCAAAGTGACGACAGAAAGGCGTGGCCCGCGGCAACTATCATGGTTCAATATCGCAAACGAAGACACCCTCGGCACTGCCTTCGAGGCAAGCAACGATATCTGCACCGATGGCCTGGTGTTCCACATCCGCAAGATAGGCATCGCGCACACCGGCATCGCGAAAATCGAACCAGAACATGTCGATGAAACCACGCACGAGCGGGACCTCGACAGAGACGTTCGCGCGGTGCTGGAAATCAACAATTCCCTCAATGCGGTCACTGAGCGCGGCGAGCCTTTCGTAGAGCTTCTGTTTCGTGGTCGCATCCACGTCGCCGCGAAAGCGCAGGTGCACTAGGTGCCTTATCATCGCTCAGTCTCCTTTGCCACCGAATCTGGGCGGACGTTTCTCGTTGAACGCGACCACTCCCTCGCGCACCTCTTCGCTCGCGGCGGCGATGCGCCCCGCCAGCGATTCAAGTACGCGATCACGTTCCTCGCCTTCCGCGGCGTTGATCAGCATCTTTGTCAGTTCAGTCGCCAGCGGCCCACGCTTCAGGATCGCGCCAGCGACGTCGCGCGCGACCTCCAGCGAGGCATTTTGCGGGACAACCCTGTCGGCCAGTCCGGCCTGCAGGGCCTGTTCGGCAGACAACACATCTCCGAAAAGGGCCATACGGCGCACAATCTGCGCACCAAAGCGGCGCACAGCGCGTTGCGTGCCCGACCAGCCCGCAATGATCCCAAGCGCGGATTCGGGCTGCCCAAAGCGCACATGTTCTTCGGCGATGCGGTAATCAGCACAGGCCGCAAGTTCTAGTCCGCCCCCAAGGACCGGTCCGTTAAGCGCCGCTATGACCGGCTGCCGCAGCCGCGCCAACCGGTCGAATGCCTCATGGCCGTCCCGAATCCAGTGGCGCGCAAAGGCAGTGGCGCTCTCACTGCTCCACGCAATAATGTCGCCGCCGGCGCAAAAGCTGCGTCCGCTGCCGGTCAGGATCAGCACTCCGAGATTCTCATGCCGCTCGATTTCGCGGCACAAGTCGGCAAGTGCATCCATCATGGCCGCGTCCAGCGCATTGCGCTTGTCCTCGCGGGCGATACGCAGGACTCCGACACCATCCGAAACCTGCAGCGAAAGGGCCTCGCGACCACTCATGCCGGGGACAGGTCCAGCTGCATCGCGTCAGGGTGGAAAAGGCGCGCATCCATGACCTTCAGATCGTCGGCCACGCGCAATGCGCTGTCCGCCTGGTCCAGAATGTCGCTTTGCAGATCAACGCCGGGCGCGATCTCGGTCACCACCAGCGCGCCATTGATTAGACGGATTACGCAACGCTCGGTGACATATGTCACATCCTGTCCCTGCTCCAGCGCCCGTGCGCCTGAAAACGAGACCTGATCAACCTCCTCGACGAATTTCGCCACCTTGCCCTCGGAGTCGATAATGAGCTTGTCGTTCTCAATCCGCATTTTTGCCCCAGCATTGAAATTTCCCGAGAACACGATCTTGCGGGCGCGCGCCGTTATGTCGACGAAGCCCCCGGCCCCGGCGGTGCGATGCCGCACGCCACGCAGGCGCGAAACGTTCACAGAGCCATCGCGACCGACCTCAAGAAACGAAAGCAGCGAAGCATCGAAGCCCCCGGCCTGAAAATACGTAAACTGGTGAGGCGAGGCGACAAAGGCTTCGGCATTGGCGGCGCATCCGAATTTGAAGTCCAGAAGCGGCACCCCTCCGACGGCGCCTTGTTCGATCATCCAAGTGACGGCGCCGTGCAGCCCTTCCTCAACGAGAATCCGAGGCACATTGGCAGAGACGCCGAAGCCGATATTCACTGCCCAGCCCTTGCGCAATTCCTGGGCAACGCGACGGGCGATGACCTTACCGACATTGAAATCCACGTTGCGAAAGGTGTGCAAGGGCCGGATCAGCTCACCTGAAATTGCTGGGTCGTATTGCGTCGCGGTGGTCTGCAACTGCTCGGGCTCCTCGACGATCACATCTACGAGGATCGCCGGCACGCGGACGTCATGCGGGCGAATCGAGCCATTCTGCGCGACGCGCTTGACCTGCGCGATTACCACTCCGCCAGAGTTTCGCGCAGCTAATGCCATTTCCATCGCTCCCAAATACGCGCCTTCATGTTCAAAGGAGAGGTTGCCGCGCTCGTCCGCTGTGGTTGCGCGGATAATAGCGATGTCCGGCTGGACCGAGGGAAAATAAAGCCAGTCCTCGCCGTCGAAGTCCCGATGTGAAACAATCGGCTCGGCGCGCGCGGACTCGTTCATGGCACAACCTTCAAGATCTGGGTCGACAAAAGTCTTAAGTCCCACCTTTGTCAAAACGCCGGGGCGCTTGGCGGCCCCTTCACCCAGCATGTCGAACACGATGCCAGAGGGCACATTGTAGGCCTTGATTTGCTCCGCGGTAATCATCTGCCAGATTTTCGGCGGTTCGGCCTTGCTTGGACCGGACGGATAGGATCCACCGATGATCTTGCTGAGCAAACCCGGTTTCGCAATGTGGTCGACGCCCGGTGTACCGAACATGTCCCCTGCCGCGATCGGGTGAATCGAGGTCAGATTGCGGGGGCTGCCCGTCTGTTCGTAGCGGGCGCCCAGAGCCGCAAGAACCGCATCGGGGCAACACAATCCACTGGACGAGTTCACGGCGATGATGGCGCCATCGCCAATCCGGCGGACAGCCTCCTCTGCGGTCATGATCTTTGACATCTTCGGTTGCCCCTTGGTAACTAACTGGTTATTTGTAATATGCCGCCAAGTCGCGCTGCATTCAAGCCTGATGTTTCCGTCCGACAGCGGATTTTACGGGCGCACCACAGGGAGAGCTAAACCGTGACAATCTATTTCGAAAAAACCTACCAACGCTCGTTCGGCACGTTCCCGCTGAAGGGGCAGGATCTGAAAGACGCCATTCTTGCAGCAGCCGAAGTGGGCTACCGCTCGTTCGACACAGCGCAAATGTATGGAAACGAGGCCGAAACAGGCGCCGCCCTTAAAGCGACCAGCTTGGCGCGTGGCGATCTATGCATCACGACCAAGGTCGACATCGCCAATTTCAGTGACGAAGCCTTCCTGCCTTCGGTCGAGGAAAGCCTGAAAAAGCTCCAGATCGAACAGGTTGACGTTTTGCTTCTGCACTGGCCCACTCCCGGCGGGGATATCCGCCTGTCGCTGCAATTGCTGCAACAGGCGCACGACCGTGGCCTGGCCCGCCATATCGGCGTGTCAAACTACACCGCGCCAATGATGCGCCAAGCGCGGACTATCGTGGACGCACCGCTGGTCACGAACCAGGTTGAGTTCCACCCACTACTCAACCAAGACAAACTGCTGGTTGCAGCATCCGAGACTGGTATCCCGCTGGCGTCCTACTGTTCGGTGGCGCGGGGCGAAGTATTCAAGCACGCGATCTTCGGTGAGATCGGCGCAGCCTATGGCAAGAGCGCCGCGCAGGTGGTTCTGCGTTGGATCTTGCAGAAGGGCGTCAGCATCAACACCATGTCGACCAAGCCCGCCAACATCGCCGCCAATTTTGACGTGATGGATTTCACCTTGTCATCCATCGACATGGCCCGGATCGAAAAAATGACCAACACTGGCTATCGCATCGTCGGCAAGGGTCTTGTCCCTTACGCGCCCGATTTCGACTGACGAGAAAAGGGGGCGGCTTTGCAGCCGCCCCAGTGCTGACGGGGAGGAACGTCAGCGATTGCCCCGAACGAGATCAGCGGCCTTTTCGCCGATCATGATTGTCGGGGCATTGGTGTTCGACCCGACCAGGCTTGGCATCACCGAGCTGTCACAAATCCGCAATCCGTCGATACCGCGGACTCTCAGTTGCGGATCGACCACGGCCATCGGGTCGTTGTCTGCCCCCATTTTGCAGGTGCATGTGGGGTGGTACGACGTCCGTCCGTACTGGCGTGCATAGGCCTCGTAGTCGGCCTGCGTCTTCACGCCGTCATCGGGAAATTGAGTCTTGCGGATGTGCTTCTGCAGCGCCGCTTGTTCGAATATCTCGCGGCTGATCTTCACCCCCTCGACCGAAGTCTTCAGATCGTCGGGATGGCTAAGAAAATTCGGATCGACGATAGGCAAAGCCGTCGAATCGCCCGACCGCAACCGCACTGTCCCGCGCGACTTAGGTCGCAACGTGTAGCTGTTCAGCGTGATCCCTGACGAGCCCTTGGGCACCGAAGGCACACCCGCCTCGGCCCCGGCCCCGGCCCCGGGAAGAAAATGGAATTGCAGGTCGGGAAACGGAAGGGACCGGTCCGCATACCAGAATGCCCCGCCTTCGACCACGTTTGAGGTCACCGGCCCGGTCCCGAACAGGTAATACTGCGCCCCGGCCCAGACCATCCAGTGCAGCTTGTTGTACTTGTCGAGGCTCTGGTGACCATTGAGCTCGGCAACAATGTCGATGCCGAAATGATCTTGCAGGTTCTCACCCACCCCGGGCAGGTCAGCCACCACATCAATGCTATGCTCTCGCAGATGCGCCGCAGGCCCCAGCCCGGAGAGCATCATCAGCCTGGGCGACCCGATGGCACCCGATGTAAGCAAGACTTCGGAGGTGGCCCGTGCCGTCGTCCGTTGCCCGCCCTCAGTGTAATCGACACCTACGGCGCGGCCCTGCTCTACCACGATACGATGCACCAGACAGCTGGTCTTAATCGTCAAGTTTGCGCGCGTCATCGCCGGACGCAGATACCCTACGGCGGCAGAGCAACGTCGTCCGTCTTTCGTCGTCGTCTGGTAAACGCCCGACCCTTCCTGCACAGCGCCGTTGAAATCCGGGTTGAAAGGTATCCCGCGCTGTTGGCACGCCTGAACAAAGGCGCGTGTCATGCGCTGCGGTTCAGGGACATTCGAGACTCCCAATTCCCCGTCCGTTCCGTGCCAACCATCCGCAAGAAAGGTATTGCCCTCCGAGCGCAGAAAGTACTTCTTGACCTCGGCGAAAGACCAGCCGTCACAGCCTTCGTCATGCGCCCAGCGGTCGTAGTCAGCCGGGATCCCACGGGTGAACACCTCGGCGTTGATGGAAGACCCGCCGCCGATGACCTTTGCCTGCGCATAGGGAATTTCCCGGTTGTTGGCATGTTTCTGTGGGGCAGTGACTAACCCCCATGTATGAGGGCCGGTGGTCATCTTGGCAAAGCCCACCGGCATATGGATCAATGGGTGATTGTCCTTGCCCCCCGCTTCCAACAAAAGAACCCGCGCGGACGAGTCCTCGGTCAGCCGGTTGGCCAGCACGCAACCGGAGGAACCTCCGCCGATGATGATATAGTCGTAGCCTTCGGACATGGTGCCTCCCTACGCGATCCAGTGAGTGCGTTTTCCTGTCTCGATGTGCACGGACTTAACCTGCGTGTATTCCTCGACACCGTACATTCCCGCCTCGCGGCCCCAACCTGATTGTTTGAACCCGCCCAGCGGCAGTTCCGGCCCACCAGCAAGCGTGGTATTCACCCAGAACCGTCCTGCCTGTACGCGACGCGTGACCATCAGCGCCTTGTCGATGTTCTTGGTCCAGACGCTGGCAGCAAGGCCGTACTCGGTATCATTCGCTAAAGCGATGGCCTCTTCGATGGTGTCGAAAGGCGTGATCGTCAGCACCGGGCCGAATATCTCTTCGCGCGCGATGGCCATGTCCGGTGTTACGTCACCGAACAACGTCGGGGCGATGTACTGGCCGCGCCCCAAATCCATCTGCGCGCCACCGCAAATCAGGCGCGCACCTTCGGCCTGTCCCTTTTCGATGTAGGACAAGATCGTGCGGTTCTGCGCATCTGTGGTGATCGCGCCGATCTGCGTCGCCTCGTCCAGCGGATCGCCGACGACAACCTTGTCGAATTTCTCCTGCACCATTTGCGCAAGGCGGTCCGCGACCGAGCGTTCGACAATCAGGCGCGAGCCCGAGACGCAGCATTGTCCGGTGTTGAAGCCGATACCGAATGCCACGCCATCTGCGGCATCCTCAAGGTCCGCATCGGCAAAGACGATTTGCGGGTTCTTGCCGCCCAACTCCAGTCCTAGCTTCTTGAAGTTCGACTTGCCTGCCGCCTCGACCACCCGGCGGCCAACAGCAGTCGATCCGGTGAAGGAAAGCATATCAACACGGGGATGTTCGATCAGCGCCTGACCAATTGTCGACCCTGAACCGGTGACCACGTTCATGCAGCCATCGGGCAACCCCGCTCCTGTCAGTATCTCGGCCAGTAACAGTGTCGTGGCGCTGGTGACCTCGGATGGCTTCGCAACAATCGTGCAGCCGGAGGCAAGGATATACGGCACACGTTCGCAAAGGATCAGAAACGGAAAATTCCAGGGCGTGATGATACCCACCACGCCGACGGGTTCGCGCATTACAAGACCGAGCATTCCGTCGCCCAGATTATTGAAACTGTCTCCATGCAGACTGCGCGCAAGACCCGAAGCAAATTCGAACATGTCCGCACAACCGCCCACCTCGGCGCGGGCTTGACTGATCGGCTTGCCGTTCTCCAGAGTCTCGAAATAGGCAATTTCCTCGGACCGCTCACGGATCAACGCACCGGCCCGCAGAAGCACGGCAGCGCGTGCCTGGCCACTCAGCCCGGACCAACGGCGGTCCGCGAAGGCATTACATGCCGCGTCCACGGCCATGTTCAGATCATCGGTCGTGCATTTCGGGATGCAGGTTACCGGTACGTCATGGCCTGGCGACGTACGGGTAAAAACCTCACGCGAACCGGCCGGCACGAACGCACCGTCAACGTAAAAGCCAAACTCTCGCGGCTGGGACGGCAGGGAAAGCGTGGTGGCTTTCGTAACCATTTGTATCTCCTGTTAGTTCGCGGACGCGGCTCAACCGCGGCTGTCCAATGCATGCCGCCAGTCGTTCCAGCCGCTATCGACCGAGGACGGCGCGTCGTGCCAATGCGGCATCGCTTCGCCCGTGGCCGGGTCTTTGGCGGGAATGGGCAGCATCATGATGCGCTTGCAGGCGCGCTTATAATCCTCTTCCGAGAGGAACTGTTCCTGGATGTCATCCCATTCGCGGCCGTCCGGGTAACCGCCGCACATGTGGATATCGTCAGACTGTGCCACCATCTCGTGGCTGACCCCCGCAGGCATGACGATCACATCGCCCGCCTCGATCCGGACGCGCGTCCAGCCCCCCTCGCCCACTGAAAGCGAGAACTCCATCCAGCCCTGCGCGCAGCCAAGGCATTCATGCGTGGTCGAATGGAAATGCGCGTATTCGTAGACACCCGGGTAGTCCCAATTGTTGGACCAGCCGTTTTCGCGGAAACACGTCTTGATCGCCTTGGCGCCGCCTCCCGGAACCACGCCGCGATGTACCAAAAGCGGGAAGCGGCTGTTCGGGATCAAGCCCAGTGGTTTAGAGTTGTAGGTCTCGGTCTTGAGCGTCATTCAATGTCCTCCCTGAAAATCATGCTGCCATGACAATCTGCGTCTTCAAATCGTCAGGCCGGTCGCCGATGCTGTCAAAGGCCTGTTGGATCTCCTGCAGAGGAAAGCTGGCGCGAGTAAACGGATCTGTTTGGATGCGGCCATGCACCAGCAGTGTCAGCGCGTCGTTCATGTCTTGGCCCATACCTGCGACTGAGCCCTTGACCGAATTCTCATGCAGGATCGTGTCGAGAATTGGTAGCGCGAGCGTGTCTTCCGGGCCAGTCAGGCCGAAGGCAGCGAGATGCCCACCCTTGCGCATCAACCGCAGTGCGGCGCCATATAGCGCAGGGTTGCCCACGCTTTCGACCACGACATCTGCGCCACGACCATCTGTTGCCATTAGCACCGCTTGTTTCAACTGCGCGGGATCGGTGACTCCAATATCCGCACCGCAGTCCAGGGCCATTTCTACCCGCTCTGCCGAAATGTCCATGACTATGACCGGCGCCGCGCCGATGGTGCGCAGCAGTTGCACATGGAGGTTGCCGATCGGTCCGGCCCCGATCACCACTGCCGACTGACCAAAGTTCACTCGCGCTTTGCGCGCGGCGCGGACGACACAGGCCAACGGCTCTGTAAGGGCCAGGACCTCGAAAGGGACATCATCCGGCGCGGAGATCACCAACCGCGCAGGGACCAGCATGTATTCGGCAAAGGCCCCGTCCATCGTTATACCCATCTGCTGCATTTCGGGGCAGTTGAGGATCTCGTTCCGACGGCACCAGAAGCACCGGCCGCAACCAATGTTCATATCGACGACCACCTTGCCGCCAACCTGCAGTCCACGCAAGTCAGTGCCCACCGCCTCAATCGTGCCGGTAAATTCATGCCCCGGCACCATCGGCAGGCTGTCTGCCGCATAGTGTCCGTTGAAGATGTGAAGATCTGTCCCGCAGATTCCCACGCGCGCGATCTTGATCAGCGCCTCACCGGGCCCGGGCCGGGGAATCGGGCGCTCTTCAATTTCGAACTGCCCGGGAGATCTCAGAACAGCCGCGCGCATCATTTCACGATCCTCATCTTGGACCGGTCAATGGTCATTGCGATGGCGGCGATCAGGATGATACCGAATATCATTTGCTGCATGGTCGCATCCACCTCAAGATAGACCATGGCCGAGCGGATAACGACGACGATGAGCGTTCCGACTAGTGTATTCATGACGCCCCCCACACCGCCGGTCAGCGGCGTGCCACCGACAAGCACCGCGACAATCGCAAGGATCAAGAACCCATTGGCGAGGTTCGCGTCTCCGCCCGACAGCTTGACTGAGAACATCAGCCCGGCGATGGCGGCGAAGGTGCCAGAGAGTGCAAAGGCGAGGATCTTGATGCGATCCACCTTCAGGCCCGACGCCACGGCGGCAAGTTCTCCTGAACCGACGGCCTTCAGCGCGCGGCCAAAGGTGGTGCGTGTCTGCAGGAACCACGCGAGCGCCAGGAGCACGCCCGCGATCACCAGTTCGTGCGGGACGCCGGCGGTATTGCCGAACATCCAGCCAAAGCTCGCTTCGCGCGCCGCGGTATTCATCGACAGCGCCCGTTCGCCCGAGAGGAAGCGCGCTCCAGAAAGGGCTATGAAGCCCATGGCCAGAGTCGCGACGAAGGACGGCACGAACTGCCGGGTTGTTATCCAGCCAGACAGCGCGCCAATGCCAAAGCCTGCGGCCACGCAGATCACAGCGACGAAGATTCCGAATTGTGCAAGGTAGACCGTGGCCATCACCGTCACGAGATTGGCCACCTGCTGCATCGAAAGGTCGATCCCACCAATATAGATCGCAAAGGTCATCCCCAGCGCCATGATGAAAAGCGGCACGATATCGGCCACAAGTGACACCATGCCCGCCGGGTTGAAGAAAGCCGGGTTGACCAACCCGACCAGCACGATCAGCACCAGCAATGTGAACCACGGGAACCAGGGTTTCAGTTTTTCCAATGACATGGACATCCCTTCAGATCATGTGGTGGACAAGGTCATAGAGCGACGGCTTGTCGCCCGGTGACCCGTCAAAGCGTTTCTGGAATTCCCCGTCCTTCATGACGAGGATGGTGTGGCTGAGACCGATTGCCTCTTCGAGAGTGTCAGCCACAAGGACAATGCCCGCACCCGCATCGCTCAGCTCGCGGACCATGTCGTAGACGTCTTCCTTGGCCCCGATGTCCAGGCCCCGCGTCGGGTGGTCGAGCAGGATGATGTCGGACCCACCGGAGCGCCATTTGGCCAGAACCACCTTCTGCTGGTTGCCGCCCGAAAGCCCGCCGCAGTCCTTGTAGACGTCCGGAGTCTTAATCGATAGCCGCTCGACCCATTCCTCGGCCAAGGCCTTTTCCTGACCGATGCGCAGAACGCCAGCCGTGGCATAGTTGCCCATCTGGCTTAGGGTCATGTTCTCGTAAACATTCATACCGTTCACGATGCCCTCGACCTTGCGCTCGCGCGGAACATAGCCAACGCCGCGCGCCACGGCCTCTTGGGCATTGGCTCGGCCATAGGGCTGGCCTTTGACCTCTACGCTGCCCGCCGTGGGGCGTTCGAGACCAAAGATCGTGCGCAGGATCGCCTCGCGACCCGAGCCTTCGGTGCCAACAAGGCACAACACCTCACCCGCATGCAGGTCGAAGGACATGCCGCTGTACTTCCCCGCCGCGCTGACACGATCCAAACGTACCAAAATCCGGGAAGGATCGTAGGGCTTCTGCTTCTGCTCTCGGTAATATTCCTTGTCGACGTCGCGCCCCACCATCTTGTGCTGGATCGCGTCGATCTGCGCCTCGTCATGGGCGACGACATCCACGACCTCGCCGTCCTTCATCACATAGACGCGGTCCGACAGTTCCAAAACCTCGTCCATACGGTGACTAACAAAAATGAACGAGGCCCGGCTGGTGAGTTCGCGCATCAGTTGGAACAGCAGTTCTACCTCCTCTCGCGCGAGCACACTGGTCGGCTCGTCGAGCAGGATCACCAGATCACCATCGATCCTCTCTTCCAGCGTCAGAACCTTGGCCAATTCAACCAACTGGCGCTGTGCGAAGGACAGTTTGGAGGTGACCATTGCCGGATCGATGTCCAGCTTGACCTTGGCAAGTTGCCGCTTTGCCGCCTCCGCCATTGCCTTCCAGTCGATCACCCCCCAGCGTACGAACTGTTTTTCGAACCCGAGAAAGATGTTTTCCATAACGCTGAGGTTTGTGATCAGGGACTGCTCCTGGAACGTATGCGTCCGGCCACGCAGCGCTTGACGCCTATTTCGGCGTCCAGTTCCATGGCGCGAGTTCGCCGATGCGGTTGATCTTGTGATCGGCGATCCGTTCGAGAACCCAGGTGAGCCAGGCTTCGGGATTAACGCTGTTCATGCGGGCGGTTTCGATGAGTGTGTAGGCGACAGCCGCGGCCTTGCCGCCACCTTCCGAACCCATGAACAGGTAGTTTTTCCTGCCGAGAGTCAGGGGCCTGATTGACCGCTCGCAGATGTTGTTGTCCAGTTCCAGAAGCCCGTTATCGAGGTATGGACGCGCCTTGGGCATGCGGCCGAGCGCGTAGCGGATCGCCTCGG
>NZ_FZON01000033.1:0-33534 GCF_900188425.1 Antarctobacter heliothermus
ACCGCCCAGTCGAGGCCGACCAGGCTCAGTAGGCTTTCAACGAACCCGGTCGTCTGCCGGAGCGCCATGCCGAAAAGGACTTTCATCGTCAGGCATGCCTGGATCGCGGCGTCGCTATAGAGCGGCTGCCGGCCTCGCTTGCCGGTCGGCGGTGGCACCCAGACCATGTCCGGGTCGAACCAGATCGTCAGGGAGCCGCGCTGCTTCAGCGCTTCGTTGTAGGCCGGCCAGTTCTTGGTCTTGTAGCTCGGCGGGATCGGTCTGCTCATGCAGGACAGCTACCACGCTGGATTCACGAGATGAATCCCTCAACCAGCCTTTGCGCAACAAAGCCATTCAACGGGGTTGATGGTCTGCGGCAAACGCACGCCGGGTCGGATCCACCGGGCCAGGGGCTTTCCCTGCGTCGCGGGCCTGGTCTAGGATGCTCGAATGACACAGCTTTCTCTGCACCATATCTCGCTTCCGGTTCGCGATCTTGCCCGGTCAGCAGAATTTTACGACCACGCGCTGGGCCTTCCCAGAGTGGCGCGGCCCGGATTTGGCTTTGACGGGCTATGGTACGGTTGCGGTGACGGACAATTGCACCTGATCGTCAACGCTGGCGGCACTTTTCGCAGTGGGCCGGTTACGGGCAGGGATATTCATTTCGCCGTGTCGACCACGGATTTCGACGGTCTCATCGCCCGGCTTGCAGCGGCGGGTTACAGCGAAAACGCGGCTCCCGACGATCCCAAACGCCTGCGCATCAAGCGCGACAGCGATGCCGGGTTTGCGCAGATTTTCCTGATGGACCCAGACGGGCATCTGGTCGAAATCAACCGCGCGCGCGGTTGAGTTGATGCGGCTCAGTCTGCCGCGCGGCGGATACGATAGTGGGTCTCGGGCGCAAACGCGCCCTCGATCACCGTCTCCTCGCCATCGGCCCAGCGAATGGCGATGCGGCGCCCCTCTGCGGCTTTGCCCAGGCCGAAATGTGCCACAGGCGCGTCAAAAGACATGAACCCGCCGCCCAGTTGCACCTCTTGCATCCGGGTCACACCCAAAGCGTCGGTCACAAGAACCGTCGCGCCGATGCCATCGCGGTTGCCGGCCAGATCCTCGAACGATACCGCCAGCGCGTGGCCGTCTTGCGCATTGTTGCGGAACACCGCCAGCGGGCCGTTCACCGTATAGGTGACGATATCCAGATCGCCGTCCCCATCCATATCGAACTGCGTCGCCGCCGCCGTCATCAGGTAATCCTCAAGCCCAAACGGGCCGGAAGCCTCGGCAAAGCCGCTGCCGGTGTTGTGGTAGAACAGGTTGGACGGGCTGACCTCATTCGGGACCCATGTGCCGTTGACGATATAGACGTCCTGCAATCCGTCCTCGTCGAAATCGGCAATCTTGGTGTCCCAGCTCCAGCCGCCAATCTCCAGTCCCATATCCTTGGCCACATCCGCAAAGCCACCCGCGCCATCGGCGGTCAGCAGGACGTTAAAGCTTTTGATCTGGGGCAGGGCGGCATCGGCCTCTTGTGCGGTGAACGGGCGGGAGGGCAGGAAATGTACGTCGCAATAGGCGCGTGCCTTGTATTGGCCCGCCGGGATCATGCCGCACAGATCCGCGTCCTTGCGCTGAATCGCAAGATCCTTGATCAGCATGGCCTTGCATTCGGCCTGATCGCGTCCGGTCAGATCCTGACAGCGATTGGCATAACTGGGGTCAAAGCTGTTGCCAGACCGATACCACTCTTTGATCGCCATGTTCCGGGCACAGACCGCGCGCTGATCGTCGCGGGTGATGGCATCGCAGTAGTGCTCCAGCGGTTGCATTTTCAGCTTGGCCGACACCCCGGAAGAGCGTCCGGCGATCTGCGCCAGATACAATTCCGGCGCGCCGTCATTGGTCAGATCTGCGGTCTTGATCGCCATTGTTGTTGTGGTGGTGTGAGGGATGATTCCGTCCTGATGGGTGATCGCGCGAAAGCCCCCGGCACCATCGCCCAGATAGTAATAATCCGGCACCTCAAAGTCATTGCCCACCAGCAGATCCGCCTTGCCGTCGCTATTGAGATCCGTGAACAGCATCGACAGCGTCTCACCGGGGATGCCGGGAAGGATGCTGTGCGCCGCGCCGCTCAGTGCGCCGTCCTCGTTCCAGATCACGCGATTGCGCGATTCCTCTCCCGGGACGCGGCGATACCAGCCCGCCGCCCAGTTGCCGACACCAAGGTCGAGGTCGCCGTCCCGGTCCGGGTCGCCAAAGGTCAGCGCCATGCTCAGGGACGCGCCGGGCGTGTTGTCGACCTGTTGCGGCGCACCAAACCCGTCCGGCCCATTCATCAGGGTGAAATTGCCGCGCTGGTAAGTCGCCAGAAACAGGTCGCGCCAGCCGTCGTTGTCAATGTCGACCAGAACGGCGTTGAACACGGGCGCATCGGCCAGCAGGCCAAGGTCAATCTCCGTCGGCGTGAACTGGCCCGCGCCATCATTGGAAAACAGGCGCAAGCCCACCTCGGTCGAAGCAACGGCAAGGTCGATGTCACCGTCGCCGTCGATATCGCCCGACGCAAGGCTGCGCCCCTCCCAGAACGGCGGCCACATGTCGGCCATGGAAAACTCGATCGGCTGGTCCAGCCCGATCTCCCAGCCTTCCAGCCTCGTGAACCCGGCCTCGGCGGCGGGGGAGGGGACCGCAAAGGGACGCGGCTCTACGATGATGCGGGGGGCGTCGGGGGTGGTGACAGTCCAGGGGTCGCCCTCTGCGGCCTCTGCCGCCCAGAATAAATGGGCCTGCGGGGCCTCGCCGGTCAGCATCCGCAATGCGCGATCCGTTTGCCATTCATGATAGTAGTGCGCGCCCGCGCCGGACAGGATGCCCAGCCCCGCAATACTGGCGGCCAGCCAGAGACCCGCGCGCAGCCCGACGGATTGCGCCACGATGAAAAAGGAATAGACGCTGAAGCTGCCCAAGGTGAACAGCAGCGCCATGACATAGCCGTGGCTAAGCCCCAGACCCAACAGCGCGCCGGTCACGACCACGTCAAAGGCGATGGGCACCGGCAGAAACACCCCCACCAGCGCGATCAGCACCAGCACGATCAAACTGAAACTCAGCCCGGTGATCAGATCCTGAGGCAGCAGCGTGGCGACGACCGCCCCCATCATCCCCGCCAGTAGCATCAGTGGCACGGTCATCGTGACGATGTACCAGAGGTTTTTCAGGTAGCTGACCAGCACGTCCCACAGGGCGCGATGCACGCCGGTCAACGGCGCGGGAGGCACGACGGCCACGCGCTGTGCGGGGGAAATTTCCTTTTGCGGCAGGTGGCGGCAGATCAGGGGCACGACCACAAGGATCACCAGCAGGCTGAGCGCGATCTTGGTCAAGGCCATGTAGAACGGCAGCAGGCTGAACAGCATCGTCAGCACCACCACGTTCAGGGTCGGGGAGGCGATCATCGCTGACAGCGTGGTTTCCGCCCGCAGACCGCCGGTATACATGCCGCGCGCGATGGGGGCGGCGCAGTTCACGCAGACCCCCAGCGGTGTGCCGATGGCCAGACCCAGTGCGCTGTTGGCAAAGCCACCGTTGAAGCTCTTGCGCCGCACATAGGGCGCGGCGGTGAGAAACGCGGCGGCAAAGAGCACGCCAAAGGTCATGCCCTTCTTGTTGGTGTTGATCCAGTTGAGCGTTGACCAGAACATCCGCTCTAGCACGGTCATGTCTTCGGTCAGCGGGTACTTCGCCTCAAACCCCAGCGGATCCTCCAGCAGGATGCCGCCCGACATCATCGCCTTTTCATCCAGCGCCGGATAGCGCGATCCGGTCCAGAAAAGATAGGCCAGCACGAACACGATGGTGGATGCGATGGCAAGGCGAAGCCAGTCAGTTCGGGCGATGCTGTCCACGGTGTGTCTTTCCTGGTTTGGTCTGTTTGACGTGGTGGGGCCATGATGCGCCGCCATGGCCGACAAGGCCCAGCGGGCCAAGCATGTCCCGAATGTAAAACGCCCCGCCTGCAGTCTGCAAGCGGGGCGTAGATCAGAAACGCCGCAGCACGGACATGGTCCGGATCAGTCGGCCTTTTCGGTCAATGCAGTCTCCAGAACGTCAATACGCTCGTTCAGCTGCGAGATGTAGATATGCGCGTGCTCCAGTTCGTTCAGCATGCCCAGCACCTTCTGGGTCAAGTCATATTGACCTTTTTCAGCAGTGGGGCCGACGTTGGGCAGATAGCCAAGGTCATACATCATTTCGGCGCGCGTCGAGATCGGCAGGATGTTGTAGTCATCCGCAAAGACCGCGTCACAAGGGGTCGCGCAGCTGCCCGAGGTGGTGATTGTGCCAAGAAGGGTCAGGTTGCCGTTGCTTCTGAGCAGGAATTCAGACGCGCCGCCGTTGGCGTTGATCGCCAGCGCGCTCAGGCCCTTTGCGGTTGCGAAGTCCCAAACATCAGTCGAGTCGATGTTGTCCATCCGGAACAGAACGTCGCCGTTGTTTTGCAGTGTCATAAGCGCCCGAAGAACTGGAGTACCGCTTACTTCGTCAATCAGCAGAGCCGCTGTCCCGTCGGTGCGGCGGACATGCAGCGCGGCAGTTGGATTGCTAGTCCCGAGACCAACCTCGCCGGTGGAATCGATGTAAAGGCTGTCTGCAGGGGCGCCCGGCTTGGCACGGAAGAACAGCCTGCTGCCGTTGGTCACGTCACGGATGAAAAAGTTCGCCTCGTTGGCGGCAATGTCATAGGTCTGGGCGGTGAACCCGTCGCTGCCGTCCTGTTCCAGACGCAGGGTCGGTGTGTTGCCTTCGACGACATGGATGTCCACTACCGGGTTGGCGGTCTTGATGCCGAGATCACCATCGGCCTCGACATAGAGCGAGTTGACAGGCGCGCCTGCCTCGACCCGGAAAGGAATGCGCCCGGCGGTCGAATCCTCGAACGCCAAGTAGTTGCCGCCGCCATTGGACGTGTCGTTGGCAACGATGCGCCAGTCGTTCGTCGGAAAGCTTGCACTGACGGACGTGTCCTGAAAGTGGATGCGAAGGTTGTTTTCCTTCAGTCGCAAGGTGTCAAAGCCAAAGCTTTCGCCGTTGTTGCAGTCGTTGCCGACACACAGGCTGAAGGCGATGATGACATCGTCCAGGTGTTGAATGTCGGCGGAGGCGCTGCTGGACAGCGCAACCCAGGCACCCAGGCCTGCCGCGGCAATCTTCCGCGTCGATTTCATTTTCTTGGCCATGGTCTTTTTCCTCGCGCGCGTTGGGTCGTTTGTTCGGGTCAGTTTTCTTCTTCAGTCATCTCGTCTGGCGTCGTAATGACGCCACGGGATACGACGAATTGTCCTGTCAGGTAAAAGGATTTCGCCGCGGTGTCCGATGCCGCGTCACCGCGACCGTTGTTCTGGGGGTTGACGATTTTGACCCGCTCTTCGGTCGCTGCCGTCAGTTCATAGTTGTAGACGCCATCTGTTGCCTTGGCGCGATCCAGTTCGAAAACCGGTGTTCCCGAGGCGGCAAAGACTGTCGTCATTTCGCCACTGGGCGCAACCACGTCGAGTTCGGCGTTGGTCAGCCCGAACCAGTTCACAAACCAGAAAGCGGTGGAGTTGTGTTGTGCCACCGGATCGGCGGCCTGAACCATGCCCGCCGACAAAGTGAACATGGCGGTCGCAAGGATTCGAAAAGAAATGCCGGCCCGCATAGGGTCTCCCTTGTATCGGGGTAAATCTGTTTGGACACGACTGCTAGAGTCTGTCCCAAAGGTGCGCAATAATGGACCCAAAGATGCCGTCAGGTCAAGTTTGATGCGCGTTTTGCGTGTATCTATTGGCCGCCTTTTTGCCACATGTCCCATTTCGTCTCGGCTCGTGCCTGCGCCTCGTTGATCTGGGCGGCGGTCATTTTCGCGCTCCAATGCGCGCTCAACCCGGCGGTGCCGTCAAAACCGCTGGTGCCAGCCAACACCAGCCACATCTGGCCAAGCACATAGTCCTGTGGAACGCCAAACCCGCGAAAGTACAAAAGTGCCAGATTGGCCATCGCGGGCGCGTGTCCCGCTTCGGCGGCACGTCGCATCATCAGCGCGGCTCGTACATCGCGGCGCGGGTCGCGCTGATCGTTCTCAAGCACCAGATAGGCCACCTGAAATTCGGCCACCGGGTCGCCTGCGCGCGCGGCTTTTTCCAGGACCTTCAACCCGGCTTCGTCGCTTGGCGGCGGCGCAAGCCGGACATCGTAGACCAGGTGATCGGCGTCTTGAGGGTCGGCGCCGCCCTGTCCGCCCCGGCGGTAAAAAAGCGCGGCCAAGTCGTCGCTCTGCGGGACGCCAAAGCCGTTCTCATAGAGCACACCCAGGTTGGTCAGCGCCTCGGGCAGGCCGGTGTCCGCCGCTGCCTTGAACAACTCCGCCGCGCGGTCATAGTTCTTCGGGACACCATCGCCACGCACATAGAGCAACCCAAGATTGTTGAGCGCACGCGCATGACCGGCGTCGGCCGCCCCCTGATACAGGGCCGCCGCTTCGGCGAAATCCTGTTTCACGCCCTTGCCGTTCTGCAAAAGCACCCCAAGGCTGACTGCGGCGTCAAGATGCCCGGCCTCGGCAGCCCGCCGGTAAAGCTCGGCGGCACGGATCAATGCGGGCTCGTCCGTTTGCGTTGTCTCTATCACCAGGGCAAGGTCGTACAGATGGCCGGGGTCGCCGCTTTCCGCCGCGCGTTCCAGCAGGGCAATCGCGCGCGGAATGTCGCGCGGCACACCCAGACCCGCATGATGCAGCCGACCCAGCCGGTTGGCGGCATCCCGGCTACCGGCCTCTGCGGCCCGGTCGTACCACTGCGCGGCACGCGCAAAGTTCTGCACCACGCCATCGCCGTTTTCAAACCGTTCCGCGAGGGTCAGTTGCGCGGTCAGGTCGCCTGCCTCGGCGGCGGCGTGCAGATCGACCTGCGCCAGCGCGGGCGCGGTCGCAATTGCAAGCACGACGGCAAGCGGGCAAAGCAGACTGCGCATGGTCAATTGCCCTCTGGGGCAAGCACACGCAGGGCGTCGGTTTCAAACCATGTGCGGGCCGCCGCCTGAGCTGTGGCAATCTGATCGGATGTCATCAGAGCGCCCAGCACCTCACGTTTTTCCGGCGCATCGGGATGCCCGAGGGTGGCGGCTATATTGTACCACTTGTGCGCCTCGACATAATCCGGTGTGCCGTCATGGTCGCCGCGTGCAAGGATCCCGGCAAGCGTGAATTGGGCCGGGCCGTCGCCAAGGTCGGCCGCCGCGCGCATCAGTGTCAGCGCCTCTTCGTGCCGTGTCATGTCGGTGTCGAACCAGTGCCGCGCCAATGCCGACTGTGCCGGGATGTTCCCGGCCTTGGCCTGTACGTCCAGCCAGTCGATCGCGCCGTCGCGACCCGCCTTTGCGGCAGCCAAGACCCAAGGCACCGCGCGCTGCGGTGCGGCCCGTCCGTCAAGTCGCCCTTCGACGGCCAGCCGCCCCAGTTCAATGCGTGCAAGGCGAGCGTCCGAGGTTTCCAGCGCGCGGGTGTACCAGGACAGCGCGGTGTCGAAATCCTCGTCCACGCCAGAGCCTAGCTCCATCTGCCTGGCCAGCGCGACCATGGCCCGCCCCAGCCCGTGTTCGGCCCCCATACCATACCAGCGCGCTGCCTGTTCCATGTCCTGCGGCACGCCTTCTCCTCGGGCAAAGGCGTAGCCAAGGTTGCTCATCGCTCCGGCGTCGCCGGCCTGCGCGGCCAGCGTCAGCCAGCGCAGCGCTTCTTGCGGGTCGGCGGTCACGCCGTCGCCTTGCAGGTAGCGGGTGCCAAGCATCCGCTGCGCCATGACGTGTCCGGATTCCGCCGCGCGGCGGAACCAGTCCAGCGCCTCGACCCGGTTGGTTACGCCGCTATCGGGATTGTCCAGCAACATGGCCAGCTGGATCTGCGCCTCTGTCAGACCCTCACCTGCTGCAGCGCGCAACCAGCGCAGCCCCTCAACCTGGTCGTTGTTCTCGAACTGAAAAGCGGCAAGCGAGAACTGCGCCATGGCGTGCCGCTGTTCCGCAGCGGCCAGCAACCAGTTGAACGCCGCGTCCTGGTCCTGCTTGACGCCCTGGCCGTTCTGATACAGCAGTCCCAGCAGATATTGCGCGCTGGCATCGCCTCGGGTGGCGGCGCGGGTCAGCAGATCGGCTGCCTTGGCCGCGTCGCGCCCCGGCCCGCCGGGCACATCGCCGAGATAGATCCGGGCCAGCAGGGTTGCGGCCTCGGCGTGGTTCTGTTGCACCGCCTTGTCCAGCCAGAGTGCCGCGCCCGCCGGATCGCGCGGCCCGCCGCGTCCCTCGATCAACACGCGGCCATAACGGTACTGCGCCAGCGCCGTGCCGGTGTCTTCGGCCAGTGCCTTCAGTCCCTGTCGCACAGTGACAAAGTCGCCCTGCGCCCAGGCCCGTTCGATGGCGGCCATTTCCGGCACGTCCAGCGTTTCGGCAGGTGGGTCGGTCACGTCCTGCGCGATCAGCGGCAGCGGGGCAAAGGCGGCGGCCGAGGCCAGCATGAGTGTGGCAAGGGGTCGAAAGAAGGACATCATGGTGGCTCCGGTTCTTCTCGAGCAGAGGGCAGGGCAACGCGCGGTGATCCTAGCGATCCTGACGCGATGCGCGAGGGGGTTGTGCGGTCAGAGCAAGGTTTTTTCAAACAGCCAGAGCAGCGCGGCCGCGCCTGACAGCGCTGTTCCAAACGGCAGGGCAAGGTCGCCTTTCAGTTGGCGGTGCAGGCCAAGGGTGACCGATAGCGCACCTAGGGCTGCGACCAGGACCAACAAAGGCAGGTCAAAAGGGCCAGTCAGCGCGCCCAATCCTGCCATCAATTTCACATCCCCCATCCCCAGTCCCTCTCGTCCGCGCAAGGCCTTGTAGCCAAGGCGCAGGGCCAGGAAACTGCCCGATCCCAACAGGCCACCGGCCAGCGCCTCGACAAACACGCCCTGCGCCAGCGCCGCGCCAAGGCACAACGCGGCCAGCGCAGCGGTCAGCGCATCGGGCAGCCGGAACCAGAGCAGATCGCTGACCGCCAGCGCTAGAAGCAGCCACAGCAGACCGGCGGAACACCAGATCTCCCACGCGGTGCCGCCGCGCAACAGTGCCAAGACCGCCAGCCCCAGTGCCGCCAGCTCCATCAGCCAGAGCCAGCCGGGCAGGGCCACACCGCAATACCGGCAGCGCCCGCGCTGAACCGGGTAGGACAGCAGCGGCACCAAATCGCGCCAACGCAGAGGTGTGTCACAGCTCCGGCAGCGCGACGGTTGAGTAATCACGTCCTCGCCGCGCGGCAGCCGGTCGACCAGCACCGCCAAAAACGATCCGATTGCCGGGGCAAGAAGCAACAGCAAAAGCGTCGGCAAGGCTGTCATGGGCCCCCTTTGCGCCGCCAACTCATTGTCAGGCGGCAATTGTCTGCTTGTTGGTTCTTGTCTAGGATCGTCGCAGAACGTCAAGAGCCCCCGGGGAGCATATGTCACAAACACAACAGGCCGCGCCGCGCCGACCCGCCGACGCAGGCTTTTCGTTGCTCGAACTGATGGTGGTCGTGGTGATCCTGTCGATCCTTGCGCTGGTCATCGTGCCGCGCGTCATCGACCGCCCGGATCAGGCCCGCGCCGCCCGCGCTCAATCGGACATCGCGGCTGTTCAGGCGGCCATCAATCTCTACCGGCTGGACAACTTTCGCTATCCCACAACCGATCAGGGGCTGGAGGCGCTGGTGACGCGCCCCGGCACCGAACCCGTGCCGCAGAACTGGGCATCGGGCGGCTACATGGACCGGGTGCCGCAGGATCCGTGGGGGCGGCCCTATCAATACCTGCAACCGGGGGTTCACGGCGATTTTGACGTCTTTACCTATGGCGCCGACGGGGCACCCGGCGGCACAGGGGCAGACGCGGACATCGGATCGTGGACGCAGGGGTAGCGCCGCGCGAGGCGGGTTTCAGCCTGCTGGAGTTGATGGTTTCGGTTGCCGTGCTGGCTGTGTTGGCGGTGGGGGCAGGGCTGGCCACCGGGTCCGCCGTGTCACCAGCCGCGCGCGATGCGGAACGGTTTCGCCGCGCGCATGATCAGAACTGGGCGCTGGCCATTCTGGGACGAGAGCAGCGCGGCCTGTCCGTCACGCCCGAGGCATTGACCCTGACCCGCAAGGGCGAGGACGGCTGGGACACGGGCGCGCGGCTGTATGACTGGCGGGGGCAAGCGCAGTTTTCGGCATCTGGTCCGCTGCCGGACCCGGGCACGCCGGACATCGTGTTCAGGTCTGACGGCACCGGCACCGCCTTTGCACTGGTCTTCAGCAGCAGACGCGGCGCAGCATGGCGGTGTGCCTCTGACGGGTGGAGCAAGCTGACATGCACCGCCCAGTGACCCCTGCGGCCGACATCCCTCGTGGGTTGACCCTGCTGGAACTGGTGATCGCCATTGCCATCCTGTCATTGGGCACGCTGGCGACACTGAACGCCATTGGACAGGCCCGCACCACGCTGGGCGGGGCAACGCCGCGCCTGTTGGCACAACTGGCGGCAGAGAACCGGGCCGAAGAACTGCACCTGCCCGAAAGCGGCCCGCTGCCATCGACGGTGACCCTTGGTCCCTACAGCTTTGACATTGACACGCGCCTGCGCGCCACTGCCGCAGGATTGACCCGCGCCGATGTCCGCGTGACATCCCGTGGCGGTCCGGGCGCGACACTGGTTACCGTGTTGCCACCGGCGCGGGTGCCGTGATGACGCGGGGCGACAGGGGTCTTTCTCTGCTTGAGCTGGTCGTTGCGATGGCGCTGTTTGCGCTGGTCGCCGTGATGGGGATACAGACCCTCGGCGGAACGATCCGCAGCCGGGACGTGCTGACCGCCCGCGATGATCGGGACCAAAGCCTTGGCGTGACACTTGCGCTGCTCCGATCCGATCTGGACCATGTTGCACCGCTGCTGTTCTTTCCTCCCGACAGCCCGCCGCAATCGGCGTTGTATCAGGTCGCGTCCGAGGGGCGGATTGGTCTGACCATCGCCGCCCCGACCGGGGCCAAGGCACCGTTTCAACGCGCCGAATGGCGGCTGGACCGTGAGGCAGGCGTTCTGTCCCGTCGGTTCTGGCCGGTCACAACCCCGGCCCGTGCTGACCAACGCAGCCCCGAGCGGGCGGTGATGCCGGGCGTTAGTGCCATGCGCCTGCGCAGCTTCTGGACAGGGTACGGCTGGATCGAGGGGACTGGCGCAGACCTTTTCGCCAATGCCCCGCCGCCCTCCGCCGCGGACGGCGACGCCGCCTTTGCGCTGGTCGCCAACACCTATTCCGACACGCTGCCCGCCGCCATCGAGATCACCCTGGTACTGGACGGACTGGGGGACATTCGCCTCATCGAGGTGCTGCAATGAGGGCGCAGCGTGGGTTCATTCTGGTCAATGCGCTGGTTCTGGTGGGCGCGCTGGCAGCGGCGGCGGCGGTGCTGCTGATCCGCGCTGAAATGAGCATTCAGCGACAGGCCGCATGGCAGGGCGCGGCGCAAATTGACGCCTATCTGGACGCGTTCGAGGCGTTGGCAATTGCCGCGCTTGAGGCGGACCCGGCCGGGGGACCGGATACGGCGACCGAAGGCTGGGCGCAGCCGATTGTCGCCGCTGAACTGGACCGTGGGGCCGTCTCCGGGACAATCGAGGATCTGCAAGGGCGCTTCAACGTGAACTGGCTGGCGATCCCGGATGATCTTGCGGCGCAAGAAGGGTTTGCCCGTTTGCTGGCCGGAGTGGGCCTGCCGCAAGAATTAGGTGCACACGTCGCGGGATTTTTGTCTCCGGGCGGGCCTCTGAATGTTGAGGCCTATTCGGGTCTGGACCCCGCGATCCGGCCGCGTGGCGGGCCGCTGCTGGACACCCGGCAACTGCTCGGGATACCAGATCTGTCGCGGGCGCAGTTCGACCGGCTGGAGCCTTTGATCGCCGCGCTGCCCAGCGACACCCGGCTGAACGTCAATACCGCGCCAACCCAGGTGCTGGCTGTCTGGCTGCCCGGTGTAACAGTTGAACGGGCGCAGGGCCTTGTGGCGCGCCGCAGCCGCGCGCCGTTCGTGTCGGTTCAGGATTTCCTGCTGGAACTATCCCCCGCTGTTGCCGCCGAAGTGGATGACACGCGGATTTCCATCGGATCAGAGTGGTTTCTGGCCCGCGCCTCTGCCCGGCTGGACGGGCGGGTTGCCTCGCGACGTGTGGTGTTGTCGCGGCATCCGCTTCCTGTTGGCGTGCTGGTCGACTATCGTTTGCCCGATGGCTGACAAAGCACAAACCAAAACGCCGCCTCCGGACCCCGGATTGGCAACAGCCCCGATCACGGGGCCGGCCCCCCGTGGCCGGTATGTGGCTCTGGTGCCGGGCGAAGCTGTGCCAGTGATGACGCTGGACCTGCCAAAAGGGGTGCGCGGCCGTGCGCGGGAACAGGTGGCCCAGCGGCAACTGGCGGACATGCTGGGCGCGGATTCCGCGACGCTGCAGTTGCGGCCCTTTGCGCCAGAGGGCATGGCCGAAACTTGGTCAAAAGTGATGGTCGCAGAGCGGGGGCAGATCGCGGCCTGGCGCGGGCAGGCCGGTCGGCGCTGTGCTGCGGTGTTGCCCGATTATCTGGCGCTGCCGGTGACCGATGGTGTGTGGACGGTCACGGGCACGCCCGACCGGGTGCGCGTGCGGTTTGGCCCCGGCGATGGGGCGACGACCACAGAGGGCGCTCTCTGCTTGCAGGCGGCGCGGTTGGTCGCAGCGGGCGAGGCCCCCAAACAAGTCTTGCGGTACGGCGCGCCTTTGCCGTCCTTCGAGGGGTGGCTGGAACAGGCGGGTATTCCGCTGGAAACCGATCCGGACAGGGCCGGGTCCGTACCGCTGCGCGCCTTTTCTCGCGGGGAACTGGCGCTGGACCTGCGCGCCGATCCGCAGGCGGCGCGCACGCGTTTGCAGAGGCAGGTCCGGGCGTGGCAATGGCCGGTGCTGACAGGGGCGGTGGCGGCGGCGCTTTGGGCCGCAACGCAACTGACAGTGATCCGGGCTGTTGAAGACGAGACAGCGACCGTGACGGCCCGCGCGCTCCAGGCGACGCGTCAGCATTTTGTCCCCGCCGGGCCGATCCTCGACATCCGGGTGCAGGTGGCGCGGGTACTGGCGGATGAGCGCGCGGCGCTGCGCGCCAGCAGCGATGAGGCCTCGCCGCTGGATCTGTTTGCCGATGCCGCGCCGGTCTTGTCTGGCGCTGGCGCGGACCTGCAATCGGTCGCCTGGGAACCGGCTGGCGGGTTGCGGTTGGTTCTGAAGGCAGATGATTTCGAGGCCGTCGATGCATTGGTCGACGCGCTGGCCGCAGAGGGGCTGCGCGTGACCGTGCGTGATGCACGGCTGGCAGAAGACAGCGGCCGCGTGACAGCCGATCTGGAACTTGGGCTGCCGGAGAACGGCGGATGACGCGCAGGATTGTAGAACAGTTGTTGCGGCTGACCGGGCGGGAACGGGCGCTGTTGCTGGTGATGGTTCTTGTCCTTGCCTGCGGGGCGGCGGCGGGCCTGCTCTGGCCACTGCTAGAGCGGCGCGCAGCGGCGCAGGCGGCGCTGGAAGAGGCGCAGGCCGTCGACATCTGGGTCGCGGCGCGTGTCAGGGATTCCGATGTTTTGCGCTCTGCCACCGGCCCAGGCCCGACGGCGCCCATCGGGCTTGCGGCGGTGCAGCGCAGCCTTGAGGGCGCGGGGCTGATCAAGAACGTGGCGACGCTGTCGGCGCGGCGCGGGGACGGGATCGAAATGCGGTTCAACGCAGTCAGCTTTGACCGGCTGATCGCATGGCTGACCCAGGTCGAGCCGCTCTGGGGCTATCGCTTTGCCGCCTTCCGCATAGAGAAGGGCGCCGAAGACGGGCTTGTTGCGGCGGTGATCGAGGTGGTGCCGCAGGTCGCGGCAGAACGCTGATCCCGGAACCGGATCGCCGGACGCCGCCACAGGTGATAGGATAAGGCCAATCTGATTTGATAAGGCGCGTGTTTTATGGCCACTATTTTTGAGACGACGGATGCTGCGACCGGGTTGGAGACGATCTATTCGCTAACGCTGGGTGACATCTTTGTCGGTTCTGTTGCAGGCAGCGACGAGACCGACAGAACCCTTTTCACACTACAGGCAGGCGTGACCTACAACGTCACGCTCACCGGGTTGTTTGGCGGCGGGTCCACGGGGCGGTTCAGCATCGCCAACTACGACGTCGGTTCGACCTATTGGAGCGCGAGCTATGGCGATGGCACGCTGAATGGAAATATCGCGGGCGTTCAGGTGACAGATATCGGCGGCGCATGGCGGGCCGTGTTTGTTGCGCCGGTGTCGGGCGAATACTCGCTCTTGGTGGATGACAATGGCGACCCGCAGGCTGCCGACTATCGCATGTCCATCAGCGAAGGGGATGGTGCGGCGGTCACGACACATACCGTCACCGACACTAGTGGCAACTTCATATGGGCGCACTACACGGACAGTTTTGATCTCGGCGGCGCCCATGTCCTGCGGGAATTGGACTATGATGACGGCCGCGAGGTGACGACGGTTTTTGCCAACGGACTCAAGCTGTCCTCGACCGTCACGGATGGAAACGACGCCTTTGGTTGGGATGAAATCCAGAGATTCTATGATGTGAAAGATGTCTTGACGAACCAGCGCATCGCCTATGACGACGGGCGCGTCGAGGTGCTGGAATTCGAAGGTGGGCAACGACGGGTGTCGACCATGACAGACGTCGAAAACGCGTTTTCCTGGTCAAGTTATGTGGACAGGTTCGACGCAGCGGGAGCACGGACCTGGCGGTCCATGACACTGGACAACGGCCAGAAAATCGACACGATTGAGGCGCGCGGACCGTTTGGCGGGACGGCTGTCACCGAAACGGTCGATGCGGCGACTGGGCTGGACACGATCTATACCCTGACGCCCGGCGACAGCTTTGCCGGGTCAGTGGCGGGCAGCGACGAGGTCGACCGCCTGCTTGTCACGCTGGAGGCGGGGGAGACCTATACCGTGACCCTGACGGGCCTTTATGGCGGCGGGTCCGGCGGGTCGTTCAGCGTTGCGGCGGCCGATGCCGGTTCGACCTATTGGAGTGTGGCCTACGCCAGCGGTGCCGTGAGCGGCAATATCGCCGGGGTTCAGGTTGTGGACACGGGCGGGGCATGGCGGGCGACCTTTGTTGCGCCGGTCGATGGCGCATACTCGCTGTTCGTTGATGACAATGGCGACGCGCAGGCCGGGGCTTATGACATCGCGATTTTACCCGGAAATGGCACGCCCCATGCGTCGAGAACCGTCACCGACGGCAATGACGATTTCAACTGGCACACCTATACCGATTTTCTGGATGCAGGTGGGGCGCGGGTCTTGCGGTCTATGGTGCAGGACAACGGTCTGCGTCTGGAAAGCGAATACGACGACGGGGACCGGACCCTGCTGCGTGTGACCGACGTCGCTGATACGCTGAACTGGACCCGCTACACCGACACGTTCGATGCCACCGGGGCGGTCACCGCGCGGGTAATGGTGATGGACAATGGGCAGATCGTCGAGACCACCTATGAGGACGGCGTGAGGCGTGAGGTGACTGTCACCGACGCAGGCGACGAATTTGTTTGGCGGACGATAGACACAACATATGATGCCTCTGGTGTCCGTACCTCCCAGACCAACACCTATGACGATGACCGAGTGCTGACCAATGTCTATCAGGGCGGTGTCCTGGCAAACTCGACCATGACCGATCCCGGTGACGCCTACCCATGGCAAAGCTATCAGGACACCTGCAACGCTGCGGGTGAGCGCATCGAGCGGGTGATGCTGATGGATGACGGGTCAGAGATCATCACGTCCTTTGGCGAAGACCCCGGCGTGCTCTAGATCCCGAAAACCCCGTCCGGCAAGGGATGTGCCGGACGGGGCGATAGGTTTAGCTGCGGATGCGCCAGCCCGTCTTGAAGATCCACCAGATCGCAATCATGCAGATCGCCGTAAACCCGGCGATGGCCGCAAGGCTGACCGCGATCGGCACATCCGCAATCCCGAAGAACGACCAGCGGAACCCGGACACCAGGTAGACCACCGGGTTGAAGTAGGCGACCGTCTGCCACGCGGGCGGCAGCATCGAGATCGAGTAGAAACTGCCGCCAAGGAACACCAGCGGGGTCACGATCAACAGGGGCACCAGCTGCAACTGTTCAAAGCTTTTGGCCCAGATGCCGATGATGAACCCCAGCAGGGCAAAGCTGACGCAGGTCAGGACCAGAAAGGCCAGCATGGCGCCGGGGTGCTGGACTTCCAGATCGACGAACAGCGCCGAGGTGCCAAGGATCACCACGCCTATGAACAACGCCTTGGTCGCCGCCGCGCCAACATAGCCCAACACGATTTCCAGGAAATTCACCGGCGCGGACAGCAGTTCGTAGATCGTGCCGATGAACTTGGGAAAGTAGATGGCAAAGCTGGCGTTGGAAATGGCCTGCGTCATGACGGACAGCATCACCAGACCCGGCACGATGAACGCGCCATAGCTAACACCCTCCACCTGATCGATGCGCGACCCGATGGCCGCGCCGAAGACCACGAAGTATAGTGATGTCGACACGACGGGCGAGATAAAGCTTTGCAGGATGGTGCGGAAAAAGCGCAGCATCTCGAACTTGTAGATCGACAGGACTGCGGGGAGATTCATGCTGCGGCCTCCTTTTTCTGATCACCCACAAGCCCGACAAAAATGTCTTCTAGCGAGTTCTGCGCCGTGTGGACGTCGCGCACGTTGCACCCGGATTGCGCCAACATCCCCATCAGCCGCCCGATCCCGGTGCGCTCTGCCCGCGTGTCATAGCTGTAGACGATCTGCGTGCCGTCCCCTGTCAGACGCAGGTCATAGTCCGACAGCGCCTCTGGCAGGGTCTCGATGGGGTCGACCAGGTCGACGGTCAGTTCCTTCTGGCCCATACGCGCCATCAGGCTTGCCTTGTCCTCGACCAGCAGGATTTCGCCCTTGTTGATCACGCCGACGCGGTCGGCCATCGCCTCGGCCTCTTCGATGTAGTGGGTGGTCAGGATGATGGTGACGCCGTCGCGTTGCAACTCGCGCACGGTTTCCCACATGTCGCGGCGCAGTTCCACGTCGACCCCGGCGGTGGGTTCGTCCAGAAACAGCACCCGTGGTTCATGCGCCAACGCCTTGGCGATCAGCACCCGGCGTTTCATGCCGCCCGACAGTTCAATCACCTTGGAGTCGCGCTTGTCCCACAGCGACAGCCGCCGCAGGATGCGTTCCACCAGGGCCTCGTCGCCGCGCTTGCCGAACAGGCCGCGCGAAAAGCGCACGGCGTCAGCGACCTTCTGGAAGGGTTCCAGGTTGATTTCCTGCGGCACCAGACCCACCAGCCTGCGCGCAGCGCGATAGTCGGCTATCACGTCATGACCGCCGACAGCGATGCTGCCGCCGGTGATCCGGGTGATGCCACAGATTGCTGAAATCAGCGTTGTCTTTCCAGCGCCGTTCGGTCCCAACAGGGCCAGGATTTCGCCCTCTTCAATGGCAAGCGAGACGCCCTTGAGCGCCTCGAACCCGTCATCGTATTGTTTCCGCACGTCGCGGATGTCTACCATGGGCATACTTGGCCCTCCTTGTTCGCTGAGGCGCAACCTAACCGTCCGGGCGTGATGTTCAATTGAGCACAAACGCATAGTGACCATGCATGTCGCAAACAGACAGGCAGCCCCGGACGGCGCCCCCTAAGGCCAAGGCATGACCCCCACAAAGCTCAACAGCCCCTCCCTTGGCATCCTGTTCATCTGCATCGGCATTGTCGCCATTTCGGTAAATGACCTGTTGATCAAGGTGTTGTCTGGTGGCTACCCGCTGCACCAGATGATCTTTGCCCGTTCTGCCATCGGGTTGGTGTTCTCCTTCGGCTTTGTCTTTGCCGAAGGCGGGCTGGGTGTCCTGCGGACCAGCACGCCGGGCCTGCACCTGCTGCGCGGGCTATTGGTGGTGCTGTCGAACATGACCTATTTCAGCGCGCTTGCGGTGCTGCCGCTGGGGCAGGCGACGGCGCTGTTCTTTGTCGCGCCTCTGCTGATCACGCTGCTGTCGATCCCCGTTCTGGGGGAAAAGGTGGGGCCATTGCGGATTGGCGCGGTGATTGTCGGCTTCGCAGGCGTGGTCGTGATGCAGGAGCCGTGGAAGGCAGAGGTCTCTGCCTCGCGTTTTGTGCTGCTGCTGCCGGTCATCGCGGCGGCGTTCTACGCGCTGATGCAGGTGCTGACGCGGCGGCTGGGCATGACCACGCGGGCCTCGGCCCTGGCGGTCTATGTGCAGGGGACGTTCCTGATTGTCTCGACGCTGTTCTTTCTGATCGCCGGGGACGGTCGCTTTGCCGAAGGGATAGAGAACGAAAGCCTGATCTTTCTGCTGCGCGCCTGGGTCTGGCCCGCGCCCGGGGACTGGGTGGTGTTTCTGGGGCTGGGATTGTGTTCCGGGGTGGTTGGCTATTGCCTTGCCGCCGCCTACCGGATGGCGGATGCCGCCACGATTGCGCCGTTCGAATACATCGGCTTGCCGCTGGCGATCTTCTGGGGCTGGATGGTGTTCGGCGAGTGGCCGATCCCGGCAACCTGGGCCGGCTGCCTGCTGATCATCGGGGCGGGCGTCTTTGTCTTTCTGCGTGAACAGGCCAAGGCGCAACCGGCACCAGGGCGGCGCTCCCGCTGGGGGCGGCGCTAAAGCGCCTTCAGACGCACCGCGATGCTGGCCTGACGCCCGGCCAGTGACCCCAGCGGGTCCAGTTCCGGGTGCGTGGACAGCACTTGCGCCATGGATGCCTGCGCGTGTTCAAGATGCATCTTTCCGGCCTGTGTCTTGCCCTCTGCCAGCGCCTCAAGACCCAGTTCGTGCCGGGCCGTGGCCGCCACCGCCAGTGCCGCTGCACTGGCCGCGCCGTCGCTGGCCATCGACATCGCCTCGGCCATCTGGGCGGCCTGGGCATAGTTGCCCGCACGCAACAGGCTGTGGGCATATTCCAGCTGGATGCGGGGCAGGAACGGGCCCGCGCTGGTCATCAGCCGGGCATATTGCCGGTTCGCTTGGCTGTATTCGCCCTCTTCCAGCGCCGACCGCGCCACAACATAATTCTTGCGAAAGCCCGAAGACGTGCTTTCCGCGGTGCCACAGGCCGCAAGGGGCAACAGCACACCAAGCGCCATAGACGCCAGCATCACGCGTTTGGGGGTCATCTGCTCTGTCCTCATTGTCGTCGCCAAGGTTTGCCTTGATCACCGCGCATGATACCACCGGACAGGGGGCGGCGTCCACGAAAACCCAAGACCGCCCGTGGGATAGGATGGAGAGCGTGATGCGCTGGCTTGCCTGGCTGTTGACGCCATTGACCCTTGCCGCCGCCATCTGGGCCGGTCAGGGGCTATATCGCGCGCTCGAAAACCCGCTGCCAGAGGCGGCGGCGCTGGCCCCTGCGCCTGCGGATGATACGCTTGCGCTGGATATTCCCGAACCGCGACCGCCGGTCCGTTGGCCATCGTTGTTTGGCAGCTATCAGCCACCTGAACCGCAACCGCCGCGCCCGCCCGTTCCGGTACATCAAGAACCGCCGCGCCCGCCTGCGCCACCGCTGGACAGCCTTGGTTTCGCGCTCAAAGGGGTGGTCAGCGATGGGGACACACGCTGGGCCATCATCTCTCATCCGACAGGTGAACGGCTGATCCGCGTCGGTGACACCCTTGCCGACAATGTCATCGTGACCGGGATAGAAACCGGGGGCCTGCGCGTGGACAATCACGGCGAGGATGCCTTTCTGGCCTTTCGCGACTGACCGCCTGCGCCGAACGATTCGCCCAGGGGGAGACAAGCCCTTTGTTTGGCTGTATGTTGTGCGCAACGACCGTGAAACACGCGGCGCATGACATGATCGAGAGGGCACGAAAGTGCGGGCAGGAACTTTGACCGATTTGAGCGGACCCGCGCGGATTCGCGCATGGTGTCTGGCAGGTATCATCGGAATTCTAATAGTGTTGCCGGGGCTTGTCCGGGCGCAAGGGGCGTTGGATTTGCGCGATGCCGACCTGCGCAGCTTTGTTGAGATCGTCTCAGAGGCGACGGGGCGCAACTTTGTCATTGATCCGGGCGTGCGGGGTACTGTCACTGTGCTGGCCCCGGAAAACGTGACCTCTGCCGCGCTGTATGAGATCTTTCTCAACGTGCTGGAGGTCAATCGCCTGACCATTGTGCAGGGCGTCGACGCGGATCGGATTGTTCCGTTGAACACCGCGCGGGAACTGGCTCCAGGTGGTGCCGGGACGGGTCTCTATGAGACTCGTGTCATCCATGTGCAACACATTCCCGTCTCCGAGGTGGTCGATGTGGTGCGCCCGCTGCTGCCGTCCGAGGCGGTGATTTCCACCGTGCCCAATGCGCGGCTGATCATCCTGTCGGACCGGTCCGGCAATCATCGCCGCATCCAGACCCTGATTTCCCAGCTCGACCAGCCGCGCTCTGAGCCGATCGAGATGATCCGCCTGCGCAACGCCGACGCGCGTGAAGTGTTGCAGGTGATCCAGTCCATGGGAATCGTGCCCGACGGCGCCAGCGTCAGTGTCGATGCGCGGTCCAACGCGCTGTTGGTGCTGGGGCCGCGGGATCTGCGCGAACAGATCCGCATCCTGTCTGGGCGTCTGGACGCGCAGCAGAACAACCAGCAAAGCCGCGTGGTCCAGATCAATTATGCGCAGGCGGCGACGCTGGCGGATGTGGTGTTGCGCAGCTTTCAGGGCGCGGACAGCGGCGGCACTGGTGGCCAGATCCGCATCGTGCCAGAGCCGGGCACCAACTCGCTGCTGATTTCCGCGCCTGCCGACCGGATGCAGGACATCGTCATCATGGTGCAGCATCTGGACCGCCGCCCGACACAGGTGTTGGTCGAGGCGGTGATCTTTGAGATGTCGGTGGATGGCTTTTCCGATCTGTCGGTGCAGTTCGGCGCGATCCTCAATGATGCGATCATTGGCGGGGTGCAGTTCGCGCTGGAAGGGCGGCCCAGCCTGACCAGCCTTGTGTCCACCGTTCTGAACGGAGACGTGGCCAACCCCGGCAACGGCGGTGTGATCGGCGGGCGGGCGGGCGACAACAGCACCGGGATTGCGGGGCTGTTGACGGCCATCGCGGAGACCCGCAGCACGCGGCTGTTGTCGACGCCGTCGATCTTGACGCTGAACGGGCAGGAGGCAGAGATCGTCGTGGCCCAGAACGTGCCCTTTGTGACCGGGCAGTTCAGCCAGGTGGGTCAGGGCGCGGTGTCGGAGCCGTTCCAGACCATCGAACGGCAGGACGTGGGCCTGACGCTGAACGTGACGCCGCAGATCAATGCGGATGGGACCGTGCGCATGGTGATCAAGCAAGAGGTGTCGAACCTGACCAATGCGGTCTCTTCGGCGGGCGGAGAGATCACCGCCAAGCGGGCGCTGTCGACCACGGTTCTGGTGCGCGACGGCAATGTGATCATGCTGGGCGGGCTGTTGGAAAACGGCTTTGGCTCCAGCTCGCAGCGGGTGCCGGGGATTTCCAAGCTGCCCATCGTGGGCGGGCTGTTCCGGGGCAAATCCGGGACCAAGAACCAGCGGGTCTTGCTGGTGCTGTTGCGGCCCCGGATCGTGACCTCTGACAAGGAGGCGACGCGTCTGACGCGTGAGCTGACGCGAGAGGCGAAGAAGGCGAGCCTTGCGATCCAGCCTGAGGATAGCACGCGATTTCCGCAGACGCCTTTGGGGACGCTGCCCTTTGATGGGGCAGACCTGAACCAGCCGTTTGACGCGACCTTTATCGATCGCGCGGCAGAGACGAAAAACTATCCGCCGCTGCCCAGCCGGTTGAAGTTTTCAAAGTGACCCCTGACGTGTTGTCCACGCGTGGACAGCAAGCCGGGTGTGAAAAATCAATGGGTTACAGAGACGATTTTACAAAGTCTTAGGGTTTGCGCCCGCGCTGGACCGCAGGTCGGGTGCGGCAATAGCCCCCCTCAGGCGGCGTCTGTCACCTGTCCGGACAGGCGCGCGCGCAAGGGCGCCGGGACCATCCGGGCCGCGCTGATGCGGGGCAGGGGCATTTCCGGGATCGACGCCTCAACGCCGTAAAGCGCAAGGTATTCGGCGTGATTGTCAAAGCTGCTGCGCGCGACGTAGTCGATATAGGTTTCCGCTGCCGCGCCATTGGCGAGGATCACGTCATGCGCTGCTGTCTCGATATGGTAGACGGTAAAACAGTCGGAGAGATCGGACAGGGGAACCCAGTCGATACCGTGCCCGTTCACCAGCGCAGAGGCATTTATCACAAGACCGTCCAGCACCATGCCGTGGTCGGCGGTGACCGTCAGGTCGGACGCGGGCAGCCCGCCCCCCAACGCGCCTTTGCGGATGCGGACCAGCCGCGCCCGGTCACCGCGGAACTGCTTGAGGATCGTCTGACGCCCGATCCATTTGACAGCCACCTGCCGGCCGTCCGCTGTCAGGATCAGATCGCCGATGTGCAGATCCTCGACCGTGCGGTCGTGGATTGGGGTCGCGATCTGTGTGCCCGTGGCAAAGCAGGTGGTGAAATCGCTGGTGTTCAGAGTGTTGAGGTCGATGCTGGCAGGCAAGGTCACGTTTGCCGGATCCACGTTCTCGGACAGGATCAGGATGCGTTGACTGGAGGGGACGGTGCTCATCTCGGCAACCATCGCCACGGTGGTCGCGCCACCGGCCAAGGTCAGCTCCACCGTCCCCAGAAAGGTTGCGGTGACTGTGTTTGAATTGATGTCATCCCCGACCTCAAAGGTCGTGTCGGCCTCCAGATCGTCATAGGTATAGGTCGGCGAGAAGTCCTGACTCAGGAAGTTGTAGGTTGTGCCGGAGTCGAATTCATAGCGGAAATAACTGCTTGCGGTATAGGTGGCCATGTTCTTTCCCGAAACAAAGGGTTTTGGGTTTGATTTGTCTTGTCTGGCACCGGGTTTGCGCCGCGACACACGCCCCGAAGAAATGCGCGGGACACATACGCCCCGCACCAACGATTAGTCTTTGATTAACCTTTTGTTAACTTTTCGCCTGACGCCAAAAGAGTCAAGCCCTCGCGCGTCCGAGGGCCTGAGATCAACGTCACAGATCGCGCGAATGTCGTGCGCGGGTGGGAGGGAGCCGCGCCTAGGCGGCGGTTGTCACCCGACCTGACAGGCGGTTCCGCAGAGATGCCGGAACCAGCCGGGCGGAACTGATCCGAGGCAGGGGCATCTCTGGAATTGCGGTTTCGGTGCCATAAAGCGCGAGGTATTCGGCGTGATTGTCGAAACTGCTGCGCGCGACGTAGTCGATATAGGTTTCCGCTGCCGCGCCATTGGCGAGGATCACGTCATGCGCCGCGGTTTCGACATGGTAATAGGCGATTGTCTGGCCATAGCGCCGCCAGTCGACCCACTGCACCGAGGTGCCGTTCACAAGCGCACCCGCCGTGATGACCAGTCCGTCCAGCACCATGCCGTGATCGGCGGTGACGGTCAGATCGCTGTTTGGCACGCCGTCGCCAAAGGCCCCCGCGCGAATGCGCACCGGCTCTAGCCGGTCGGCGGGTTTGAACATCGGGCTGATGCTGGTGCGGCCAATCCATTTCACCGGCACGCTGCGCCCGTCTGCCGTGGTCACGAGGTCGCCGATGTCCAGCTGCTCAACCGCGCGTTCGCCGGTGGGCGTGGCGATGCCGGTGCCTGCGGCGAAACAGAGGGTGAAGTTGAAATTCAGAGAGTCGGTGTCAAAGCCGCCGAAGGTGCTGTTGCCCTGCACGGTGCCGGAATGGCTGTTGAGGCCGCTGGCCTGTACCTGCGCCGCCGTGACGGTATAGGTGAATGTCCCGTCGGCGGCGTTGAGGTTGAACGTCCCGGGAAACGACCCTGACGGTGTGAAGCCGTAGCTGCTGTCACTTCCCCCATCGACAAACTCGAAGTCGCCGGTGAAGACAAACGTCGGACCTACGACGCTGAAATCGACATCGTAGGTATAGGTGTCGTCGGTCGGACCTTCTGTCGTCGTGCTGGACGCCGCGACGGAGGGGCTGGTGAGTTGCATGGAGCCAACGGAACCCATGGGTTTATTCCTTATGAAATGGTGTCAAATTCGCGGGCCGGGATGCGGTGGCTTGTCCACCTGTCCGGGCCGTCGCGGCGAAATTCGGTGACGTGTTTCAGAACGCCGGGGGAGGCAAAGCGCGGAAACCTGGCGGTCAGGTGGTCCGGTCCCAGCGTTTTGAGAAAGGTCTTTGTCAGTCTCGCGCCAAGGTTCGACCCCGGGTAGGGGGCGATCAGTTCCATGATCCAGGCCTGTTTGCCCGAGGCCCAGTCGCGCGGGGCGATCATCTGGCCGTTGATCAGCTTTGCCTCGGCCTCTGGTGACAGGAAGGCCCATGTGATCGCGGCGCGGGGCACGCCCTCGATGTTGCGGACGTGGTAGAACCGCAGGTCAACGGGCGGCTGGATCAGCAGGCGGATGTCGCTGAGGGCGATGCGGTCATATTTTGCAGCACGCATGTAGAGGAATGAGATCGCGCCATAGGCAGCGATCTGGTCCTGATCCGGGTATTCCGGTTTCGGCCCGTCCATTCCGGTCTTGGTCGATGTCATGCCTGTCTGCGCCCCGCTCTGGTCCATAAGGTTAACGGCAGTCCGGTTTGTCAAGCATTGCAAGCGGTTGGGAAAGACCGTTGCGGTGGCGGTGGTGTTGAGGGCACAAAGGGTGGCGCACCTCCTGCGCAGGACACAGGACCGGATGACCAAGACACCTGAGGACCCGCTGTTGCTGATTGCGCCGGACCCGTTGGCCGTGCTGCCCTATGCCTTTGCGCGCGATCACGGGGTGGCATTGGATGGCGTGCGCGTGGTGGCGGGACCGGCGGCCACGCCTACCGGCCTGCGCGAGGCGCAGCGGCGCGCGGGGCTGGCGGCCCCTCTGGACATGCCCGACGCGGCGGCGTTCGAGGCGGTGCTGGCGCGGCTGTATCACAGCGCCAAGCGCGACGGCGAGGCGCAGGGCGTCACCTTTGATCTGGTCGATGACGGTACGCAGCGGCGCGGGCGCGATCTGTTGGAGGATGCCGAAGAGGCGCCGGTGATCCAGCTGGTCAACCAGTTGTTGCGCAAGGCGGTGCTGGACGGCGCATCGGATCTGCATATCGAACCGCATGAGGGCGGGCTGCGCGCGCGGATGCGGATTGACGGGTTCTTGCAGACGGTCATGGACCGCGCCGATGTGCCGGTAAAGCGGGTGGTGTCGCGGCTGAAGGTCATGGCGGGGCTGGACATCGCGGAAACGCGGCTGCCGCAGGACGGGCGCATCCCGCTGCGGTTGGGCGGGCGGATGATCGACACGCGGGTCAGTTCGTTGCCCGGCAACTACGGTGAGCGGATCGTGCTGCGGATTCTGGACCGCGCGGCGGGGCTGCGGCCGCTGGAGCAGTTAGGGCTGGATCAGGTGCAGATTGCCCTGCTGGAAAAGCTGGCCGCCACGCCAAACGGCATCATCCTGGCCACCGGGCCGACCGGGGCGGGCAAGACGACGACGCTGTATTCGCTGCTCAAGCTGGCGGACCGCGAGGAACGCAATATCGTGACGGTCGAAGACCCGATCGAATATGATCTGACCGGGATAAGCCAGACCCAGATCAACGCCGAGATCGGCATGACCTTTGCCGCCGGGCTGCGGGCGACGCTGCGGCAGGACCCGGATGTGATCCTGGTGGGCGAGATCCGCGATGGCGAGACCGCCAGCACCGCCGCGCAGGCCGCGCTGACCGGGCATTTGGTGTTTTCCTCGCTGCACGCCAACAGCTCTGTCGCGGCCGTGGTGCGGCTGCGCGATCTGGGGCTGGAGAATTTCCTGATCTCGGCGACCTTGCGGGGGGTTATTGCGCAGCGGCTGTTGCGGCGGCTGTGTCAGGACTGCCGTCAGCCGCATGCACCGACAGAATCCGAGGTCAGGCAGTTCGACATGACCAACATGCCGCTGCCCACGGCGCTGTACGTGGCCAAGGGCTGTCCGGCCTGCAACGGGTCGGGGTATAACGGGCGGATCGGGATTTTTGAAATCCTGCCAGTTGATGAGGATCTGCGCGAGGCGATCAACTATGGCGCGGGTGAGGGCGCCTTGTGGAAAAGCACGCTGGAACCGCGTGACCGGCTGATCGGGCAGGCGCTGCGGGCGGTGGCCACCGGGCAGACCAGCCTTGCCGAGGCGCTGCGCGTGGTCGGGGACGGCGGATGAGGGCCTTTGCCTATGTCGCCTATACCGCCGAGGGCGCGCGCAAGGCGGGCACGGTTGTTGCCGAGACAGAGCTCGATGCCTCAATGCAGCTGAAGGCGCAGGGCCTGTATGTGTCCGAGATCTCGGCCCGGTCGCGCGGGCGGACCGTGCGGGGGCGGGGAATTGGCTTTGGTTTTGGCTCGGCGCGGCTGTCGCGCGATTTGCAGGCAGTCTTTACCCGGCAGATGGCGGTGCTGCTGAGCGCGGAAATGGCGGTGGACGACGCGCTGGGCACGCTGAAAAGCGCCGGCAGCACGGCGGCGCTGGATCAGGTGGTGGCCCGCGCGCAGGCCGCCCTGCTGGAGGGAGAGCCGCTGTCCGTTGCGCTGGACTCCAGCGGAGCAGGCTTTCCCCGGTACTATCTGGCCGCCGTGCAGGCGGGGGAGCGGGCGGGAGAACTGTCCAGCGTGTTCAACAGTCTGGCAGAGCATCTTGAGACGGCGCGCAGCGACCGGGCGCAGTTGGGATCGGCGCTGGTCTACCCGGCGTTTGTGGCGGTTGTGTCGGTTCTGGTGGCGGGGGTGCTGTTTGTCACCGTCGCGCCAGAGATCGTGGCGCTGTTCGAGACATCCGGCCGCCCCTTGCCGGATCTGACGCGGCGCATGATGGCGCTGTCGCGCTGGATCGAGGGGCATTTGGCGCTGCTGGGCGCGATCGCACTGGCGTTGATCGCGTTCGGTGTGATCAGCGGGCGGGTCCAGTCGCTGCGCGATGCGCGCGACAGGGCGTTTCTGCGGCTGCCGGTGGTGGGCACGCTGATGCGGCAGGGCGCGGCGGTGCAATATCTGCGCACGCTGGCGCTGGTGCTGGACGCGCGCCACACCGTGCCCATCGCCGTGGAGAGCGCGGGGTCGGTTCTGACGATCACCCGGTTCCGGGCCGAATCCGACAAGGTGGCAGAGGCGATCCGCGCGGGCGAAACCCTGTCCAGCGCGCTGACGGCGCTGAGCGTCGTGCCCCCGGTGGCGCGACAGTTGATCGGCGCCGGAGAGATGTCGGCTCGGCTGGCACGGATGACGGGCCGCGCGGCGGCGCTGGTGGAAAACGGCCTGTCCACCCAGCGCAAGCGCATTGCCGCGTTGATGGAACCGGCGCTGATGATGCTGGTGGGGGCCATGGTGCTGGTGATCGTGCTGTCCGTATTGCTGCCGATCTTTGATCTGCAAACGCTGGTCGCGCCCTGAGGGGAAGACGGGGCCGGGTCTCCCCTTGATCCGCTAAAGGTCTTACAACGGCGGAGGTTGGTGGCCGGGAGGCATGGGTGTCGCCGGAATGCCGCACTTCATTTCCCGCGTCGGTAGAATTCGAGGTGTTTCCCTGTGCGGACTTCCCACAGGTCAACCGCTCGGTTACGCAATTGTGAAATATGCAGCACAGCCGCCGCTTTTGCGTCTCTTTCAGGGGGCGCAGGGCGATGCAAGGCGTTGCGCTCCAGGAGGAATTTGAATGTCGGTCGTTCAGCTTTTCAATCGTTTCGTGGCGGTCTGGTTCCTTGCACTTTTGACATCGGCGGCGGCGATGGCGCAGCCGGTCTTCAACAGTTCGGTGTCCCCCACGACGATCGGGGCGGGCAACGTCGCGACCCTGACCTACACGATTGACAACGGTGGTAGCGGCAGTTCTGCGGTTGATGCGGCTTTTGGCACGACATTGCCTGCGGGCATGACATTTCGGGGCGATCCGGACGTCGATGCCAGCTGCGTCGGCGCGGTTGTGTCCGCGACATCGGGTGGCACGACGCTGAGTTTTGCCGATGCCGATATCGCTGCGGGCGGGGTTTGTCAGATCGTGCTGAACGTGATGGCATCGTCGACCGGCACGATCACCTCGGGCGACCTGACATCCTCGCTGGGCAATTCAGGACCTGCCAGCACCACGCTGACGGTGGACGCCAATGCCGTGACGTTCGACAAATCCTTTTCGCCTTCCACCGTTTCGCTGGGTGGCAAGTCGACCCTGACCTTTACGATCACCAATCCCTCCGCCAGCACCAGAATCGGAAATCTGGATTTCACTGACAATCTGCCCGCAGGACTTGAGGTTGCCAGCCCGGCCAATGCCACGACGAACTGCGTCAGTGCGGGCATTAATGATACGACCGTAACGGCGACCCCGGGCAGCAGCACCATTTCCCTCGACGCCAATGGATTCGCCGGTGCCGCCGGATTCGAGGTTCTGCCGATCAGTTCGTCCTGCACGGTCACGGTTGACGTCAAGGCCACCGCTGGCGGCGATCTGGTCAACAGCACCAGCCTGCAGGCCGATTTCGTCACTGTCGGCTCTGCTCAGGACACGCTGTCTGTCACTGTGGCGGCACTGAACCTCACCAAGGACTACCTGATCAACCCGGCGAATGCCGGCGGCACCACCGAGCTGGAATTCACGATTGCCAATTTCAACCGGTTCGAGGGTGCCACTGATGTCTCCTTTACTGACGATCTGAGCGTCGGTTTGGCCGGTCTGACCTATGACAGCCTGCTGTCCAACACCTGTGGCGGCACTGTATCGGGGACCGGAACGTCGTTGATTTCATTCGCAAACGGGACGGTATCCGGAGGAGATACATGTGCGATTCGCGTTTTGGTCTCCGTCCCGGGTGGCGCGGTTGGCGGCAGCTATCCCAACACGACATCGATGGTGGCGGGTACTGTGGGCGGCGTGGCGGTCACCGGCAATGCGGCCTCTGATAGCCTGATCGTTCCCGCAGGTGGCAGTGCGCCGACGCTGACCTTCGAGATCCTCGAAGACGGCACATTTGCCGCCGATCCGGTGATTTCGGCAGGCGATGACATCGTGCTGCGCTACACGATCACCAACACCTCGACGACCGATGCGGCGTCGGATATCGCGGTGCTTCTGGACCCGATTCCGCCCCTGTCCTTTCCGCTGACAGCGACCCTGCCCGCGACCCCCTGTGGCGCGGGATCGAGCGTTGCCGTGGTGTCCACCGGTTTCGAAGATCAGGGCATCGAACTGACAGGCGGATCGCTGGCGGTGGGTGCCAGCTGTACCTTTGACGTCACCTTGACCACGCCGGGCGACCTCGGGGGGGGCACCTACACACTGGTCACGGACGCGGTGACGGCCACCCTTGCTGGCAGCACCGTCACGGGCAACAGCGGCAGCGACAGCTTTGTCGTAGGGGCGGGCGCGGATGTTTCGTTCGGCAAGACCTTTTCGGGCGGCGTAGAGCCGGGCGGCACCGCCACCCTGACATTCAATATCGCCACTGGCGCGGAATCCGCCGCTGTTTCGGCGCTGTCGTTCACCGATGATCTGAGCGCCATGCTCACCGGCGTCACCGCGACCGGCCTGCCGATCTCGGCCTGTGGCGGCACGCTTACGGGCTCTGCCGGGGACACGTTGCTGACCTTCACCGGCGGGTCGCTGGCGGGCTCGGGGGATTCCTGCGCGATCCCGGTCACGTTGAACGTTCCGGCGTCGGCGGCAATTGGCGACTATCCCAACACCACAAGCGTGCTGTCCGGCGCGGCAAGTGGTCAGTCGTTCGACTTTGGCGTAGCGACCGACGATCTGTCTGTCGTCGGCCTGAACTTCACCAAGGAATTCCTCACCAACCCGGTGATCGCCGGTGAGACCACGACGCTGCGCTTTTCGATCGAGAACCTGCACCCGACGGACGACGCAACGATTACCTTCTTCACCGACAACCTTCAGACCAATCTGTCCGGCCTCGCGGGCACTGGTCCGGCGAGCCTGGACACGTGCGGCGGGTCGCTGTCCGGAACGACATTCCTGATTTACACAGGCGGCAGTGTCCTGTCCGGTCAGACCTGTACGATCGAGGTAGAGGTGCAGGTGCCGGCTGCTGCGGCAGACGGGTCTTATGGCAACATCACCAGCAGCCTCTCTACCAGTTTTGGCACAACCGATCCGGCGGTAGACACGCTGATCGTGCAAAGCAACCTGATTTCGCTGTCAAAAGACTTCACCGATGATCCGGTTGCTCCCGGTGATGCGGTGACGCTGCAGTTTACCCTGACCAACGAAGACCCGAGCCGTGCCGCCAGCGACATCGCCTTTACCGACGATCTGGACGCCATGTTGTCGGGCACGACATTTGACAGCGTGTTGTCCAATACCTGCGGTGGCACGATCACCGGCACGGCAACCGACACCATCGACGTGTCCGGCGTGGCGCTTGCGGGCGGGGCGTCCTGTACGCTCACCACGTCGCTGACCGTTCCCGGCGCGGCCGGGCTGGGGCCGGTCGACAACACCACCTCTGACGTGACCGCCACCATTGACGGTCTGGCGGTGGCGGGCGATGCGGCCAGCGATACGCTCAGCGTTGCGGGGGCCGTCGATCTGACGTTCAGCAAGTCCTTTGCCGACGCCGGTGTGCCGGCGGGCGGCAGCACCGTTCTCAGCCTGACCGTTGTCAACGCGGGCAGCGGTTCGGTGTCCGGCATCAGCTTTACCGACGATCTGGATGCGATGCTGAGCGGCACCGTGGCCTCTGGCCACGCCGCCAGCGCGGGCTGCGGCGGCGGTGGCACGTTCAGCGGCTCCGGTTTTCTGACGGCTTCGGGCTATAGCGTGGGGGTCGGCCAGACCTGTACGCTGACCGCCACGGTCACCGTCCCCGGTGGCGCCGCTCTGGGCAGCTATACCAATACCACCAGCCAGCTGTTCATCAGCGGTGTGCCAACCGAGGCGGCGGTGTCGGATTCGCTTGTTGTGGTCCCGGCACCGACCTTCGACAAGAGCTTTGCCGATGCGGCGATTGCTCTGGGCTTTTCCACCACGATGACCCTGACGGTGGACAACAGCGCCTCGATTATCGCGGCCAATTCTCTGGACGTGACCGACAACCTGCCGGCAGGGATGGTTGTCGCCGCCACGCCCAATGCCTCTGCCACCTGTACCGGGGGCACCCTGACGGCCACGGCGGGCAGCGGCACCGTCTCTTATACGGGCGGCACTGTTGCCGCCGCCGCCACCTGTACTGTCAGCGTCGATGTGACCGCTGCCGCAGCAGGCACTCTGGTCAACACAACCGGCGACCTGACCTCGTCCCTGGGCAACTCTGGCAATGCCAGCGATTCCCTGACCGTTGTGCCGCAGCCGGGCTTTGCCAAGGCGTTCTCACCGGCGGGCATCAACCTTGGCCAGTCCTCGACACTGACATTCACCATCGACAACTCTGGTTCGGTTCTTGCCGCATCTGCGCTTGATTTCACCGATACGCTGCCCGCCAATCTGGCCGTTGCGGCAACGCCCAACGCGTCGACCACCTGTACCGGCGGCACGCTGACCGCAACGGGCGGGACAGGGACCGTCAGCTACACCGGCGGCGGCCTTGCCGCAGCGTCCAGCTGTACCATCAGCGTGGATGTCACGCCGACGGCCACGGGGGCGCTGAACAATCTGTCCGGCGACCTGACCTCGTCTCTGGGCAATTCGGGCACGGCGTCGGCCACGCTGACCGTGATCTCGCCGGAAATCGACATCTCCGGCTCTATCGGGGGGGCGGTTGCCGATGGCGGCACGCTGGACCAGGGGACACCGGATGCGGGGGCGCAGCAGACGCTGACGCTGACCATTTCGAACACTGGTTCGGACGTCCTGACCCTTGCCGCAGCGCCGGTGATCTCTGGGGCCTCCAACGTGGTGGTGGACAGCGTGACCGGACCGCTTGTGACCTCTGTCGCAATCGGCGGCAGCACGACGGTCACCATTCTGTATACACCGGCGGCCGGGATTCTGACCGATCCCACCATCAGCCTGCCGTTCAGCTTTGACGTCTCGTTGGGCAACAACGACGTCGATGAAGCCCCCTATGACTTTACCGTCAGCGGCACGGCGCAGGACGTTACCGTCCCCTCTGGCTATACGGTGGCCTTTGACCAGGATCCGGTGAACGCGGCCAATGAGGCGGCGGTCAGCTTTACCTTTGCCGGGGCCGAAGTGGGCACGGGCTATGCCTATAGCATCGCCTCGGACGGCGGCGGTGCGCCTGTGACCGGCAGCGGCACGATTGCCACGGCGACCGATGTGGTTAGCGGTCTGGATGTCTCTGGTCTGGGTGACGGCACGCTGACGCTGACGGTTGCGTTGACGGATGCGGCAGGCAACACCGGCGTGGATGCGACGGACACCACGACCAAGGACGCCACGGTGCCTGCGGGCTATACGGTGGCCTTTGACCAGGATCCGGTGAACGCGGCCAATGAAACTGCGGTCAGCTTTACCTTTGCCGGTGCCGAGGTTGGTACGGGCTATGCCTATAGCATCGCCTCAGACGGCGGCGGTGCGCCTGTCACCGGCAGCGGCACGATTGCCACGGCGGCGGATCAGATCACGGGGATCGATGTCTCTGGTCTGGGTGACGGCACGCTGACGCTGACGGTTGCGCTGACGGATGCGGCGGGCAACACCGGCGCGGATGCGACGGACACCACGACCAAGGACGCCACGGTGCCAGCGGGCTATACGGTGGCCTTTGACCAAGACCCAGTGAACGCGGCCAATGAAACTGCGGTCAGCTTTACCTTTGCCGGGGCCGAGGTTGGTACGGGCTATGCCTATAGCATCGCCTCGGACGGCGGCGGTGCGCCTGTGACCGGCAGCGGCACGATTGCCACGGCGACCGATGTGGTGAGTGGGCTGGACCTGTCGGGCCTGGGTGACGGCACGCTGACGCTGACGGTTGCGTTGACGGATGCGGCGGGCAACACCGGCGCGGATGCGACGGACACCACGACCAAGGACGCCACGGTGCCAGCGGGCTATTCGGTGGCCTTTGACCAGGATCCGGTGAACGCGGCCAATGAAACTGCGGTCAGCTTTACCTTTGCCGGGGCCGAAGTGGGCACGGGCTATGCCTATAGCATCGCCTCTGATGGTGGCGGTGCGCCTGTGACCGGCAGCGGCACCATTGCCACGGCGGCGGATCAGATCACGGGGATCGATGTCTCTGGTCTGGGTGACGGCACGCTGACGCTGACGGTTGCGTTGACGGATGCGGCGGGCAACACCGGCGTGGATGCGACGGACACCACGACCAAGGACGCCACGGTGCCTGCTGGCTATACGGTGGCCTTTGACCAGGATCCGGTGAACGCGGCCAATGAGGCGGCGGTCAGCTTTACCTTTGCCGGGGCCGAAGTGGGCACGGGC
>NZ_FZON01000033.1:33574-54746 GCF_900188425.1 Antarctobacter heliothermus
GATGCGGCAGGCAACACCGGCGTGGATGCGACGGACACCACGACCAAGGACGCCACGGTGCCTGCGGGCTATACGGTGGCCTTTGACCAGGATCCAGTGAACGCGGCCAATGAGACGGCGATGAGCTTTACCTTTGCCGGGGCCGAGGTCGGTACGGACTATGCCTATAGCATCGCCTCTGATGGTGGCGGTGCGCCTGTGACCGGCAGCGGCACCATCGCGACCATCACCGATGTGGTGAGTGGGCTGGACCTGTCGGGCCTGGGCGACGGCACGCTGACGCTGACGGTTGCGTTGACGGATGCGGCGGGCAACACCGGCGTGGATGCAACCGATACCGTTGCCAAAGACGTCGTTGCACCCGCGCTGTCGATTGATACGCCGATTGCAGGTGACGGGCTGATCAGCACGGCAGAGGCGTCGGCGGTCATCCTGACCGGAACGGCCACGGACCTTGCGGATGGCGCGACGGTCAACGTCGCGGTGGCCGACGGCGCCGCCGGTTCCGTCACGGGCACCGCAGCGGTGTCCGGTGGGATCTGGACGACCACACTGAACCTGTCGACGCTTGCGGACGGGGCGCTTGGCCTTGCCGCGGATGCCGTTGACGCGGCGGGCAATCCGGCACCACAGGCCACAGCCTCGGCGACGCTGGATACCGCCGTTCCCACGGGGTACACGGTCGCCTTCGATCAGGATCCGGTGAACCTGTCGAACCAGACAGCGATCGGAGTCACCGTCAGCGGGGCTGAGGTGGGCGCGACCGTCGCCTTGCGGATCAGTTCCGACGGCGGTGCGTCGATTGTCACGCCCGCCACGGTCAGCGCCGCGACAGCAACGGTCAATGTGACCGGACTGGACCTCAGCTCGCTGGCCGATGGCACATTGACTGTCACGGCGATCCTGACCGATCCCGCTGGCAATTCGGGCTCGGCGGTCACCGGCACCGCGACCAAGGATACCGTCGCACCCAGCCTGGCGATCGACAGCCCGCTGGCCGGGGACGACGTGATCAACGCCGCCGAAGCGACGGCTGTGACCATCTCCGGCACCGCCACCGGCCTTGCCGATGGCACCTTGGTGACGGTCAATGTGACCGATACCGGCGCGGGGCTTGCAACCGGCACGGCATCCGTCGCGGGCGGCGTCTGGACGCTGTCACTGGACGTCACGGGGCTGGCGGATGGCGCGCTCGGCCTCACCGCCGATGCGTCGGACGCCGGGGGCAACCCGGCGCCGCAGGCCACGGCCACGGCGACCAAGGATGCCGACATTCCGGTGGTCACCATCGACGGCCCGATTGCGGGCGACGACGTGATCAATGGGGCAGAGGCCGCGTCCTTTGCCGTCTCCGGCACCGCCACGGGTGTCGTCGATGGCACGATTGTCCGCCTGACCCTGCGCGACACGTCCTCAACGGCGGTCTACTACCGCGAGGCCACGGTCAGCGCGGGCAGCTGGAGCCTGGATTTCGACATCGCCGCACTGGCGGATGGCAGTTATGACCTTTCTGCCGATGTCACCGATCTGGCAGGCAACCCGGCGGTACAGGCCACAACATCCCTGACCAAGGACACCACCGCGCCCACGATCGAGATCCTCGATCCGGCGGCGGGCGCCAACGCGTTCTTTGCAAACGCGGTCAACGCGGCAGAGGCGGCCACCTTTGCTGCAAACGGGAGCGCGCTGAACGCGGCGGATGCGACGCAGGTCGCCCTGACCGCCACCAGCGCAGGCGGCGGCAGTGTGTCGACCACCACAACCGTGACCTTTGACCGGTTTGACCCCGGTCCCAGCGGCCCGATCCCGGTCCATGTCTGGGCATCGGCGCTGGATCTGTCCACGCTTGGAGACGGGGCCGTGACTCTGACGGCGGTCATCACCGACGCCGCAGGCAACAATGCCTCGACCTCGACCAGTTTCCTCAAGGACACAACCGCGCCCGCAGGCTATTCCGCCACTCTGGATCAGGACCCGGTGAACATCGCGAACCAGACAGCGGCGAGCTTTACCTTCGCCGATGCCGAGGTCGGACCGGGTGCGCCCGGCACCGAGGTCACCTTTGCCTATTCCATCACTTCGGACGGGGGCGGTGCGCCTGTCACCGGCACCGGCACCATTGCAACCGCAACCGATCAGGTGACCGGCATCGATCTGTCCGGCCTGCCTGACGGCACCCTGACGCTCAGCGTTGCGCTGACCGACTTCAAGGGCAACACGGGCAGTGACGCGACAGACACCACGACCAAGGACGCCACGGCCCCCGGCCTGGCCTTCGACGCGCCGCTGGCCGGAGATGATGTGGTCAACGGGGCAGAGGCGGCCTCGACCGTGATCTCTGGCACCTCGACGGATCTTTTGGACGGGGCCACGGTCAACGTGTCGGTCAGCGATGGGGCTGCGGGTCTTGCGACCGGCGTTGCCACCGTGTCCGGCGGGGTGTGGTCCGTGACGATTGACCTGACGTCCCTTGCGGATGGCGCTCTTGGCCTGACAGCCGATGCCAGCGATGCGGCCGGCAACCCGGCACCGCAGGCCACCGGCACCCTGTCCAAGGATGTCGTGGCCCCCAGCGGGTATAGCGCGACCCTTGATCAGGATCCGGTCAATGGCGGCAATCAGGCGGCGATCAGCTTTACCTTTGCAGGGGCCGAGGTTGGCGCCAGCTTTGCCTATACCATCACTTCGGACGGCGGCGGCACGCCGGTCACCGGGGCAGGCACCATCGCCAGCGCCACCGATCAGATCAGCGGACTGGACCTGACGCCGCTGTCTGATGGCACTGTGACGCTGACTGTCGCGCTGACCGATCCGGCAGGCAACACCGGCGTGGACGCGACGGATGCGGCGCTCAAGGATGTTGCCGTCCCCACCGCGACCCTTTTGGGGCCGGTCGCACCGCAGTCCGATCCCTTTGCGGTCACGCTCACCTTCTCGGAGGTGGTCACCGGCCTGGACCTGACCTCTGTCGCCCTGGTCAACGGCACCGCTTCGGCGCTGACCGGCAGCGGCGCGAACTACAGCTTTACCGTGACGCCGGACCATGACGGCACGGTCGAGATTGCACTGAACGCGGGCGCGGCGGCGGATGTGGTGGGCAACCTGTCCACCGCAGCCACGGCGATCACCGTGACCGCCGATCTGACCGGCACACCTAACCCGACGCCTCTTCCCGATGCGGATGGCGACTTCGTTCCGGACATCCTTGAGACCGGAGATCGCGACGGTGACGGCATTCCCGACGATGAGGATTTCGACCCGCAGGGCTATTTCTACTGTGAGGACGATGGCCGCATCATCCCCGGCGGCGGGTTCACCGTCTCGGGGCCCTCGGGGAGCAATGCGTCGCTGGGCACGTTGAACGACATCAACATCACCCGTGACGGGTCCACCGGCGAAATCCAGTGGTTTGCGTTGCGTCCGGGCACCTATTCCATGTCGCTCAGCTATCCCACGGCGGTTGGCATTCCCAGCACGGCGCGGCTGTCCTCTGGCACGCTGGATCTGACCACGCTGCTGCCGGCCAACCCGGCGGTGATCGGCTCGTCCGAGTTCGGGGCGACCGGGTTCCTGACCGATGGTTCGCTGGGGGCCAACCCCGCGTTCTACACCGGCTTTGTGATCGAGGCGGGCGACCCGTTTGTGCTGTCGAACAACATCCCGATGACGCAATGCGCCGAAAACCTTGTGACGGTCACCGCGTCGACCGACGGGGCAGAGGCGAACGGCGGCGCGGTCACTGACGCCAGCTTTACCGTCACGCAGGGACGTGTTTCGACGGTCGATACGGTGATTTCCTACACGGTTGCAGGCTCGGCCACATCCGGTGCAGACTTCACTGCGCTGTCGGGCACCGTGACCATCCCGGCGGGGGCCACATCGGCCACCATCACTGTGCCGGTGCTGGAAGACGGCGACATCGAAGGGCCGGAAACGGTCGAGATCACGCTGACAGGGGTGACTGCGGGCGACCTGACCACGCTGTTGGGCACAACCGTCACCCGCAGCGCCACCATTGCCGATGACGATTTTGCCGACATCGCGGTGGTCAACGTGGATCTGGTCACCAATGAGGGCGGCGGCGACGATGCCACCATGACCTTTGCGCTGCTGGGTTCGCCCACGTCGCCGGTCACCCTCAGCTTTGCGGGTGACAACCAGTGTACGGTGGCCCCGGCCAGCATCACCTTCACGGCGGCGGATTACACGGTGCCGCAGGCATTGACGATCCGGGCCATCGACGACGACAAGGTCGAAGGCACGCACAGCTGTCAGCCGACAGTTGTCGTCAGCTCTGCCGATACGCGCTATGACGGCGCGCCGTTGGCTCTGGCGACGGTGACGGTCACGGACGACCTTGTGGACCAGATCCGAGAGCCGCTGACCGAGATCCTCGAAGACGACCTCAAGGAGACGATCACCACCCAGACCAAGGCGTTCAGCCGGATGGCCAAAGGCGCGTTGCAACGCCTGCAGGCCGGGCGCGATCTGCCCTGCGGGACGATCGAGGGCTTTGACGTGGATGGCAGTGTCCAGATCCAGGATGCAACCGGGGCGGCACGGGGCACCTTTGGCCGCGACGCCTATAATTGTGTCACCGATACGCGCGAAATCATCGACGGCACCTTCTCTCTGAACAAGACAGAGGACACGGGCATGCAGGCGCTGTTGCAGTTCGCATGGCAGCGCGAGCGGTTCGTCAGCGATGAGGCGTTGTCCGGTTACTTCCTGGGCGGCTACTACAGCCGCACCGATGTCAGCGGTCTGGGCGACGGGTCCATCGACGGGTTTGGCGTCAACGGCGGGCTGTACGGCGCGCGCAGCTTTGCGCAGGGTCTGTTCCTTGACTACTACGTCGCCGGGGCTGCCGGGCGGCACAAGTTCGACATCGATTTCGATGCCGCCGCCGCGCCCATCAACGCCACCGGCCAGTACAGCTATCTTGCCGGGTTCGCCGGGGTGGGCATCTCGGGGGAGCGGGCCTTTGACAGCTTTGTGATGAAGCCGCGGGTCGGGCTGGACCTGTCCTATGCCAAGGCCGGGGACGCGGATGTCACCGCAACCCAACTGGGACTGAGCCATGACGGCGTGATCGATCTTGACGATTTCAGCGGCGTGCGTGCCACGGCGGAAATCCGGTTCGAAAGCCTTGCGTCACCGGGCGGGGCAGAGGCGCTGGCGGGCATGATGCGCACCGCCTTTACCCCGCGCTTTGTCTGCGAGCTGTCGTCTTACGACGATGACACCAACTGCGGCGTGGGGCTGGCCTTTGCCTGGGAGCGGACAGATGCCGCCAGCGGGCTGACATGGGGTCTTGAGGTGGACGTGGAGCAGATCGACGACAACCGCCGCTTTACCTTTAACATCAAGCGCGAGCGCCCGATCGCCAACGGACGCGGCGCGATCGTGACCCGGCTGTCGATGCCCGAGGTGGAGACCCTGCAGCTGGAACACGGGTTGAAGCTGGACTTCTGAGCCCGCGCGAAAAAGCTCCCGCGCGCGGCAGCCGCGTGCGGGGGATTCCCTTGGACACTCTCAGTCTTGGAAACAGGCGGCGCGACCGTCCTTTGCGATCAGGGCAGCGCCATCCATGATGGTGGCGGCCCGCCGGTTTATCGCCGCGCTGGGGCGGTTGGCCTCACGTTCCTTGGGGCTGGGAAGGACTGAGGCAAGCAAAGCGGCCTGCCGGTCTGTCAGCGCCTCCGGGCCGACGCCAAAGTAGTGACGCGCCGCCGCATCGACGCCAAAGACACCCTCATCGAATTCGGCCACGTTGAGATAGACCTCAAGGATGCGCCGTTTGGGCCAGAGCGCCTCCAGCAGGGGGGTCAGCAGCGCCTCCATCGCCTTGCGGACATAGCTGCGCGCCTGCCAGAGGTAGACGTTCTTGACCACCTGCTGGCTGATCGTGCTGCCGCCCCGGCTTGCGCCGTCGTCGATGGCGGCGCGGATGGCGTCCATGTCAAAGCCCCAGTGGGTGCAGAAATTGGCATCCTCCGCCGCCACGGCAGAGCGCAGCATGACAGGGGCAATGTCCGCAGCATCAACCCAGGCGCGCTGAACCCCGCCCAGACGGCGCGATTCAGACCAGATGGTGTGGGTGGTGGGGGGATTGATCACGCGAAAGAGCAGGACCGCGAGGACAGCCAGCAGCGCCGCGCCGAGAGCGAGGCGCAAGAGCCAGCGACGCACAAAGGCCCGTGGACGGAAGGTCCGCGGTGTCTTTTTGTTTTTGGAACGCCTGGAGCGCGTCGGTTTCTTTGCCTTGACTGCCATGCAGCCTGTTTAGCCCAGCCGCCGTCGGCCGCCAACGCCTGAGCGGAGGTGCGCGGCTGGATGTTGCGCGGGCGAGGGGCCAGCCCCTCGCGCTCCCCGGGATATTTTTGGACAGAAGAAACAGTCGGCGGGTTCGAAAAAAAAGGGCCCGGCGGTGTGACCGGGCCCTTGTGGTGTGTGTGTAGAAAGAGATTATTCGGCAGGCACGGCCAAGTCACCTTTGATGCCCAACGGATGCGGGATCTTGTCCAACATTTCCTTTGGGCAGATCTGAATGAAATGCGCCTTTTCCAGATCCCAGTTTTGCAGGATGTCGGTGGCCTTGCGGCTGCCGGTTTCCTCCATGTGCCGTTCGACAAGACCTTTGAGCTGGTCTTCCCAGGCGGTGACGGTGACGGGGCAGGTCACCAGACCCTCCATGTTCATCATCGCCGTGGCGGTGCCGTCCGGGTCATAGATGTAGGCCATGCCGCCGGTCATTCCGGCGCCGAAGTTTGCCCCGATGCTGCCAAGGATCACCGCGACGCCGCCGGTCATGTATTCACAGCCGTTGGAGCCGCAACCCTCGACCACCACTGATGCGCCCGAGTTGCGTACCGCGAACCGTTCTCCGGCGCGGCCTGCGGCGAACAGGTGACCGTCGGTGGCACCATAGAGCACGGTGTTGCCGATGATCGTGTTCTCAGACGCGACCAGCGGGGAGACCAGCGGCGGACGCACCACGATCAGGCCACCGGACAAGCCCTTGCCGACATAGTCGTTGGCATCGCCCGACACCTCCAGTTTGAGGCCGGGTGCCGCGAAGGCCCCCAGCGACTGGCCGGCAGAGCCGGTCAGCTTGACATGCAGGTGGTTGGGTTGCAGCGCGTTGCGCATCCCGAATTTCTGCACGATGTGACTGGAGATCCGCGTGCCCACGGTGCGGTGGGTGTTCATCACCGCGTAGGACAGTTGCATCTTTTCGCCGTCTTGCAGGAAGCGGGCGGCGTCGCGCACGATTTCGGCGTCCAGCGTATCGGGCACCTCGTTGCGCGGCTTGGCGCGGTCGTAGACGATGTCGTCCGAGCCATCGACCCGGATCAACAGCGGGTTCAGGTCCAGATCGTCAAGGTGGTCAGAGCCGCGCGACACCTGGCTGAGTAGATCGGCACGGCCCACCACGTCTTTGAGGCTGCGCGCGCCGATTTCGGCGAGGATCTCGCGCACTTCCTGCGCGTAGAAGGTGATCAGGTTCACCACCTTGTCCGCCGTGCCGGTGAACTTGTCCCGCAGGGCCTGGTCCTGTGTACACACGCCCACCGGGCAGGTGTTCGACTGGCACTGGCGCACCATGATACAGCCCATGGCGATCAGGGCCGCAGTACCGATGCCGTATTCCTCGGCCCCCAGCATGGCCGCCATGACGATGTCCCGCCCGGTGCGGAGCCCGCCATCGGTGCGCAAGGTGATCCGGCCGCGCAGGTTGTTCATTGACAGAACCTGATGCGCCTCAGTCAGGCCCATTTCCCACGGCAGGCCAGCGTATTTGATGCTGGTCGCGGGCGACGCGCCGGTGCCGCCGTTGTGACCCGAGATCAGGATCACGTCGGCCTTGGCCTTGGCCACGCCTGCCGCGATGGTGCCGACACCGGAGGAGGCCACCAGTTTGACCGTCACCTTGCAGCGCGGGTTGATCTGCTTGAGATCGTAGATCAGCTGGGCCAGATCCTCGATCGAATAGATGTCGTGATGCGGCGGCGGAGAGATCAGCGTCACGCCCTTGGTCGAATGGCGCAGGCGGGCGATCAGGTCGGTGACCTTCATGCCGGGCAACTGGCCGCCCTCACCGGGCTTGGCGCCCTGGGCCACCTTGATTTCCAGCTCTTCGCAGTGGTTGAGGTATTCGGCGGTGACGCCAAACCGGCCAGAGGCCACCTGTTTGATCTTGGCGGACGGGTTGTCGCCGTTCGGTTCGGGCAGGAAATGCGCCGGATCTTCGCCGCCCTCGCCGCTGTCGGATTTCGCACCGATGCGGTTCATGGCCACGTTCAGGGTCTTGTGCGCCTCTGGCGACAGAGCGCCCAGGCTCATACCCGGGGTGACAAACCGCTTGCGAATCGAGGTGATGCTTTCCACCTCTTCGATGGGGATCGGTGCGCCCAGCGGTTTGATCGCCAAAAGATCGCGCAGGTGGATCGGCGGGTTGGCTTGCATCGCTTTGGAGTATTGCTTCCACATCTCGTAAGAGGCGCGGTCACAGGCGGCCTGCAGCAGGTGCATGGTCTGCGCACCCCAGGCGTGGGTTTCACCCGATTTGCGAGCCTTGTAGAAGCCGCCAATCGGAAGGACGTCACGGCCAGAGATGAAGCCAAGGGCATGTACGTCTTCGGCCTTTTTCTGGATGCCGCTGACGCCGATGCCGGAAATGCGGGAGATCATGCCGGGGAAATATTCAGCACACATGGCGCGGCTGAGGCCGACCGCCTCAAAGTTCAGGCCGCCGCGATAGGACGAGATGACGGAGATGCCCATCTTGGACATGATCTTGAGCAGGCCCTGATCAATCGCCTCGCGGTAGCGGGCGACCGCCTCTGTCAGGGTCATGTCCAGCAGGCCGCGCTTGATGCGGTCGGCCAGGCTGTCCTCGGCCAGATAGGCGTTGACGATGGTGGCGCCCGCGCCGATCAGCACGGCAAAGTAATGCGGGTCGATGCATTCGGCGCTGCGCACGTTGAGCGAGCAGAAGGTACGCAGGCCCTTTCGCGTCAGGTGGCTGTGCACCGCGCTGGTGGCCAGGATCATCGGCATGGCGACCCGGTCGGGGCCGCAATGTTCATCCGTCAGGATGATGTGGCCGGTGCCGGAGCGCACGGCATCCTCTGCCTCGGCCCGGATGCGGGCAAGCCCCTCACGCAGGGCACCGGGGCCGCCGTGAAAGGTACAGTCGATCTCGACGCAGGGGGCGTTGAAATGGACCTGTAGTTCGGTGAACTGCGCGTTGCCCACAAACGGCGTATCCAGAACAAGGATTTCGGTCTGCGAGGAATCCTCGTCCAGCACGTTCTTGAGGTTGCCGAAGCGGGTTTTCAAAGACATCACGCGGTATTCGCGCAAGCTGTCGATTGGCGGGTTGGTCACCTGGCTGAAGTTCTGGCGGAAGTAATGCGACAGCGGGCGGTACTTTTTGGACAAGACCGCGCTGGGAGTGTCGTCGCCCATCGAGGCCAGCGTTTCCTTGGCGTCTTCGGCCATGGGCGCCAGGATCTGTTCCAGCTCTTCCATCGTGTAGCCGGCCGCGATCTGGCGGCGGCGCAGTTCCGTACCCTCGAACAGCGGCTTTTCGGTGACGGCGGACAGCGGCTCGTCCAGTTCGGTGATCTTTTCGACCCAGTCGCCAAACGGCTGGTTGGAGGACAGACGGTTCTTGATTTCGGTGTCGTGGTAAAGTTTGCCCTCTTTCATATCGACGGCGATGATCTGACCCGGCCCAAGAGCGCCTTTTTCGCGGGCTGTCGCCTCATCCGTCGGCACCATGCCGATCTCGGAGCCTGCGATCAGCAGGCCGTCGCCAGTCACGACATAGCGCATCGGACGCAGACCGTTGCGGTCCAGGCCGCCACAGACCCAACGGCCATCGGTCATGGCCAGGGCGGCGGGGCCGTCCCACGGTTCCATCACCGAGTTGCAGTAGGAATACATGTCGCGCCAGGCTTGCGGCAGTTCCACCGCCTGCTTGGACCACGATTCCGGCACCAGCATGGTCTTGGCCATCGGCGCGCTGCGCCCGGCGCGGACCAGCACCTCGAACACGGAATCCAGCGCGGCAGAGTCGGACGATCCGTTGGGCACGATCGGCTTGATGTCTTCGGCCAGGTCACCAAAGGCCGAGGAGGCCATGCGGATCTCATGGCTTTTCATCCAGTTGACGTTTCCCTTGAGCGTGTTGATCTCACCGTTATGGGCCAACATGCGGAACGGTTGCGCCAGCCACCATTGCGGGAACGTGTTGGTCGAATAGCGCTGGTGATAGATTGCAAAGGCGCTCTCAAAGCGTTCGTCCTGAAGGTCGGGATAGAACTCGGCCACGTCCTGCGCCAGCATCATGCCCTTGTAGATGATCGACCGGCACGACAGCGACGCGATATACAACTGCCCGATGCCAACCGCCGAGGCCGCCTTTTCGATGCGGCGGCGGATGACGTACAATTCGCGTTCAAAGGTCTCTTCGTCGACGCCCTTGGAATTGGAGATGATGATCTGTTCGATCTCGGGGCGGGTCGCGTTGGCCTTGTCGCCCAGCACCTCGACGTTTACTGGAACATGGCGCCAGCCGTAGATGTAATAGCCCATGCGCAGAACTTCGGTTTCGACGATGGTCCGGCAGGTTTCCTGCGCGCCAAAGTCGGTGCGCGGCAGGAACACCTGACCCACGGCCATCAACTCGTTCTTGCGCGGCGTGTGGCCGGTGCGTCCGATCTGATCATAAAAGAAGGGGGCCGGGATCTGCACATGGATGCCCGCGCCATCGCCGGTCTTGCCGTCGGCATCGACCGCGCCACGGTGCCAGACCGCCTTGAGCGCGGAAATCCCCGCCTCGACCACGCGGCGCGACGCCTTGCCGTCGATGCTGACGACCAGACCCACACCACAAGAGCTGTGTTCCTCACTCTCGTGGTACATGCCGTTTTCAGACATCCACTTGCGCTTGGTTTCCTCGGCCCGTACCCAGTCGGCGTCGAATTTGGTCATGGCTCAAGCCCTCCGTTCATGGACCGCCCGCAGCGGCCCGGCTTCTTCTGTCATGGCGGCGATCCCATCCGGGGATCGTCCCGCCGAAAATTCCTCAGTCGGCGTCCTCTGCCAGAACACCGAATTTCGCGTGACATTCGGCCCGCGTCATCAGTTTGCGGCCTGATTGCCCCTCATAGGCATAGCTGTCAGGCTTGACGTCGATGTAGATCTCGTTGGTGATCTCAAAGCCATCGGGATCGTCAAAGACCCCGATGGGCAGTTCGATGTCGCCAGAATAGTCCGAGTCCATCGTCACCCGGAAGAACATCCCCGTCCCGCAGCGGGTGCAGAACCCGCGTTCGGCCCAGTGCGACGACTGGAGGCGCCCAAGATGGGTTTCATCATCCCAGGTCAGGTTTTTCAGGGCGACCGTCACGCCGATCAGGGCCGATCCGGTCCAGCGGCGGCACATCTCGCAATGGCAGATACCGGCCTTTTTCGGAACATCCTGCGCGGTGAAACGGACTGCGCCGCACATACAGCCGCCTGTTGATGTGCCGCTCATGCGGTCTCCCTCCGGCGGGGTAGCGCGCTCATCAGGTCACAGTCATAACGCGGATAGGTGCCGCGAAAGCCGGGGTCGCCGGGATAGATGAACTCGACCGGGCTGCGGTCGCGGGCGTTGGTTTCGCGCGCGTCTTCGGTGACGTCTGTCGCAAAGCCGGAAAAGAACCGTTTGTGCCGGGCAGAGACATATTCGCGGCCCCGGACCTGTTCAATCACGCGCCCGTCCGCGTCGCGGCGGGTCATTTCAAACTCAGTGCGGTACAGCGGTTCGCCGTCGATTTCGACCTCTTCCAGGATGCGGTCAAACCCGGTCACGCGCGTGCGGCCTTCGTCGTCGGATTGCTGGTGGAAGTCAAAGCTGTCCACGCCGGTTTCAATCAGTTCAGTCACACTGCCGGGATCGGTGATCGGGGCCACGGTGCGGGTCCGGGTTGGGGCCTCTGGCGGACCGCTATCGATCCACTGCGCATCGCCGTCGATGTGGCTGGTGAAAAAGGGGCCAGCCTCACCAAAATCGGTGCGAAACTTGTGGTCGGGATCGATCTGCGGGCAAATGAAATGATTGCTCACGTTACAGCTGCGCGATTGCACCGTCATATAGGTTTCACAGCCCTCGGGCGGGGTGAACAACCCGCCCTGTACTTGCGCCTGTACCTGCGTCGCCGCCGCAAAAGCAAACAGCAGCACAGCAGGCAGACCAGAGAGGGCCGCGATCATCGCTTTACCGTTCATCAACTCTTTGCCCCTCCCGGGTCAGTCTCTTTGACCTTTTTGACAGTGCTCAGGCCCCGTTTGCATTTGACCGCAGTTCGGTGCCCGGGTTCGTCGGTTTTGCCTGTTGGTCGCCTGCAAAACGCACGTTTGTGCAAAACCGGGGCTTATTCCGCCGCGATGGCCGCCTTTGCTGTCAGGTCCTGAAGAATCGCCTCGACGCAGTCGCGCCCGTCGCGGATGGCCCAGACCACAAGGCTGGCACCGCGCACGATGTCGCCGATGGCATAGACGTCGGGCAGCGCGGTGCGGCCACTGGTGAACTCTGCCTTGACGGTGCCCCAGCGCGTCACTTCCAGTTCCGGGCAGCCCCAGAGCGTCGGCAGCTCCTCGGGTTCGAAGCCCAGCGCCTTGATGACGATGTCGGCGGGTTCGTCGTAGTCCGACCCTTCGATGACCTCGGGGCGCTGACGGCCCGTGGCGTCGGGCGCGCCAAGGCGCATCTTTTCGACGATGACGGCATTGACCGGCTCACCCTTGAAGCCTTTGGGCGCGGTCAGCCATTCGAACTGCACGCCTTCCTCTTCGGCGTTCTGCACTTCGCGCTGCGACCCGGGCATGTTGGCGCGGTCGCGGCGATACAGGCATTTGACGCTTGTCGCGCCCTGCCGGATCGCGGTGCGGACACAGTCCATCGCGGTATCGCCGCCGCCGATCACGACGATCTTCTTGCCCGAGGCGTTCAGCTCGCCGCTTTCGAATTCCGGCACATGATCGCCAAAGTTCGACGCCCGGTTCGAGGCGGTCAAATAGTCGATGGCGCGCACAATCCCCTTGGCACCGGCACCCGGTCCGCCCAGATCGCGTGATTTGTAGACGCCGGTGGCGATGATGACCGCGTCATGTTGCGCGCGGATCTCATCAAACGACAGATCCTCGCCCACGTTGCAGTTCAGGACAAAGCGCACGCCGCCCTGTTCCAGCTGTTCGTTGCGGCGCGTGACGATGTCTTTTTCCAGTTTGAAGCCTGGGATGCCATAGGTCAGCAAGCCGCCCGCGCGATCATAGCGGTCATAAACCGTGACCTGCACACCGGCGCGGCGCAGCATGTCGGCAGCGGCCAGCCCGCCGGGGCCGGCACCGATGATGCCCACGCTTTCGGTCCGTTCCTGCGCGGGTGTGATCGGCTTGACCCAGCCCTTTTCCCAGGCCGTGTCGGTGATGTATTTCTCGACCGCGCCGATGGTGACGGTGCCGTGGCCGGATTGTTCGATGACGCAGTTGCCTTCGCACAGACGGTCCTGCGGACAGATGCGACCACAGATCTCGGGGAAGGTGTTGGTCGACTGGCTGACCTCATAGGCCTCTTCCAGACGGCCCATGGCGGTCAGGCGCAGCCAATCGGGGATATTGTTGTGCAGCGGACAGTGGCTTTGGCAATAAGGGACGCCGCACTGGCTGCACCGGGCGGCCTGTTCTGTCGCCTTGGCATCGGCGTATTCCGCATAGATCTCGTCAAAGTCGGCCCGCCGGACCGAGGCATCCCGCTTGGACGGCATTTCGCGCGCAATATCGACAAATTTCAGCATTGGCTGCTTGGCCATTCCATATCCCCTTGCAGGTGATCCCACGTCAGTCACGGCTTCCATACAAAAGCTTGCGAGGGAATAAAAGTCAGAACTGCTGACCTATAATGTCTTTCTGATCGGTTTTTGACGAAAACATCCGGACAAACATCTATTTTTAGGTCCGAAACGGAACCAAATACTCGCTTTCTCCCCCGAAACAAGGGGTTATACCGTGGTCCGTGATTACGATTGGACCCCGATAATGCCCTTTACGCAACTGCTGATTCTCGCCCTGATCCAAGGGGTTACCGAATTTCTGCCAATTTCGTCCTCTGGCCATCTGATTCTCTTGCCCAGTCTGACCGGGATGCAGGATCAGGGGCAGGTGATCGACGTTGCGGTGCATCTGGGCACACTTCTTGCGGTGGTTCTGTATTTCTGGTCCGATGTGCGGCTGGCAGCAGTGGGAACGCTGCGCCTGATCACGGGGCGCATCGACACTCCCGGCGCGCGACTGGCGTTTCTGCTGCTGATGGCCACGATCCCGGTGATTGTCGTCGGGCTTGCGCTGAAACTGTCGGGATTTGATGACATGCTGCGCTCTGTCGCCGTGATTGGTTGGGCCATGCTGATCTTTGGCGTTGTCCTCTACTGGGCCGACCGGCAGGGGGCGCAGGTCAAATCCGAAGGCGACTGGACCCTGCGCGATGCAGTGATCATGGGATTGTGGCAGGCCGTGGCGTTGATCCCCGGAACGTCCCGGTCAGGCATCACGATCACGGCGGCGCGGCACTTGGGCTACACCCGCCACGATGGCGCAAAGCTGGCCATGTTGATGTCGATCCCGACAATCATCGCGTCGGGCGTGATTCTGGGGGCGGAGGTGATCACCACCGCAGACGCCCAGGCGGCCCGCGACGGCGCGATTGCGGCGGCGCTGGCCTTTGTGTCTGCGCTGGGGGCGCTGTGGCTGATGATGCGGTTGTTGCGGTCGGTCAGCTTTACGCCCTACGTCATTTACCGCGTTTTTCTGGGCGTGATCCTGCTGTGGATCGCCTATCGCTGACGCGGTGGGTCAGACCCGGTGATAGGGCGCGCCCGCAAGGATAGAGGTGGCGCGATACAGCTGTTCGGTCAGCATCACCCGCACGAGCATGTGCGGCCAGACCATTGGCCCGAATGACATGAGGTCCTGAGCCTCTGCGCGCAGGGTGGGGTCTATGCCGTCCGCCCCGCCGATCACAAAAGCCAGATCCTGCGTACCGGTGTCGCGCCATCCCGCCAGTTTTTGCGAAAATTCGGGCGAGGACCATGTCTGCCCGCGCTCATCCAGTGCGCACAGCCGCGCGCCTGTGGGAATGGCGCGGCGCAGCAGCGCGGCCTCGGCGCTCATGCCGCCACCCTTGCGGTCCTCGACCTCGATCACCTGCGCGGGGCCAAGGCTCAGCGCCCGGCCCGTTCGGTCGAACCGTGTCAGGTAGTCATCGACAAGCGCCTTTTCCGGCCCCTTCCGGAGCCGGCCAACGACGCACAAATGTAAGCGCACCAATCAGGCCTGAGCGGCCGTCATCGGTGCCCACATCTTTTCAAGCTGATAGAACTCGCGCACCTCGGGCCGGAAAACGTGGATCACCACGTCACCCGCGTCGATGAGCACCCAGTCCCCGGTGCCCTTGCCCTCAATCTTTGAGAGCACGCCGTGGTCCTGTTTGAGTTTATCCGCCAGATTCTCTGACAGCGCCGCGACCTGACGCGACGACCGGCCCGATGCGATTACCATGTAATCGCAAACGGCGGTTTTACCGCGCAGATCAATCTGCACGATCTCCTCGGCCTTGTTGTCATTCAGAGTTTCGAGCACGACCGCGAGTAGTGTCTCTGCGGTCGGGAGGCTTTGCGCCATGGCCGAGAATCCCCGGCCGTGATCCGCGGCATGTGCCGCAAGTGTCGTCGAAGACAGGACAATGTCCTCCTTTATCGTTGCAGACGCCCAATGCCCGGACGCCAAGGCGTGTCATAAAGATAGCACCAGAAATGTAAATTCTCAATGTCGTGGCGCAAGTGGGCAAGGCAAGATGCCGGTTCCCGCCCGCGCCTTGAGCATTTTCATGTAGCGACCGACCGGTTGTGGGCGCAGGAACGGGCGCGCAGGACCGTCATATTCCAACACAATGTCGGCAGAAACAGGGGCGTCGGGGTCGGGACCGTCGCCTCGCAGGCACAGACCGAAATCGATTTCCAACGACCCGGTCGTGCCCTTGGGATCGGCGGACTTTAGCGCACGCGCTTCGGCCTGCACGGCGCGTAGAGCATCAAGTTCCTGCGGCGCGATGGCCATGATCAGTGTGCCATCACGTGAGTCCTGCCGCCAGAGTGTATAGGTGCCACTGGCCTCTTTGTCGGTTGTTCGCGCCGAAAAAGTCAACTTTCCGGAGTCTGGTGGCAGATCCAGTCCCGCAGGCAAATGCAAGTGGATCTGGAAATCTGCCGGGTCTGCAGTCATTGGATTGACCGCTTGTAGGTCGCGCAAAGTCTGCGGAACAATATGGCTGCAGCCAGCCATAAACACCAGAGGAAGAAGTTTTTTCAACATTTAGAGTATCGCCTTGTGGAATCATTTTTTACTGTATTACATTAAAGAAATAGATTGAAAAGTGAAACTGGAGTGTGAAATGACACAACAACTTCCTCTAGCGACCCGCCGCGCGGCTGCCGTCCTGCGAACGCTCTCATTGCTGGCGATTGCTGTGCTTGTCGGACTTGCCATCTGGATTGCCGTTGATCCGGGGGTCTTGCTTGCACATCGCTTGCCAGAACTGGGCATTGATCTTGGCGGACGCATGATCAGTGAAACGGTCACGGCGTTGCTGGTGATCGGGGCCTTGTTTGCGCTAACCACGGTGCTTTACACGCTGTGGCACATGGCCCGTCTGTTCGAGTGCTACGCGCAGGACGCGGCGCTGACGCCGCGCGCTGCACATGCCCTGCGCCATGTTGGCTTTGGGTTTCTGGCGCAGGCAGCAGCAGGTTTGCTCGCGCATCCGGTAGAGACCTTGCTGCTCACCGCTGGTGCCCCGGCTGGGCAGAAAATGCTGAGCTTTGCGGTCTCTTCTTCCGATCTGGGCTTTGTCCTTGCGGGCGGTATGATGATGATCGTCGGACTGGTTACCAGTCAGGCGATTGCGCTTAGGGCGGAAAATGAGGGGTTTGTCTGATGCAGATCGTCGTGCGGCTGGACGTCATGCTGGCGCGGCGCAAAATGCGATCGCGCGAGTTGTCAGAACGGGTGGGAATCACCGAACAGAACATCTCCTTGCTGAAATCCGGCAAGGTCAAAGGCATCCGGTTCGAGACGCTGGCACGGATCTGTGACGTGTTAGAGTGTCAGCCCGGCGATCTGCTGGAGGCGCTGCCCGACGGCGAAATGTAGGGCGGGGTTTCCCCCGCCGCCGCCCCTCAGGCGCCGTAAGGCACCCAGACCGTCTTGACCTCTGTTGCGGCCTCCAGAAAAGCGCGGCCTTCGCCCGCCGGACCCTGCCAATCACGCGCGTTTCCGTTGTTGACCCATGTGCGTTTCAGATTGCCCGCAGCACCGGTTTCGATGGTTTGGGCCAGATCCGTCGACGAAAAGCTCCAGGCCGATTCGACATCCATATGTGTGGCCAGTGTCGGCGCCAGTTCCGCGTGAGAGCCGGTGAGGATGTTCACGACCCCGCCCGGCACGTCCGAGGTTTCCAGCACCTGGTAGAAGTCCAGTGCGGCCAGCGGGAACGGCTGGGACGCGACAAGGACCACGCGGTTGCCCATGGCGATGGCGGGTGCCATGACCGATATCAGGCCCAGCAACGGGGCGTCATCCGGGCACAGCGCGCCGATCACGCCGCAGGGTTCGTTCATCGCCAGCGCGACGCCCCGCATCGGGACGCTGCGCACGTCGCCATCGAACTTGTCAGCCCATGCGGCATAGGTGAACAGCCGGTTCACCGCTGTCTCGACCTCGGTCTTGCCGGATTTGCCGCCGGTCAGCCGGTCGATCAACGCGGCGAACTCCCCTGCGCGGGCCGACAGGTTTTCACCGATGTAATACAAGACCTGCGCGCGGTTGTGCGCCGTGGCCTTGGCCCAGCCACCTGCGGCGCGCGCCGCCTCTACCGCGTTGCGGATGTCCTTGCGGTTGGCGATGGGGGCCTGACCGATCAGCGAGCCCTTGGCGTCAAAGAAATTGCGCGCATAGCCGCCGTCGGGGCGGGCCTGCTTGCCGCCGATATACAGCTTGGCGGTGCGGTCCACCGGCTGCGGTTCCGCGTCGTCGCCTGCAAAGGGTGCGATTTGTTTCAGAGCTTTGGGTTTGTCCGCCGCGCGGGTATAGGCGCGCAGCCCCTCCCAGCCGCCTTCGCGGCCAAAGCCGCTTTCGCGCACACCGCCAAACCCGGCGGCGGCGTCGAACATGTTGGTGCCGTTGACCCAGACCACGCCCGCCACCAGCTGCGGCGCGATGTCCAGCGCGGTGTTGATGTTCTCCGACCACAGGCTGGCGGCCAGCCCGTAGCGGGTGTTGTTGGCGACCTCGACCGCCTCGGAGGGGGTGCGGAAGGTGGTGGAGACCAGCACCGGGCCAAAGATTTCCTCCTGCATCAGCGGCGAGGCCGACGACAGGCCGGAGATCAGCGTGGGCGGATAGTAACAGCCCTCCGGCAGGTCACAGTTGGCCCGGTAGATCGTGCCGTCAGAGCCGGAGACCAGCGCCTCGACCCGGCGCAATTGTTCAGGATCGACCAGCGCGCCCACGTCGATGCATTTGTCCAGCGGGTTGCCGATGCGCAGTTTGTCCATCCGGGCACGCAGCCGGTCGTGGAACACCTCGGCGATGCCTTCCTGCACCAGCAGGCGCGACCCGGCGCAGCAGACCTGCCCCTGATTGAACCAGATGGCGTCCACCAGCCCCTCGATCGCGCTGTCGATGTCGGCATCCTCGAACACGATGTAGGGGGATTTTCCGCCCAGCTCCAGCGTTAGGGAAATCCCGCGCCCCGCCGTGGCCTGCCGGATCTTGCGGCCCACCTCTGTCGAGCCGGTAAAGGCGATCTTGTCCACGTCGGCGGCCACGATCCGTTCCCCCACCGCGCCGTCGCCGGTGACGATGTTGACCACGCCCTTGGGCAGGCCAGCCTGCCGGCAGATGTCGGCAAACAGCAGCGCCGTCAGCGAGGTCCATTCGGCCGGTTTCAGCACGACGGTGTTGCCCATCGCCAGCGCCGGGGCGATTTTCCAGGATAGCATCAGCAGGGGGAAGTTCCACGGCACAATCTGCCCGCAGACCCCCAGCGCGCGGGCGTCGGGCAGTTCACTGTCCATCAGCTGGGCCATGCCCGCGTGATAGTAGAAATGCCGCTGGGCCAGCGGAATGTCGATGTCGCGGCTTTCGCGGATCGGTTTGCCGTTGTCGAGCGTCTCAAGCACCGCAAACAGCCGCGCGTGTTTCTGCAACAGGCGCGCCCAGGCATACAGATAGCGGGCGCGTCCGGGTCCGCCCAGCGCCTCCCATTTGGGCTGCGCCTTGCGTGCGGCGGCAACGGCTGCGTCCACATCGGCCTGCGTGGCCTGCGTCAGCGTTGCCAGAACCTCACCCGTTGCCGGGTTGCGGCTGTCGAACCCTTCGCCGGGATCGGTAAACGCGCCGTCGATGAAGTGACCAAAGCGCGAGCCTTGATCGACAATCCAGGCCAGCGCATCCCCGGCGCTTTCGGGGGCGGGGCCATAATCCATGGTTTCAAAGATCTCTTTTACGGTCATTACAGCAGTCCCATCCCAAGCAAGGCCACCCAGCCCATCCAGATCAGCGCCAACATCCAGATCCCGTGTTGCACCCGCAGGCTGCGTTTGTGCAGCGTGGCGTATCCCTGCAATTCCTCTGGCACCTCTTCGGGCGGCAGAAATTCCGGCTCTGGCCCAAGCTGTCGGAACAGCCGCGTCGGCAGATCGCGAGTCGCACGTCTAAGGCGACGACGTCGCCAATTGGCGGACCCCATCACGAGAAAAATCGCCACCATCATCAAGGACCATTCCGGCGTCATCTGCATCGGTTCAGCCTATCGCGTGCCGCCAGGACGCCGAATAGGCCCCGGTCACATGGTGTTCCAGCTGCCGTTCGATATCGCCCAGCAGCGACGACGCGCCAAAGCGGAACAGGTCCGGGCGGAGCCAGCGATCCCCCAACTCTTCCTTGATCATCGACAGGTAAACCAGCGAGTCCTTGGCCTTGGAGATACCGCCCGCCGGTTTGTAGCCGACGCGGTAGCCGGTGCGCTGGTGGTATTCGCGGATCGCGCGCATCATCACAAGGCTGACAGGCAGAGTGGCGTTGACGGTTTCCTTGCCGGTGGAGGTCTTGATGAAATCGGCACCCGCCATCATGCAGACCAGCGACGCGCGGGCGACGTTTTGCAATGTGCCCAACTCTCCGGTGGCAAGGATCGCCTTGACGTGGGCCTCGCCGCAGGCGGCGCGAAAGGCGCACATTTCATCGTAGAGCCCCTGCCAGTCGCCGCGCAGGACAAGGCGACGGGAAATCACGATATCGATCTCTTGCGCACCCGCCTTTACGCTTTCCTCGATTTCCGCAACGCGCAGGTGGAAGGGCGACAGCCCCGCCGGGAACCCGGTGGAGACGGCGGCCACGGGGATGCCCGATCCTTCCAGAGCCTTCACAGCGGGTTCAATCATGTCGTGGTAGACACAGACCGCGCCCACGGTCAGCCCCTTCAGCCCCAAAGCCTCTAGCAGGTCAGCGCGGACCGGATGGCGCGCCTTGGCGCACAGGCGCGCGACGCGGCCCGGTGTGTCGTCGCCCGCCAGTGTGGTCAGGTCGATGCAGGAAATGGCGCGGGCCAGCCAGGCGGCCTGATAGTCCTTTTTGACGGATCGTCTGCCGGGCAGGGTGCCAGCGCGGCGTTCGATTGCAGAGCGGTTGGCGCGCGCGGCCCGAACCCAGTCCATGTCCAGCGCCATGCCGGGGTTGCGCGCCTCGTGGACCTGCGGCAGATGGGCGGTCTTGTCTGTCTGGGCGGTCGCGGTGGTCATGTCGCCTCCAATGTCTTGTCTTCTATACCTGCCCCCGCAAGCGGGCCAATTCAAGCGGAACGCTGAGGCAGTGCCGCCATTGCCAAGGCTGCCTGCAACTCTGCATCCGGGACGGTGCCGCCGCGCACTGTGGTCCGCTTCAGTGATTTCCAGCCGTTTGTGATGTTGCGGGGCTTTGTTGCGCAAAGGCTGGTTGAGGGATTCATCTCGTGAATCCAGCGTGGTAGCTGTCCTGCATGAGCAGACCGATCCCGCCGAGC
>NZ_FZON01000071.1 GCF_900188425.1 Antarctobacter heliothermus
ACCTGAACACCAAAAAGACGTAGTCATCAGCTTCAGAGAACATTGGCCAAGAGAGAACAATTAAACGCCATTCCCAGCATTGGCGGTGCTTAGCCCCTCCCGCATAACCCTCGAAAACAACGGAAAAATCCGGCCGCAGCCGGATCAAGAGAACACTTTCGCGAGGGCAAGTGGCGGAGCGGACGCGACCTCCGTCGAACCTTATCCGGCCCGTAAGATATTGATGTTATTTTATTATCTATTTCGGCGCCGAATATTGCCGTCTCTTCCTCATCAAGCTCGGCAATGATGCAGTTTGCGGTGGAGCCCCCTCCATCAACATGGACATCGACACCATCAGCTTGGCACAGGTAGTGGCCGTTAAAGGAGAATTTGCATCGACCTCATCTCTATCGCCCAACATGTCTCCTCCAGCCAATCGATTTGACTTGCTGCGCCCTTGGAGATAAGAATCTTTTATCCGTTGGGGTGCCGTAAAGGCTGAGAGGCGAAAGCCGACCCATCGAACCTGATCCGGGTCATGCCGGCGTAGGGAACGGAGCAAAGCTGTGGCAATCGCAGCTTTTCATATACCGTATCCCCACGCTTTTGGCCCTTGTTTTGAATGGGGGCTTGTGTGGCTTTTCAGGCGTTGACGATTGCAGGATCCGACAGTGGCGGGGGCGCCGGGATTCAGGCCGACCTCAAGACCTTCAGTGCTTTGGGCGTCTATGGCGCCAGCGTCCTGACCGCGATCACTGCGCAGAACACCCGAGCTGTCACTGCGGTGGCGGCGGTGGCTCCGGCGATGATCCGGGCCCAGATGGACGCGGTCTTTGACGATCTGGTGATCGGAGCAATCAAGGTCGGAATGCTGGGCGAGCCGGATGCGATTGACGCCGTCGCCGATGGTCTGGCCGGGTACGCGGCACCGGTCGTTCTTGATCCTGTGATGGTGGCGAAATCTGGCGACCCCCTCTTGTCCGATGATGCGGTCTCAGTACTGCGCGCACGTATGCTGCCGCTCGCCGACCTGCTGACCCCGAACCTGCCCGAGGCGGCGCGATTGCTCGACACGCCCGAGGCTGTGAACGAACCCTCCATGCTGGAACAGGGCCGTGCGCTCCTGGCACTGGGCCCGCGGGCGGTGCTAATGAAAGGGGGCCATGGCGACGGGGCGCATTGTGTCGATCTGCTGGTCACGCCCGAGGCCGTGTTACGGCTGTCGGCGCAACGGCACGCCACGCGCAACACTCATGGCACCGGCTGCACCCTGTCGGCGGCTATCGCGGCCGGGCTGGCGCGCGGTGCGCCCCTGCCTGAGGCGGTGCGCGACGCCCATGCCTATCTGCAAGGCGCCATAGCCGCGGCAGACCGATTGAACATTGGTGGTGGACATGGCCCGGTCCACCATTTCCATGCGGTCTGGCCCGATGAGTGATGTTACCATTATCGGCGCGGGGGTCGCTGGCCTTTGGGCGGCGCGGTCCTGTCTGGCACGCGGCCTGACCCCCCGGCTGATCGACCGGGCCGGGCCGCCGGGGCCGCACGGCTGTTCGTGGTGGGCTGGCGGGATGCTGGCCCCCGATTGCGAAGGTGCCACGGCCGAGCTGCCGGTGGTTGTCCACGGGCGTGAAGCGGCCGATCTCTGGGCAGACGTGACCCGCGTGACCAGAAATGGCACACTTGTCCTCGCGCCAGAGCGGGACAGGCGCGAGCTGGACCGATTTGCCGCGCGGACCGACGGCAAAACCGCCTGCGATGCGGCTGCGATTGCGGCGCTTGAACCCGATCTTTCGGGACAGCACCGGCGCGGGCTGTTCTTTGCCGCAGAGGCGCATCTGGATCCCCGACTGGCACTGTCTGATCTGGCGCGAACACTTTTGGATGCCGGTGTCGTTGTCGAAATCGGCGAGGCCGAGCCTGCAACCCTGAGCGGCCCGGTGATCGATTGCCGTGGCTTGGCAGCAGCGGATGATTTGCCGGGGCTACGCGGCGTGCGGGGCGAAATGATCGTGTTGCACTCGGACGAAATTGCCTTGTCGCGGCCCATTCGCCTGCTGCATCCACGCCATCCGCTATATGTGGTGCCGCGCGCGGATGGATTGTTCATGCTGGGTGCAACGCAGATCGAAAGTTCTGCGCGAGGCAGGGTGACGGCGCGCTCGGCGCTGGAGCTATTGTCAGCCGCCTATGCGTTGGACCCGCGCTTTGCCGAGGCCGAAATCGTCGAAATGGGTGCTGATCTGCGCCCTGCCTTTGCCGACCATGTGCCGCGCGTGCTCCGCAGGGGGCGTATTTTGCACCTGAACGGGTTGTTCCGGCACGGCTTTCTGATGGCACCGGCGCTGGCGGAACAAGCCGCCGAATACCTTTTAACTGGCAAGACCGGGGATCTGTTTGATGAAGATTGAAGTGAATGGCGAACAGCGCGATGTCGCCGCGACGAATGTGGGCGAGGCGCTTGCTGAACTGGGTTTGGGAGAGGCGCGGGTCGCAACGGCACTGAACGGCACCTTCGTATCTGCGGCAGCGCGCGACGGCACCGCCCTGTCGCCCGCTGATCGGCTTGAGGTTTTGACAGCGATGCAGGGGGGCTGAGCCATGCGCGATTTCTATGGCGAAACCCTGAAAACGCCAATGATGCTGGGCACGGCGCGCTTTCCTTCGCCAGCGGTGATGGAGGCTGCATTCCGCGAAAGCGGCGCATCGGTCGCAACGGTATCGCTGCGGCGCGAACGCGGTGCGGGTCAAGCGTTCTGGGACATGGTGCGCGGCCTTGGTGTGCATCTGCTTCCGAACACTGCCGGCTGCCATTCTGCGCGCGAGGCGATCACCACCGCCCAGATGGCGCGCGAATATTTCCAGACCGACTGGATCAAGCTCGAGGTGATCGGCAATGCCGACACGCTGCAACCCGATCCTTTCGGCCTTCTGGAGGCCGCCGAGGTCTTGTGCGCCGATGGGTTCAAGGTGTTCCCCTATACCACCGAAGACCAGGTGTTGGCCGCAAGGCTGGTTGATGCGGGCTGCCGGGTGCTGATGCCCTGGGGCGCGCCCATTGGATCGGGGATGGGGCTGAACAACATTCACGGGTTGCGCACCCTGCGCGCGGCCTTTCCCGATGTGGCCATGGTGATCGACGCGGGTCTTGGCCTGCCCAGCCATGCGGCGCAGGCGATGGAGCTGGGGTATGACGCGATCCTGCTGAACACCGCCGTGGCCGAGGCGGATGATCCGGCCGCCATGGCGCGCGCCTTTGCCATGGCCGTGCAGGCGGGCGCGCTGGCGGCCACATCCGGGCCGATGGGCATGCGCGACATGGCCGTACCTTCAACCCCCCTCATTGGAAAGGCATGGCTATGACACTGCCCCGCTTTTACCCCGTTTTCGACAGCGCCGATTGGGTGGTGCGGGCCGTTCCCCTTGGGGTGCGGCTTGTGCAGTTGCGCATCAAGGGGCAGCCCGATGAGATCCTGCGCGCCGAAATTTCCACAGCACTGGCCTGTTGCCGTCACTATGGCGCGGCGCTGGTAATCAACGATCACTGGCAACTGGCGATTGAGCTGGACGCCGACTGGCTGCACTTGGGACAAGAGGATCTGGACACCGCCGATATCGCTGCAATTCGCCACGCAGGCCTGAAGCTTGGGGTTTCGACCCATGACCATGCGGAACTGGACCGCGCTGTGACACTGGCCCCTGAGTATATCGCCTTGGGCCCGGTCTATCCGACCATTCTGAAGCAGATGAAATGGACCGAACAGGGCCTTGATCGGCTGACCGAATGGAAATCCCTAGTTGGAGATATCCCGCTGTGCGCCATCGGTGGCATGTCGGTGGAACGCGCGCCGGGTGCCTTTGCCGCAGGGGCCGATACGGTGGCGGCGGTGACGGATATCACCCTGAACGCCGACCCTGATGCCCGGATACAGGCCTGGCTGAAGGCAACAGCATGAACCGCTATGCCAGACAGATTGCCCTGCCGGAGGTGGGCGCAAAAGGCCAAGCGCGCTTGCGCACAGCCCATGTTCTGGTGGCCGGAGCGGGTGGCCTTGGCGTGCCGGTGTTGCAATATCTCGCAGGCGCCGGGGTTGGCACGATCACCCTGATTGACGGCGACGAGGTGACTGAGAGCAACCTGCACCGTCAGCCGCTATATCGGATGCAGGACATCGGCCGTCCCAAGGCACAGGCTGCCGCCGCAGCGCTGGCCGCGCTCAACCCCGATGTCGCCATGCGCCCGCTGGTCGAATGGCTGACCCCCGCCAATGCGCCCGCTCTGGTCGACCAGGTCGATGTGGTTCTGGATTGCGCCGACACATTTGCCGCCAGCTTTACGCTATCGGACGCCGCTTTTGTTGCTGACAAACCCTTGATTTCCGCCTCGGCCCTTGGTCTTTCGGGCTATGTGGGGGGCTTTTGTGCCACGGCGCCATCGTTGCGCGCCATTTTCCCCGATCTGCCGCGCAGTGCCGCAACATGTGCAACCGCCGGGGTGCTGGGGCCCGTGGTGGCCATGATCGGAGCCATGCAGGCTCAAATGGCATTGGCGATTTTGCTGGATATGGTGCCTTCGCCCCTGGGCCAGATGATGATATTGGACGCCGCAAGCTGGCGCATGTCAGGCTTTCGCTTTGACAGCGCGCCGGAGCCTGACACCCCCGCAGCCTTCATCGCCACCAGCCAGATCACGCCCGAGGATCTGGTAATCGACCTGCGCAGCGAGGTTCCCGCCCCCTTCCGCGCAACCGCCCTCCATATCCCGCCCGAAGGTTTGCCCGATCTGGCCTTGCCTCCCCACGGCACACGGATCGTCCTGGCCTGCCGCACCGGCCTGCGCGCCCATCACGCCTGTACCGCTCTGCGCAGCCGTTGGGCAGGTGATATCGCGCTGCTGGCGCTGCCCGATCCTTGATCCCAAACCCTGAACCGGAGACACCAATGAAACACCTTCTTGCCACGGCCGCCCTTTCCCTGATGGTCACCCCCGCTTTTGCCCAAGACAAAATGACCGTGATGCTGGATTGGTTCATCAACCCCGATCACGGACCGATTATCCTGGCTGAAGAACTGGGGTACTTCGCAGAAGCGGGGCTTGAGGTGGAGCTGGTCACCCCCGCCGATCCCAACGATCCCCCGCGCATGGTTGCGGCGGGGCGGGTTGATCTTGCGGTGTCCTATCAACCCGAACTGCATCTGAACCGGCGCGAAGGGCTGGACCTGGTGCGCGTCGGCACGCTGATCGAAACGCCGCTGACCTGTCTTGTGGTGCGCGCCGACGGACCGGTGCAATCGGTTGCCGATCTGGCAGGACGCAAAGTGGGCTTTGCCGTGGCCGGTGTGCAGGAAATGCTGTTGTCGGCCATGTTGGCCCATAACGGCGTGTCCGGCGATGATGTCGAACAGATCAACATCGGCTGGTCGATCTCGCCTGCTTTGATGTCGGGTCAAGTGGATGGCGTCATAGGCGCGTTTCGCAATTTCGAACTGAACCAGATGGACATTGAAGGCGTTGAAGGGCGCTGTTTCTACCCCGAGGCCGAAGGCGTGCCATCTTATGATGAGTTGATCTATGTCGCCCGGGCCGAGGATTTGAACCGCGATATGATTGCCCGGTTCCTGCTCGCTACCGAACGCGCCACGGCCGACATCCTGAACGATCCCGAAGGTGCCGGTGAGATATTCTTCGCTACCAGCGCCGAGTTGCGCAACGAACTGAACACACGAGCCTGGGGCGATACCTGGCCGCGCTTTGCCACCCGCCCCGCTGCCGTGGACCATGGCCGTTACACGCGGTTCGAAGCTTTTCTGGTCGCCCAGGGTGCTGTCGATGCAGCTATTGCCGCCGCTGATCTGGTGGTCGACGTGACAGCCGAGCCCGCGCAATGACAGCACCGGACTATGGCCGCGCTTTCACGCTTTGGCGTGCGGGCGCGGGGCAGGATTGGGACCGCTATACGCATCACGCCTTTGTCGAAGGCTTGCGCGACGGATCGCTGCCGCAAGACAGCTATCTGCATTATCTGCGGCAGGATTATGTTTTCCTGATTCATTTTGCGCGCGCATGGGCGCTGGCGGCTGCCAAAGCCGATACGCTGGATGAAATGGCAGCGGCCAGCGCCACGGTGCACGCGTTGGTACATGTGGAAATGCCGCTGCACGTGGAAACCTGCGCCGCCCACGGCATTGACCGCGCCACGCTGGAGACAACGCCCGAAGCGGCGGCGAACCTTGCTTATACACGCTATGTGCTCGAGGCGGGATATTCCGGCGACTTTCTGGACCTGATGGCGGCGCTGGCCCCTTGCGTGCTGGGTTACGGCGAAATTGGCGCGCGGTTGAAAGACGTTACCGGACCCTACGGCGATTGGTGCGCCACCTATGGCGGGCCGGAGTATCAGGCCCTGTGCCGGGATGTTGGCGCGCTGATCGACGGAGCGATTTTGCGACGCCTTGGGCCGGGCTGGGCCGATCTGCCGCGCGCGGTGACTTTACAGGCGCGGTTTGCCACTGCCACAAGGCTTGAGATCGGGTTCTGGGACATGGCCCGCGACCCGTCAGCGATGTGAGCGCACCATCCATCCATATGGCCGGATCGCTTAAGGCGGGGGATACCCTCTTGATCGACAGCCTCGATCTGACCTTGCCCGCCGGTCGGTGGAGCGCGCTTTTGGGGCCGTCCGGCGTGGGCAAGACATCCTTGCTGCGGTTGATCGCGGGGTTGCCTTGCGCGGCACACCTGAAAGGGCGGCTCAAGGCCGGGGACGGTGCGCCCATCGCTCCGCGCGTGGCGATGATGGCGCAGGATGACCAGCTTCTGCCATGGGCCTGTGCGCTGGACAATGTTACCATCTGTGCGCGCCTGCGTGGCGAACCTGCACAGACGGAGCGCGCGGCAGCTTTGCTGGCGCGGGTAGGCCTTGGTGGTCTGGAGAGGCGCAAACCCGCAAACCTTTCGGCCGGTCAACGCCAGCGCGTCGCCCTTGCGCGCACTCTTTACGAAGATCGCGCGGTTGTCCTGCTGGACGAGCCATTCTCGGCGCTGGACGCGATGACGCGCCACACAGTGCAGGATTTGGCGGCTGGGCTTTTGGCTGGGCGCACCGTGGTGCTTATCACCCATGATCCGGCCGAGGCGATCCGGCTGGCCGATGTTGCATGGATCCTCACGCGGGCGGGCATCGCGCCCTGCATTCTGCCGCCCACCATGCCCCCCCGTGCGCCCGAGGCCGCAGCCACCATCTCTGCGCAGGCCGCGTTGTTGAAGCGGATGCGCCTGCTTGCCGCACAGGGGGCAGGATGATGCTGCATGCAATGTCTGGCCTGTGGCGCGGCTGCCTTGTTTTGTTGGTGGCGCTGGCAATCTGGCAGGCGGTCGTGAGCCTGACGGGCGTGCCGCGCTTTATCCTGCCGGGGCCTACACTGGTGGCGCAGGCCCTGTGGGACAACGCAGCATTGATCTGGGAGAACGCCCTGTGGTCAGCCGGCAACCTGAGCCTTGGTCTCGCCGTCGGCATATTTCTGGGGGTCGAGACCGCACTGCTGCTGGCCCTGTCGCGGCGCGCGCGGTGGCTGCTGCGCCCCATGCTGGTGGTGGCCCAAGCGGTGCCTGTATTTGCTCTGGCGCCCGTGATCACGCTGTGGCTTGGCTATGGCATGCCGTCCAAGATCGTGACGATCGCGCTTGTCACCTATTTTCCGATTGCCTCGGCGCTGTTTGACCGGCTGATGGCGCTGCCTCCAGGCCTGGCCGATCTGTCGCGCCTGTCGGGCGCCGGTCGCTGGCGCGAGACACTGCTGCTGCGCCTTCCCTATGCGGTACCAGGGCTGCTTTCGGGGCTGCGGTTGGCGGTGGTCTATGGCCCGCTGGCGGTGCTCATCGGGGAATGGGTTGGGTCGTCTCAGGGGCTTGGCCATCTGATGTTGATGGCGAACGGTCGGGGCCAGACCGCCCTTATGTTTGCAGCTCTGATCGTGCTCGCTTGCCTTTCACTGTGCCTCTGGGTCACGGTCGAAGTACTTTCCCGGTGGTCGTCAAAGCGGCTTTCGTATGCCTGACGCGTGCCTATGAAACGGTAGCAATCCCATCAAGAAAAGCTGCGATCCTGTCTGCACCCGCTTCCAGCCATCAATTCGCGCATAGGCCGTCACAGCGATGCCCGCGAGCGCTGGTTCAATGATCCGGCGGCCACCCACGCCGCTTTGGTGGCATCCAGCAGGGCAGATGTTTGACGGCTGGTCTTAATCCCGTCGACGTCACAGGAAACTCTCCGGCACCAGATCGCGCTTGCGCATTATCTCGCGTAGCCGTTCGAAACCGCGTTCGCGCAACTGGCGCACGCGTTCCTTCGAGATACCATAGACCGACCCCAGAGCATCCAGCGTCGCAGGTGGGTCGTTTAGCTGAGTGGCCACGACTATGTTGCGCTCTCGATCAGGCAAATCGGTAAGCGCCTCGACAAGCGTGCGACGCAATACCTCCGTGTCCAGACGGTGCAGGGATGCCGGATCGTCAAGACTTTCCGGATCGACCAGCAGCGCCAGGCGATCTTCTCCCTGGTCATCGAGGACCGGGACATTCAGGGAGTAATCCCTGCCAGTGATCTGAGCGCGCAGATCAGCCAAACGGTCGATAGTGACACCGTTTTCAACGGCAATTCTTGCGTCTGCCTCGGCCCGGTCGATCTGCGGATCAGCCTTCATCGCGACGTCAAGGCGTGCGATCTGCGCGGCCGCCGAACGCGACTGAGCGGAATTCGGACGCCGGACAATCGACAAGGTGGTGCGCTTGTATTCCTGAATTTCGGCGCGGATCCACCAGACAGCATAGGTCGCAAAGCGAAACCCCCGGTCTGGATCAAAGCGGTCGGCCGCCTTCAGAAGTCCGATATTGGCCTGCTGCACCAGATCGGGGTCTGCCTCCTGGGAGGCTGGCGAAAACCTTTTGGCCTTTGCCGCGGCCATGGGGGCGAAGGCGCGCATCAACGTGTCGCGCGCGTGCGCGTCGCCATGGTCTTGCCAAGCGCGCACCAGATCGCGCTCTTCCTTTGCCGACAGCATGTTCGCGCTGCGCGCGTGGCGGCTATGGGTTCCCCAATTCGGAGCATGTTTGTTCATCACGACGACTCATTTAAATTCGAATCGAAACTAGTCTCTCACCACCACTCTTGTCAAAGTGGTTTCGCTTCGCTACCAAATAGACATGATCAACCAATATCAAACGCCAAACCGCATCGCCGAACTGCTCGTCCATGTCGGCCGCGCGGCGCGTAGCGAGGCCCGCAACGAAAATCCGCGATCCAGCCTGACAGCAGCGCAATGGACCTGCCTGCGGTTCTTCGCACGGGCCAATGGCAGTACCCGCACGCCCTCGGGCTTCGCAAGTTTTCAGGCGACTACGCGCGGCACCGCATCACAGATCGTTAAGACCCTCGAACGCCGCGGCCTGATCACCGGTCAACGCTCCGACCGGGATCGGCGCAGCGTTCGCTTTGACCTTACGGCAATGGGCCTCGAGACGCTGGTGCATGACCCGCTCAGCGATCTGATCGGTGTGATCGGCCAGCTTCAGGAGGACGAGCGCGACCGCTTCCTGCAAACGCTGTCGCGCATGACGTCTGCGCTTGCAGGGCTGAGGGATGTGCCAGCCTTCGGCACATGCCAGGACTGCAGCCATTTTACGCCCGCGAATGACAGCGGCTATTGCGCCTGCATGGCGGCCGAGCTGGCCGCGGAGGAGATCGACCAGCTATGCGCAAGCTACCAGGGTCCCGCGCGCGGGATACAGACCGAGGGAGAACGCGATGACCGCGCCTGACACACGTGCCGCGCCCCGCATGATCGCGATCAGCAGCGGCAAGGGCGGAGTGGGAAAATCCACTGTCACAGCCAACATTGCCGTGGCCATGGCCCAGGCTGGGCTCGCTGTGGGCATCGTCGATGCCGATATCTACGGCCCCTCCATCCCCGGAATGCTGGGGATCGCAGGTGACAAGCCCGCCATGACGCCCGAAGGCAAGGTGATCCCGGCCGAGGCGCACGGCGTCAAGGTCATCTCCATGGCGATGCTGAGCGACGACGACAAGCCCGCGATCCTGCGCGGGCCGATGGTGACGAAATACCTGCAGATGTTCGTCCGGCAGGTGGACTGGGGCGCGCTGGACGTGCTGCTTCTCGACCTGCCGCCGGGCACAGGCGACATTCAGTTGACGCTGGCTCAGGCCTTCCCGCTGGCAGGCGCCGTGGTCGTGAGCACGCCGCAAGACGTCAGCCTCAAGATCGCGAGGCGCGGCCTGCGCATGATGGAGCAGGTCAACGTGCCGATCCTTGGCATCGTCGAGAACATGAGCGGCTTCACCTGCCCGTCATGCGGAACCCTCACGCATATCTTTCATGAGGGCGGCGGCGAGGCGATCGCGCAGGAACTGGCGGTGCCCTTTCTCGGCAAGGTGCCGCTTGACCCTGCCGTGGTCGATTGCGGTGATGACGGCATCCCGCTCGTCACGGCCGCACCGGGCAGCCCAGCCGCCATGGCCTACGCCCAGATCGCGGCGACGCTGGCGCGCGCGGGAGGCGACATGGGCGGTATCGCCACCCCCTTCGCCTGGACGCTGGCCGACGGCACCGGAAAGCCCGCACCGGCTCTGGCACCGCCTACGCCGGACGGGCCGACCGACCGTCTGCGGGCGCTTGATGACGATGCGGCGGGGCTCGCGTTGTGCTGGGCCGACGGGTATGAGCAGCATCTTTCGCCGCGCGATCTGCGCCTTGCCTGCGCTTGCGCGCAATGTCGCGAAGAGATGACAGGTGCACAGCTCTTGATCCCTGACAGAGTGCCTCTCGACATCCGGATCACGCGGATCTGGAGTGTCGGAAACTATGCCCTCGGCATGGCTTTCAGCGATGGCCATGACACCGGCATTTATACGTTCAAATCTCTGCGCACGATGCGTAGCACGGAGTTGGAAGATGTCTGAACAAACCCACCGCCGCATCCGCGCGCAGGCCTCGGCGCGCGATGCCGATGTCATGTCTTTCGTTCTGGACAGCCCAGTGCAGGAAGGACGTTCCGGACGATTGGAAAAGACGCATGACGCCCCGTTGGCGCGCGTGCTTTTTGCCGTCGCGGGTGTAAGACGGGTCGAGGTGGCCGAGGCCACGATCCTGGTGCAAAAGGACGCGCAAACCGATTGGGCGCTGCTGAAGCCAACCATCGCCGCGGCGATCCGGCAGGTGCTTGACGCCACGGACGCGCCGCTTGGCTCCAACACCGCCCCTGATGCCGCCCTTCTGCGTGCGGTCGAGGAGTTGCTGGAACGACAGGTCAATCCGTCCATCGCGTCCCATGGCGGTCATATCTCAGTCGAACGCGTTGCGGGCGGCTCGGTCTATCTGCGCATGTCCGGCGGCTGTCAGGGCTGTGCCGCGTCCTCCGCCACCTTGCGACAGGGTGTGGAACAAATGCTGCGCGCAGCACTTCCGCAGATCCGCGAGATCGTGGACGTGACCGATCATGCAGCGGGCAGCAATCCGTTCTACGCACGGGACGACGGGGGGTCCTACGCGCAGAACGACGGTCCGTCGCCCGTTCTGAACCGTCCGCTGCCACCAGGTGTGATCGGTTGGGACGATGGAGAGATTCTCGTCGATCCCGCCTACCTGGCGCCACGGCTTGGGCTGACGCCGCAGACGCTGCGCGAGGGGCTGCAAACCGGCGACGTCGTCGGTGTGACAGAAACTGGCGAGGGTGCCGACGCGGGCAAGACCCGGATCATTCTGCGCAGCACGGCGCGGGCCTGGGCCGCCGAAGTGATGACCGATGGATCGGCGCGGGAAATTCCGCCCCCCCGCGAGATCGGGGCGGCCGCTGACCGCGCGCAAAACCTTGCAGACCGCGTGCGCGCGCATCTTGCGGCGCTTTCCACCGATGACGCGCCTGTCACTTATGGCGCGCTTGCGCGGGCACTTGGGCTTTGGACGCCCGGTTCGGTGGGCCGTGTCACTCGCGCGCTGGAGGCAACAATGCGCGAAGACGCCGCTGCCGGTCGCCCCTTCATCGCGGCCCGCGCTGTCAGTCGTGGCCGCGAGGATCTTCCGGGCAAAGGGTTCTTCGATCTGGCCGGCGCCCTGTCTCGCGGGCCTCAGGACGGCGAAAGCGAGAGCGACTACCACCTCCGTGAAATCAGCCGTCTCGACCATCCGCATTCAGAGCACACAGATGTCGTGCAACGCGACAAGACCCAACGCGCATGAAATAGCCGCGTAAGTTTCGAACAAACAAGCCTTTCGGAAAGCCGGATTGGTTAAGCCTCCTTCGACGCTGTTTCCAAACGTGAAGCGGCAGCTTGTATAGCGGGATAGCGTTTCCGCCATCTGTTCTGGGTTCGCCACAGGCTCTAACGGGGGTTTGGCACCCCATGTGAGCAGTAGTCCCATCTCAACGGCACGCGGCTGCCTGCTCCCGCATGACCCCATAATCGCCCATCATCTCGATGACGGCTAATCCGTCTGGCATTAGCGCCAATTCCTCAGCCGTGCGCACTTGGAACTCCTGACTGTATTCTACGGTCGGTGGGCATGCCGCTGCACTGCCATTTTCAAAACCCACCCCCACGCAACCGGTCAACCAGATCGTCGCGATTACGAGGACGACGAGCCGCCGCTTCCAGCATCCGGCGTTGTACGTCATTGGCTTTCTCCGTGGTTGCGAGACGTTCCGCGAGCCGCCCGACGCGCTCTCCGGCGCGGCGGATCGACAGCAGGAACAGCAGGATGGCAAGGGCAACAGCGCCGTACCGCAGGGCCGCTCGCCCAAATGGACTGGCCGATATGCCGCCCAGCAAGGCGGTAATCATCGCTGCGCCCTGCGCCAGTCATCGAGCCGCGCATAGATCGTAACGGCGATGCCCCCAAGCGCCACGGCGATGAACACCCAGCGGAGCGTATCGAGGTATGGCACCAGCGGCAGAACCGCGGGTTGGGTCACGGCTAGTACGTTCTGCGCCACCTCGACCCCGGCTGCGCCCAGCGTCGCTACTCCGGCCGCACCGCCGCCTTTCATGGTGCGACTTTGCGCCAGCACCTCGCGCGCGAGCTGCATGTCCTCGGCGAAGGCAATGGCCCGAACCGGAAAACGATGCCCCCACTGCCGTGCCGGGCCGAGATCGACATGGATGAAGCCCGAGCGCCGGTAGAAACCAAACCCGAGGAAGCCGACCGCGCGTGCCGCTGCCTCGAACGCGACCGGGTCGTGGTTCGACATAGCGATGTCGAAAGCTTCGCCATCCATGTGCTTGGAACGCGTCGCGCCGCCGACGGCGCGGTTGTGTTCCGGGCTGCGATAGGCAGAACGAACGATCAGAGGTTTGCCGAGCCAGTCGCGGAGCGCCTGGAGCTTGTCGAGCGCCGGGGCATTGATCAGCAGCTTACCGGTCCCGCGGCAGGCGATTTCGGCGGGCGAAAAGTTGGGCCAGCGCCGAGCGCTTTCCGGCACATCGCGCCAATGGTCGTAAAAGTTCGTGGTCATGTTGTCCTCCAGAAACGGAAGAACCCGCCATCAGGGCGGGTTCGGGTGAGCGGGTGGCTTGTTGAGGCGTGTGGCTACGCCCCGCCGCCGAAGATCTTCAGCTTGATCGCGATCCCGGCCAGTAGAGCCAGCATCACGCCGGTTGTGATCATGCGGACGGCGGTTTGCATGGCGGTGCGGCGCACCAGCCGAATGCCATCCAATAGAGAGACCGAAGATCCCGGATATCGAGCGCGGCTTCTTCGCCATCGAGACCCACGTCGGCCAGCGCCCGTTTCGCGCCTTTCTCGGCCGCACGTGCCAGGATCGCCTCGAACTCGGCATCCGGCATGCGCACGAAGCCCTCGTATTGGGGTGGTGTCATCGGATCATCCTCCCACCGCTCAGCCGACCTTGCAGCCCCAGAAGGACGTGTGATCGGCGGCGAAGTAGCCGTCGGCGACCCGGAAATACCCTTGCAGTTCCACGGTATCGCCCGCCGTCAGCGGCACCATGGCCTGCAGCCAGATGGCCGTGGCAAGCGAGACATGGGTGGCGGAGATTTCGCCGAAGGAGCCACGGATTTCTTTAGTCCCGTTCAGCACGAGCCGCCCACGCATGCGGGCAGTGGCGCTGGCGTTGATCTTGTAGAGCAGCGTTGCGCCGAAGAGGTATGTCCCATCGACGGGCGCGGTGAAGAGGCTGGTCCCGGCATCGAAATCCCCCTGATCGTTATAGTCGGTGGTGTTGAGGTCGATCTTGGTCCAGGTGCCGACGCCGACATAATTGTCGTAGTCGGTGTACGCCTTGAATCGCGGCAGCTGTGGCTGGTCGACGATGCCGTTGGCGTTGTCGACGGTCATGCCGTCGAAGAAGGTGCTGCCATCGGTGGAGACCGCGAGACGAAACCGGTCCGACCCGAACAGGCCGACCAGCGCCTTTGTCACGAAGTTGGTCTGCAGCGTCAGACCGAGATCGTCGCCCGCAGCCTCCTTGTTCATCGTGTAGAACAGATCGCCGTTCCCGCTTTCGGCGACGGTTTTCGCGGTCCAAAGTGCCGCGTTCAGCTTGGCCGAAAACGGGTTGGCAGCGTCGGCAGCCGTGCCAAGCCCGAGCAGCGCCATGTTCTGCGATACGTCGGGGATCGTGCTGATCCAGGCGGAGCCGTCGTAAACCAGCAGCAACCCTTCGTTCTCAACCCATGCACGCCAGCCCGCCCGGGGCGGCAGACGCAGCCAGGTCCCATCCGTGAACAGCGCCACGTTCAGGTCCCACCCCGTCCAGTCACCGGTCCCGCCGTTCGCCACGATGTAGCGGTCGCCATCGGCCGGGCTACCGGGCGGCGCGGTCAGATCACGGTCGAGAACGGAAAGCTGGATCAGCCCATCAAGGATGCGCAGCGCCTCGTTGTGCGTGACATGCTTCTGGGCCTGCGCCGCGAGGATGTAGGGCAGCAACAGATGGGTCGTGGCGTCGGACATGGGATGGCCTTCAGAACGTGAGCGTGACGGTCTTTGGCGCGCCCCGCCCGATCAGGGCGGAGAGCTGGAAGATGCGGACGTCGAGCGTGTCGCCGGGGCCGAGCGGCGCGCCCCAATCGGCGCTCTGCTGGGCGGCGGTGTAGATCGCGCTGGTCGTGGCGGTGCTCAGCACCCGCTTCACGGTGGCGCCGTCGAGGATCTCGACCTCGTAGGCTTCCAGCTCTTCCGCCAGTGACACCTCGACCGCGCCCCAGCTGTCGGCAGCAAGCGCGCGTGACCTCCGCGTCCAGCGGATCGTCAGGTCGCCGGGCGTCCGCGGCGTTCGCCACGGTTGCGCGACATGGGCGACGGAGAACGGCCGCAGCCCGGCGCCCGTTGGCGTGAAGGCCTGCGCCACATAGGTCTCGTCGCTGACCGGACGGCTCGCCGGGCCGATACGCCAGTTCCACGGGATGCCGAGATCGGCCTCGGCGATCGGCAGGGACGCCAGCGCGGTGTCCAGCACGACGACCCGCCCGCCCGCAGGCGCCGGGTTACCCATCGCACCCTCGGTGCCGCGCTGGCCGCGCAGGAGCCGGGTCAGCCGATACCGGCCGGGCGCCAGAAGCTCCGCCGCGCCCGCCTGCACGATCTCCCAGACGCCGGGCGCGCTCTCGATGGCGAGCGCGTTGGCGCCGCCGAACAGCGTGAGGTCGGTGACGCTTTCCAGCGTGCCGGTCAGCAGATCGACCACAAGCGCATTGCCGAGATCGAAGCGCGACGTGTGCCCCGCGTAGAGGTCGGAGACCAGCATCCCGATCCGGGCGCGGCTGCCGAAGGTGGTCACCAGCTCGAAGCCATCGGTCGACGGGCTGCGGAACACCGCCATCTCGCCGGGCCAGGGAACCGCGTGCGCGGCGACCAGCGGCCGATGCGCGGGCTGGTCCTCGGTCAATTGCGGCAGGTCCATCAGCACCGCATCCGGCGCGCCGAACACGACAGCACGCGTCAGCGACGCCGCGCGGGGATCGCCGGGCGGCAGATCGTAGGTTGCCCGGTCCTCGCGGACCGCCTCGATCCCGCGCGCCTCGGCGTCGGCGATGGAGACGAGCCGCAGATCGACCAGCCGCCCGTCATGCTCCAGCCGGATCGCGTCGGCCGGGTCGAGCGCGAGGCGAGAGGGCGGCAATCGGAACGCCGCCGTCTCGCGTCCCACCCATGCCTCCATCAGGGCACGGCGGCAGCGCCGCTCGGCCTCCTCGGGCGGCACCGCCATCGGGAAGGACTCGGAGGCGATGCGGGTCGTGTCCACCGTGATGCGCCGCGCCTCGACGAGGGCCGCGTCGTAATCCTCATCCGCCCGCGCGACCTGCCATTTCAGGGCTTGCGGCAGTTCGGTCTCCTGGCCGCGCGTCAGTTCCAGCACGTCGCCCTCGCGGGCGGCGACCAGATCGTCGTGGACGAGGGTGGCGACAGAGGCCCGGCCGCGCATGACGAAGCGGATCACGCCCTCGGTCTCAACGGCGTCGAAGCCGAAGTGGCGCGACAGCGTGGTGATCGAGGCGCGCGGGCTTTCGAGCGCGGTGATGGCGTAGCCCTCGACCGCGCCCCAGAGTCCGGAGACGTCGATCCTCGCCTCGGGCAGCCCGGCGCGCAGGCAGAGGTGCCGGACGAGTGCGGCGAGCGACGCCGCGCCCAGCCTTCCGGTCAGCCAGTGCCCGAGCCGCCAGTTCGCCCCGTCCGTCCAGACGTCGGTCAGCGCCGGGAAGAACGGGTACGGCCGCGCGTCCCATGTCCAGGCGGCGCATTCCGGCACATGCACCATGCGCGCGCCGTAGACCGAGGACAGCGGGTTGTTGGCCGGGGCGCCCCACCAGAGATAGGTCGCCTCGAGATACGCGCGCTGGATCGCGTCGTCCCGCCAGCCGCGCGAGAAATGCGGCGTGAAGCTCTCGGACGATTTCGGGTCGAAGAACACGTTGGGCTGGTTGGTCCCCCGGTCGATGGCGGGACAGCCCAGCTCGGTGAACCAGATCGGCTTCGACTGCGGTACCCATGCGGTGGGCGTCCCGCTTTCCACCCCGCCCGGGCGGTTGTAGTGCGGGTTCGACCACCAGGCGCGCAGATCCTTGTAGCGGAAGACCCATGGCTTGCTGGCGGCGCCATCCGTGATGGCCGTCCGAACCTGCGAGGTGCGATCCGCCGCGCTGGCATAGAACCAGTCGAAGCCTTCGCCGCCCGCGATGTTCGCCTGCAGATAGGCGCGGTCATAGATCGCGGGCCAGCCCTCGGCCCCGTCGAGATGCTCG
>NZ_FZON01000052.1 GCF_900188425.1 Antarctobacter heliothermus
CGCGCTTGGGCTTCCGCGCGTTTGTCGCCAGCATCTCGTCGAGTTCGTCCTTCCAAGGACCGATCTTCGGCTGCGGCTGGACGGTCCGCTCGTAGGTGTGCTCGGTCGCACCGGACCGGATCACCTTGCGCACCGTGTTCCGTGAAATCCGCAGTTCCCGGCAGATCTGCTTGATCGGCTTCTTGTCCTGAAAATACGCCCGACGGATCTTCGCAATCGTCTCCACAACCAACATCCCACACTGTGCTCCCCGATAGCCTCGGGAGCATCATCCACATCAGTGTAAGGGGGTCATTGTTGGACGCCGATCACCCCGTTACGGGGTCAAAATTGCATGCCTGTTCACAGTTCGACACTGCCAGCGCCAGCGCACGCCGGACGCGAACGTCCGAATAGGGTTTCTGGCCGTCGATTTCCGCGTTCTGGTTGGTGCGGATCACCACCGTATTCGCGGTGATGGTTTCGGATTTATTCCACCCAATGCTGTCGAACAGCTCAACAAACTCTCCCAGCGATTCATACAACATGTCCACTTCGTCCGCTTCGGCAGCAGAGAAATGCGTCACTTGATCGGTGCCGAAATCGATGTATTCGATCCGGTCCAGATAGGGCCCGCCATATACCTCGGTGCCCCACCATGTGTGATCCTCATTGCGGACCATGACCGATTTTACCCCGACCTCCAGATCAACCGGGACAAACGGGCCGGTGCCCTTGCGGTCGGCCATCGGGTCGCCGCTGAAATCCTGCGGCACAATCGCGGCGGGGTAGTCCGAGAAACCGGCTATCAGCGTGATGTCCGGTGTGGGCAGCGTCAGCGTCACGGTCAGATCGTCGGTTGCGACAATGGCCCCCTCGATGGCCTGTTTGGTTTCAGGATCAATCAATGAGGCCATGCGCGATGCCATCGAGTTACCCTCGACCGTCTGATCGCACCATCGGGTTATGTTGAAGGCGACATCGGCGGCGGTAAACGGTGTGCCGTCATTCCATGTGACACCGGGACGGACGCTCAGGGTGTACTGCGTCGCGTCGGCGTTGACCTCCCAGCCTGCAAGCAACATCGGCTTGAAACTGCCGTCGCGCTGATATTCGACAAGGTATTCCAGCCAGCCGCGCGAAAAATTCGACATCTGGGGCCAGTCGTATGTGCGCGGGTCTTTGAGCGCGCGAACGTCCGACTGAATCCGCAGCGTGCCACCCTGCGCGGGCTGGGCGCGGACCTCTGAGGGCATGGCAACGCCGATCAGGCCGTAGGCGGCGGCGGTCGTCAGCCCCAGTGACGTGGCGCGGGTCAGGAACTCGCGGCGTGACAGCTCTCCACGGTCATGTTCGGCAGCAAGGGTTTGCGCGGCGGGGTGAAGGGCGGGAGTGTCCATGAGGGCTCCAATCGGCGTTTGTCAAAAGTCTGGCGCAAGATTGCACCGGAGGGAAAAGCGGCGTGACTGGCTTGAACCGGGGTTGAAAGCATGTCGGCCCGGTTCAGACCTACTCTTTAAGGTAGATAGCGCAGAGGCCAGAGGGTCAACCCGCCGAAGCGGATCGCCGTGCCGGGCCTACAGGGCGTACCGGGTTGCGCCGCGGCGGTTTTCGTCCACCGGGTCGGACAGGACAACTGCCTGATGGGCGCGCTGGTCACAGTTGGCCCGAGGGCAGACACGGCAGTTGATGCCGATTTCTGTCGCACGGGCCTGCGCGACATTCAGATCTTCGGCGTAGCCGATGCTGTCCACATGGTCCATCGCACATCCCACGGCGACGGCCAGCCGCACGTCCTGACGATGGCGGGTAAAGCTGGGGCGATCCACGGTGCGGGCAAGAACGATGAATTGCGACTTGTCCGGCATCTCGACCACCTGCGGCAGGATCAGACCGGGGGTGCGGAAGCAGGCGTGGACCTCCAGCCGGGGGCAGGCACCGCCGTATTCGGCAAGGTGAAAGTCGGTCGCGTTGAACCGTTTGGTGACATTGCCGGCCTTGTCGATTCGCAAAAAGAACAGCGGCACGCCGCGCGCGCCGCTGCGTTGCAGCGTGGTCGCCCGGTGGCAGGCCTGTTCAAAGCTGACGCCAAATCGGGTGGCGAGATGGTCGAAATCATACTTGCTGGCCAGAGCCTCGAACAGGAAACGGTCATAGGGCATCAGCACAGCGGCGGCGAAATAATTGGCCAGTTCCACCCGGCACCGCGCCCGCCCATTGGCGTCCGTCAGCCCACTGCGTCCCAGGATCTCGTCCAGCACGTCTTTTTGTTCCTGCAGGCCGGCCACATGCACCAGCTGGAACACCCGGTTGGGGTGATCCAGCGCCTCTGACAGCCGGACCTCGCGGCGGTCCTCATCGTATTCGCGCAAGGACTGCGGCATGTCGGCCACAGGCACAATGCGGACCCGCAGGTTCAGACGGTGTTTCAGCCGCAGTTTCAAAGCCGGATAAATGTCGTCGGGGTCCACACTCTCGCCAAACCAAAACCCCTCTGCCGCCTCTTCCAGCGCCTCGAAGTGGTTGCGGTTGCTGCGGAAAAAGTTGTGTACCACGGCCTCGGAGGTCAGTGGCAAAACCCGGCTGCCGCCCTCTCCGGTGCTGGCCACGCTCATCAGTTGGTCATTTGTGGCCAGATAGGCGCGGTGCAGTTTCAAAAAGCAGCTGGCAAGGTCGGGACTGTGCGCCAGCGCCGCGCGCAACTGTGGCAGATCGGGGCGGCCGCTCTCGAACAGCGGGTCTTGCAGGACGGCGCGGATGTCCGCCAGACGCGCGGTGTCGTCGTCCTCGGCAATGTCGCGCCAGTCGACGCCATAGGCCTCAAACAGCTTGAGCAGGACAGGCACCGAGATGCTGCGTTCGTTCTTTTCCAGCAGGTTGACGTAAGAGGTCGAGATGCCAAGTGCCTTGGCCATCTGGACCTGGGTCTGTCCGTGTTCGATGCGCAAGCGGCGCAGGCGAGGGCCGATAAAGGTTTTCATGGTATTTCACTGTATGCGAAAATTTACAAATTTACAAATATCAGATTTTGTAAAATCTCGCATTTACAGCAGGACGCGGGAGTGTTTCCAGTTCTTGAATGTATGGCGCATGTTCCCTGTCATCCGAAAGGGAGGATCGCCATGCGCACCGGACACAGACATCTTTTCATTCCCGGCCCGACCAATGTGCCGGAGGCGGTGCGGCAGGCGATGAACGTTCCGCAGCAGGACCAGCGCGCCAGCGACTTCGGCCAGTTGACGCTTGGCCTGTTTTCCGACCTCAAGCGCGTGTTCAAGACCGGAACCGGCGAGGTCATGCTGTTCCCCGGGTCCGGCACCTCTGCTTGGGAGGCGGCGATCACCAACACGCTGAACCCGGGCGACAAGGTGCTGATGGCGCAGTATGGCCAGTTCTCGACGCTTTGGGTCAAGATGGCAGAGATGCTGGGGCTGGAACCCATCGTTGTCGATCTGCCCTGGGGGGCCAGCGCCCCGGTGGGAGAGTTCGAACGTATCCTTGGCCGCGACGTCCATGATGAGATCAAGGCGGTTTTTGTCACCCATAACGAGACCGCCACCGGCGTTGTGTCCGACGTGGCCGCCGTGCGCCGCGCGTTGGACAGCACGTTTCATGATGCGCTATTGTTCGTCGATGGCGTGTCCTCGATCGGGTCGATGGATTTCCGCATGGACGACTGGGGTGTCGATTTGGCTGTCACCGGCAGCCAGAAGGGCATGATGATGCCGGCGGGGCTGGGTATCCTTGGCGCCAGTCAAAGGGCGCTGGAGGCGTCGCAGACCGCCACCATGCGCCGCGCCTATTACGATTTCGCCGACATGCGCGCCATGAACGCGGACGGCTATTTCCCCTACACCCCGCCGACACCGTTGTTGCATGGTTTGCGCGCCGCGCTGGACCGGATGTTTGCCGAGGGGCTGGAGGCGATCTTTGCCCGCCACACTCGGCTGGCGGAAGGCATCCGGCGGGGGGTGCAGGCCTGGGGGCTGGATCTGGTGGCCGAGCATCACAGCTATTACTCGGACACCGTCAGCGCGATCCGCGTGCCGCAAGGCGTCGATGCGCGTGAGGTGTTGCGCTTCGCCTATGACGAGTTCAACGCGTCGTTTGGCTCTGGCCTCGGTCGTCTGAATGGCAAGGTATTCCGCATCGGACACCTGGGCGACTTCAACGAAGGCATGGCGCTGACGGCACTTGGCCTTGCGGAATTGTCGCTGATGCGGGCGGGCGCGCATGTCGTTCCCGGCTCTGGCACCGGGGCCGCGCAGGCCTGGTTTGCCGAGGGCGCGCCACAGACCTACGCAATCGCCGCCGAATAACACCTCTGAACCCCCCGGGCTTCCCGGACTGCGCCCCGCACTGGGCGCGGGCACTCTTTCTTTGTCACATGAAAGGTTTCGACCATGTCCCATACGCTTCACCCCCTGCGCAAACAGCGCCTGCACCGTTCGGAACTGGCGGTGCCTGCCTCGAACCCTGGCATGGTCGAAAAGGCGGCCGACAGCGCCGCCGACTATGTCTTTCTTGATCTGGAGGACGCCGTTGCCCCGCCGGAAAAGGATCAGGCCCGCAAGAACGCCGTTGAACTGCTGAACGACATTGATTGGGCAGGCAAGGGCAAGACCGTTTCGGTGCGGATCAACGGTCTGGACACGCATTACATGTACCGCGACGTGGTCGACATCATGGAGCAGGCCGGCGATCGGATCGACACGATCCTTGTCCCCAAGGTGGGCGTGCCTGCGGACATCTACATGGTCGAGGCGATGATCAACCAGATCGAACAGGCCTGCGGTTTGACCCACCGCGTGGGCCTAGAGGCGCTGATTGAAACCGCGCTGGGCATGGCCAATGTCGAGGCAATCGCCCAGTTCGGCGGACGGCTGGAGGCGCTGCACTTTGGTGTCGCGGATTATGCGGCAAGCATGCGGGCGCGCACGGTCAACATTGGTGGGTTGAACCCGGACTATCCCGGTGACCAGTGGCACGCCTCGATCACGCGCATGGTCATCGCCTGCCGCGCTTACGGGCTCCGCGCCATCGACGGCCCCTTTGGCGATTTCAGTGACGGTCGGGGCTATGTCGCTGGGGCAAAGCGTGCAGCGGCGCTGGGCTGTGAGGGCAAATGGGCGATCCATCCGACACAGATCGCCATGGCCAACGACGTCTTCAGCCCGCCAGAGGCCGAAGTCACCAAGGCGCAGCGCATCATCGAGGAACTGAAAACGGCAGAGGCCGCGGGCAAGGGCGCGGCCAGCCTTGACGGCAAGATGATCGACGCGGCCAGCGAAAAGATGGCCCGCAATGTCATCGACATGGCGCAGGCCATCGCCGCCAAGAGCACCAACATCGCCGCCGAGTAATCGACGTCACGGGAGGAGAAACCATGGATATTCATGAACATCAGGCCAAGGAAATCCTGAAAGGCTTTGGCGTGCCGGTGCCGCGCGGCGGGCTGGCCTATTCGCCGGAACAGGCGGCCTACCGCGCCCGCGAACTGGGCGGTGCCGCCTGGGTCGTCAAGGCACAAATCCACTCCGGCGGGCGCGGCGAGGCGGGCGGTGTCAAGGTCTGCAAGAGTGAGGCCGAGGTGGCGGAGTTCGCGCGCGGTCTGCTGGGCAAGCAGCTTGTGACCAAGCAGACCGACGCCAATGGCAAAGGCGTCTATCGTCTATGGGTCGAAGAGGCGTCGGACATCGCGCAGGAACTCTACCTTGGCTTTGTGCTGGACCGAAAGTCAGAGCGGATCATGATCGTCGCCTCCGGCCACGGCGGGATGGAAATCGAGGATCTGGCCGAGGCAGACCCAGACAGTCTTGTGCGGATGGTGATCGATCCGGCTGTGGGGCTGGCTATGTATCAGGCGCGCGAACTGGGCTTTCGCCTTGGGTTGGAGGGCAAGCAGGTTGACCAGTTCTCGACCTTCCTGCGCGCCTGCTATCGCGCCTACCGCGACCTTGACGCCATGATGGTCGAGATCAACCCGCTGGTGATCACCGGGGCAGGCGATCTGGTCGCGCTGGATGCCAAGATGTCCTTTGACACCAACGCGCTGTACAAACACCCCAGCGTTGCCGCCCTGCGTGACCCATCGCAGGAAGACCCGCGTGAGGCGACCGCCTTTGACAACGGGCTGGCCTATGTCGGCCTCGACGGTGACATCGGTTGCATCATCAACGGCGCAGGTCTGGCCATGGCGTCGATGGACATGATCCAGCTTGCCGGTGGCGCGCCTGCCAATTTCCTCGACATCGGCGGTGGCGCATCACCTGACCGGGTTTGTCAGGCTTTCCGCACGGTGCTGTCCGATCAAAACGTCAGCGTGATCCTTGTGAATATCTTCGCCGGGATCAACCGCTGCGACTGGATCGCGAAGGGGGTGGTGCAGGCCTACAAGGAGGTTGGCATCCAGATCCCGGTGGTGGTCCGCCTGAGCGGCACAAACGTCGAGGAGGGGCAAAAGATCATTCGCGACAGCGGTTTGCCCATCATCAGCGCCGACACGCTGGAAGAGGCGGCGCACAAGGCGGTCGCCGCCCGCCCGCAATCCGCAGCAGCCTGAGGAGCACAAGACATGGCCATTCTGATTGATGAAAACACCAAGGTTGTTGTCCAGGGCCTGTCCGGGCGCATCGGACAGTTCCACGCGCAAGAGATGATCGAATACGGGACATGGATCGTCGCTGGGGTCACGCCGGGCAAAGGCGGCACTACGGTATTGAATCGCCCTGTTTTCAACACGGTGCGCGAAGCCGTTGAGGCAACTGGGGCAGAGGCCAGCCTTCTGTTTGTACCGCCGCCCTTTGCTGCGGATGCGATGATGGAGGCGGCGGATGCGGGCATCAAGACGGCGGTCTGTGTGACCGACGGCATTCCGGCGCAGGACATGATGCGGGTGAAACGGTTTTTGCGCCGCTACCCGCGTGATCGAAAGATGCGGCTGATCGGGCCGAATTGCGCGGGCATCATCTCGCCAGGCAAGGGGTTCATGGGCATCATGCCACCCGCGATCTACATGCCGGGGCGCGTCGGCATCGTGGGTCGGTCCGGCACGTTGGGGTACGAGGCCGCCAGCCAGATGAAGGCGCTGGGCATCGGCATCTCATCTTCCATCGGCATTGGTGGCGATCCGGTCAACGGGTCCAGCTTCAAAGACATCTTGGAACTCTTTGAAAATGATCCGGAAACCGATGCGATCATGATGATCGGTGAGATCGGAGGTCCGCAAGAGGCAGAGGCCGCCGCCTATGTCCGCGACCACATGACCAAACCTGTGGCCGCCTATATCGCAGGTCTTGCAGCGCCCAAGGGGCGGCAGATGGGCCATGCGGGCGCAATCATCAGCGCCTTTGGCGAAAGCGCGCAAGAAAAGGTAGAGATCCTGTCCTCGGCCGGGATCATGGTTGCGCCGCACCCCTCGGACATGGGGGCCACGATGGCCCGCGTTCTGGGCACAAAGGCAGCGGCATGAGTGCCGTCTCCCTGATGGAGCCCGACTACACCGACTGGATCGGGCGCACCGAGACCCGCGAGGGCGGTGTTACACCCAACCTCGCAGGGATGCTGGACGCGGCGGTCAGTCATGACCTGAGCCCGGTCCGTGATGTTCGGGCGGGCATGGTCCTGCCAAGTCTTTGGCATTGGGTCGCTTTCCCTGAGTTTGTTCCGATGAGTGAACTGGGCGATGACGGTCACCCCGCGCTGGGCGGCTTTCTGCCGCCTTTGCCGTTCCGTCGCCGGATGTGGGCGGGCGGTGACGTGCGGTTCAAGGGTGTGCTGCATGTCGGTGAGGCGCTGTCGCGCGTCTCGACCATTCGCGCGGTGACGCAAAAGGCGGGCAAGACGGGCCCGATGGCCTTTGTCACCGTGGACCATGTGACCACCGGCGAACAGGGCGGCGTGATCGAGGAAGAACAGAACATCGTCTACCTCAACATCCCGCAGACCTTTCGGCCGCCACGGCAGGTGCCCGTGCCGGACCGTCTGGCCTGCGATGAGCGTGTTTCGATGAATGAGGTGCGGCTTTTTCGTTATTCAGCAGCAACTTACAATGCGCACCGCATACACTATGATTTGACGTATGCGCAGCAGGTCGAAAAGTACCCGGCGCTTGTGGTGCATGGCCCGATGCAGGCGACCATGGCGATCGAGGCGGCAGAACGGCACACGGGACGCCCCCCTGCGCAGTTCACCTACCGTGTTGTGCATCCGATGTTTCACGACAGCGACATGCGGTTGGTTGGCGCGCTGGACCCGGCGGGCGGCGCAATCGAGATCGGGACCGCCACGTTTGAGGACTACCTGGGATTGCAGGCAAGGATGGAGTGGGCGACATGAGCGGTGTTCTGGACGGGATGCGTGTGGTCGAAAGCTCGGCCTTTGTGGCGGTGCCTTTGGCGGGAATGACTCTGGCGCAGATGGGCGCGGACGTGATCAGGTTCGACCTGCCGCAGGGCGGACTGGATGCGAAAAGATGGCCTGTAACATCTTCAGGAAAAAGTCTTTTCTGGGACGGGATGAACAAGGGGAAACGGTCGGTCGCGCTGGACGTCAAGACGGCGCGCGGGCGCGAGATCGCGCAGGAGATCATCTGCGCTGATGGAGAGGATGCGGGCCTGTTCATCACCAATCTGGCGGCAAGGGGCTGGACCGATTACGAGACGCTCAGGGCACGGCGCGGCGACCTGTGCATGGTCAGCCTGCGGGGCGACCGGCACGGACGCTCGGCGGTCGACTACACAGTGAACCCCTCATTGGGGTTTCCCATTGCGACCGGACATGAGGGCGCGACAGGGCCGGTGGCGCATGTCTTGCCGGCCTGGGACTGCATTGCCGGAAACATGGTTGTTTCGGGACTGCTTGCGGCTGAAAGAACCCGCCTTCGCAAGGGCTTGGGGCAGTTTGTTGATCTGACGCTGAAAGACGCCGCTGCCGCCATGCTGGGCAATCTGGGCATCATCGGAGAGGTTGCGGTCAACGGGGTCGATCGGGCGAAGTCGGGAAATGCGCTGTATGGCGCCTATGGTCAGGATTTCATCTGCGCGGACGGGCGGCGGGTCATGGTGATAGCGCTGACGCCACGCCAGTGGATCAACCTGATCTCTGTCACCGGCACAACGCAGGATATGGGATACCTTGCTGCCCGGATGGGTGTGGATCTGGGACAGGAGGGCGTGCGCTGGACCTATCGGGCGGAAATCACCAAGGTTCTGGCGCCCTGGTTCGCCAAGCGCAAACTGTCTGATTTTGCGGAGAGTTTTGACAGGGGTGGCGTCACATGGTCGGTGTTTCGCAGCTTTGGTCAGGCGCTGCGCGAAGACCCCGACCTGTCGTCGGACAATCCGATCTTCGCCGAGGTCGATCACCCGGAAACCGGGCGATACCTGACGCCGGGGACTCCGTTTTCGTTTGCCGGACACGTCCGGGAAACACCGCGTCCCGCCCCGCGTCTGGGCCAGCACACCGAAGAGGTTCTGGCCGATGTGGCGGGCCTGCCGTCGGGGGCGATCAGCAAACTGATGGATGACGGGGTGGCGATGCAGCCGCGCGGCGATGTTCGCATGGCCTCATAAGCGGGCCTCTGAGGGCCGGGCACATCGCATGCACAGACCATGCACAACCGATGTACAGAAATGCGCGCCCCGCGTCCTGTCAGGCGCGGGCTGCGGCGGCCCGGCGAACCGTATCGGCAAGGCGTTGGAACTGGTCCGACAGGGGACTTGAGCGGCGCCAGACCATGCCAATGGTCCGGGCCGGTTCGGGATCGGAGAACCGGGCAACCGCCACCCGCGCCGAGGGCGTTTCTACCGGCACTGCCATTTCGGGGATCAGCGTCACCCCCAGCCCCGCGCCGACCATCTGCACCAGCGTCGTCAGGGATGAGCCATCCAGCCCGTCGCGCGGCGTTGTTGCGTTCAGCTTGCAAAAGCTGAGCGCCTGATCGCGAAAGCAATGCCCCTCTTCCAGCAGCAGCAGGCGCATCTTTTGCAGCGCCTCGCCGTCGGGAACCGGGTGATCGGTCTCGGCCTCTGGGCGGACAAAGACGAAGACCTCGTCAAACAGCGCCACTTCGTCCAGCCCGGGTTCGCCCACGGGCAGGGCGAGAATGGCGCAGTCAATCCGGCCCTCGTGCAATTCGCTTAGCAGGCGCGGGGTCATGGTTTCGCGGATGTGCAGGTCAAGACCCGCGTGGCTTTGCGCCAGTTCCGCGAACAGGGCGGGCAGCAGATAGGGGGCCACCGTCGGGATGACCCCCAGCCGCAACCGACCGACCAGATCGCCCTGCGCGGCGCGAGCCAGATCCTCCAGTTCATCCACCGCGCGCAGGATCTTGACCGCGCGTTCAAGACAGGCCTCGCCAAGGGCCGTCAGGCGCACCTGCCGCGCGCCGCGTTCGAACAGCGGCGCGCCAAGGTCTGCCTCCAGATCGCGGATTTGCACCGACAGGGCCGGCTGCGAGATGGAGCAGGCCGCCGCCGCGCGTCCGAAATGGCCATGCCGCGACAGAGCCTCAAAATACCTCAATTGGCGCAGGGTCAGATTCTTCATAGGAAAAACTTATAGGGGCGATGAAAAAACACAACTTAAAGATATGGGCCTGCCTTGTTAGAAGCATTCTAGAGTAAGAGGGAATGCGAGTCGCCAAACCGGGGCATCGTGACCCGGTTTCCGCCGGACCCCTCACCGAAAAAGCTTGGGACCGGCGCGGGCGATGGACCTGCATCGGCATTGTAGACAAAGGGAGATGAACATGGACGGCAATGATATCGGGGCAGGCAAATGCCCGGTCATGCATGGCGCAATCACGGAGACGGGCACAACCGTCACCGACTGGTGGCCAAAGACGCTGAACCTGGACATTCTGCACCAGCACGACACCAAGTCCAATCCGCTGGGTGCGGCGTTCGACTATCGCGCAGAGGTCAAGTCGCTGGATTTTGAGGCGGTCAAGGCCGACGTCAAGGCGCTGATGACCGAAAGCCAGGACTGGTGGCCGGCGGACTATGGCCACTACGGCGGCTTGATGATCCGTTTGGCGTGGCACTCTGCCGGGTCGTACCGTCTGGCCGATGGCCGCGGTGGCGGCGGTGCTGGCAATATCCGGTTCGCGCCGCTCAACAGCTGGCCGGACAACGGCAACCTGGACAAGGCGCGCCGCCTGCTGTGGCCGGTCAAGAAGAAGTACGGCAACAAGGTGAGCTGGGCCGACCTGATCCTGCTGGCGGGCACCATGGCCTACGAATCAATGGGTCTGAAGACCTTTGGGTTCTCCTTTGGCCGCGAAGATATCTGGGCCCCGGAAAAAGACGTCTATTGGGGCGCTGAGAAGGAATGGCTGGCGCCGTCGGACGAACGCTATGGCGATGTCGGCAAACCGGACACGATGGAAAACCCGCTGGCCGCAGTCCAGATGGGACTGATCTATGTGAACCCCGAGGGCGTGAACGGCCAGCCCGACCCGATCAAGACCGGCGCACAGGTGCGTGAAACCTTTGCCCGTATGGCGATGAACGATGAGGAAACCGCGGCGTTGACCTGCGGCGGCCATACCGTCGGCAAGGCACATGGCAACGGCGACGCGGGCGCGCTGGGGGCCGAGCCGGAGGCCGCGGGCGTCGAGAGCCAGGGCTTTGGCTGGATCAACCCCAACCTGGGCGGCAAAGCGGCCAATGCAGTCACCTCGGGGATTGAGGGCGCATGGACAACCGAGCCGACCAAATGGGACATGGGGTATTTCAAGCTGCTGTTCGGCTATGAGTGGGAATTGACCAAGTCGCCAGCCGGGGCCAACCAGTGGCGTCCTGTCGACATCAAGGAAGAGGACATGCCGGTCGATCCTACGGATGCGACCAAGCGGGTCATGCCGATGATGACCGACGCCGACATGGCGATGAAGATGGACCCGATCTATAATGAGATCTGCCAGAAGTTCATGGCCGATCCGGCCTATTTCGACGACACCTTTGCCCGCGCCTGGTTTAAGCTGACCCATCGCGACATGGGCACCCGTGACCGCTACATCGGTCCGGACGCGCCCAAGGAAGACCTGATCTGGCAGGATCCGATCCCGGCGGGATCGACCAGCTATGACGTGGATGCGGTCAAGGCCAAGATCGCGGACAGCGGTTTGTCAGTGGCGGAAGTGGTCGCAACAGCATGGGACAGCGCGCGCACCTTCCGTCAGTCGGACTTGCGCGGAGGAGCCAACGGCGCGCGTATCCGCCTGGCGCCACAGAAGGACTGGGCCGGCAATGAGCCGGATCGTCTGGCCAAGGTGCTGGCGGTGCTGGAGCCGATTGCGTCGGCGACGGGCGCATCTGTTGCGGATGTGATCGTGCTGGCAGGCAATGTCGGTGTCGAGCAGGCCGCCAAGGCGGCAGGGTTCGACGTGTCGGTGCCGTTTGTTCCGGGTCGCGGTGACGCGACGCAGGAGATGACCGACGCCGATAGCTTTGACGTGCTGGAGCCGGTCGCCGACGGGTTCCGCAACTGGCTGAAGGCCGACTATGTGGTCACCGCCGAGGAACTGATGCTGGATCGCACCCAGTTGATGGGTCTTTCGGCACCGGAGATGACCGTGCTGATGGGCGGCATGCGCGCGATGGGCACCAACCACGGCGGCACGGCGCACGGCGTCTTTACCGACCGTGTCGGCGCGCTGAGCACCGACTTTTTCGTCAATCTGACGGATATGGGGTTCAAGTGGGTGCCGGGCGATGACGGCGTCTATGCGATCCAGGACCGCAAGTCGGGTGAGACCCGCTGGACCGCGACGCGTGTCGATTTGGTGTTCGGTTCAAACTCGATCCTGCGCTCTTATGCCGAGGTTTATGCACAGGACGATAACGCCGAAAAGTTCGTCAACGACTTTGTGGCGGCCTGGACGAAGGTATTGAACGCGGATCGTGTCGACGTCTGATTTGGTGGAACGGAATGAGAAGGGGCGCACCGGGAGACCGGGGCGCCCTTTTTCGTCTCCGGTTTCATGCCGGGTGGGCGGGAAGGGACTCGGGCCACGGGGGGCCCATCGCCCACCCACCAACCCCGGATTGGCGCGCCTTGCGGCGCGGATCCGCTAAAAGATCCACCTGCAAACAAACCCGCCTGTTCGCCAGACCCACCCCTCGCTTTGTTGCTGCCTGAGCCAAAGCCGCGTGTCCTGCAAGGGCAAGCCGCGCAAGCGCGGGGCTGCGCCCCCTTGCAGGACACGCGGCTTCGTCTCTTATAGGCATCAAGCGAGGGATGGCTCCGGCGAACAGGCTGGGCCGGGGGCTGTTGCCTTGTCGGATACGTTACGAGATTTCGGGGCCAGCGAGATTCTGTAACTTTTCCTTGCGCGAATCTCTGTGCTGGCTTAATTCGACCATGTGGTCGATTAATGGGAGGGGTCGTCTTACATGGACGCTTTCATCTGTGACGGAGTGCGTACGCCCATCGGGCGCTACGGCGGGGCATTGTCTGCGGTTCGGGCTGACGATCTGGCGGCGATGCCAATCGCGGCGCTGATGGCGCGCAACCCTTCGGTGAACTGGAGCGCGGTGGATGAGGTCATCTACGGCTCTGCCAACCAGGCCGGTGAGGACAACCGCAACGTGGCGCGCATGGCGGCGCTGTTGGCCGGATTGCCAGAGGATGTGCCGGGGACAACCGTGAACCGTTTGTGCGCCAGCGGTATGGATGCGGTCGGTTTTGCCGCGCGCGGCATCAAGGCGGGCGATTATGCGCTGTGCATCGCGGGCGGTGTCGAAAGCATGAGCCGCGCGCCTTTTGTGATGCCCAAGGCCTCTGCCGCCTTTACCCGCGCGAATGAGGTCTATGACACCACCATCGGCTGGCGGTTTGTGAACCCTAAGATGAAGGCGATGTACGGTACGGATTCCATGCCGCAGACCGCCGACAATGTGGCTGCGGATTATGGCATCAGCCGCGCCGATCAGGATGCCTTTGCCGCGCGGTCGCAGGCGCGCTGGGCGGCGGCGCAAGAGGCGGGGTTGTTCGGTGATGAGATCGTTCCCGTCGAGGTGCCGCAGCGCAAGGGCGATCCGGTTGTTGTCGACACTGATGAACACCCGCGCCCCGGCACCAGCGCCGAAAAACTGGGCCAGTTGCGGGGCGTCAACGGCCCGGATCTGAGCGTGACAGCGGGCAACGCGAGCGGCGTGAACGACGGGGCGGCGGCGCTTTTGCTGGCCTCTGACGCGGCGGTCACGGCGCATGGATTGACGCCGATGGCCCGCGTGCTGGGCATGGCCTCGGCCGGGGTGGCGCCGCGCGTCATGGGGATTGGCCCGGTGCCCGCCAGCCGCAAGGTGCTGGAGCGTCTTGGCCTGACCATCGACCAGATGGATGTGATAGAGTTGAACGAGGCCTTTGCGGCGCAGGGGCTGGCCACATTGCGCGAGTTGGGCGTGGCGGACGACGATCCGCGTGTGAATTCCCAGGGCGGGGCCATCGCGATGGGGCATCCTTTGGGCATGTCCGGGGCGCGTCTGGTGTTGACTGCGGCGCATCAGTTGCGCCGCAATGGCGGGCGCTACGCGCTGTGCACCATGTGTGTCGGTGTGGGGCAGGGGGCGGCGATCGTCCTCGAACGCGTTTGATTTCACGAGCAGGGAGGCTCAGATGTACGCACAGATGATAAAGTCGGAAGCGTCTCGGGAAGACCCCGAGAAGCTCGCCGCATTTCAGGCCCGCATCGACGCGGGTGACAAGATCGAGCCCAAGGACTGGATGCCGCTGGGATATCGCAAGACGCTGATCCGGCAGATCGGTCAGCACGCGCATTCCGAGATCGTCGGCCAATTGCCCGAAGGCAACTGGATCACCCGCGCGCCCACGTTGGAGCGTAAGGCGATCTTGTTGGCCAAGGTGCAGGATGAGGCCGGGCATGGTCTGTACCTCTATTGCGCGGCAGAGACGCTGGGCGTGACCCGCGATGAACTGACGGAAATGCTGTTGGACGGGCGGATGAAATATTCGTCGATCTTCAACTATCCGACACTGACATGGGCCGACATGGGTGCGGTCGGCTGGCTGGTCGATGGCGCGGCCATCATGAACCAGGTGCCGTTGCAGCGGACGTCGTTCGGGCCGTACTCCCGCGCAATGATCCGCATCTGCAAGGAAGAGTCGTTCCACCAGCGGCAAGGCTACGACATCATGATGAAGATGGCCGCCGGCACGCCTGCGCAAAAGAAGATGGCGCAGGATGCGCTGAACCGCTTTTGGTATCCGTCGCTGATGATGTTCGGCCCCTCGGACAAGGAATCCGTGCATTCCGAACAGTCGATGGCCTGGAAGATCAAGATGAACACCAACGATGAGCTGCGTCAGAAGTTCGTCGATCAGACCGTGCCGCAAGCGCACTATCTTGGCCTGACCGTACCGGACGAGCACCTGAAACTGGACGAAGAAACCGGCCACTACGCGTTTTCGCAGCCCGATTGGTCTGAGTTCTTTGACGTGCTCAAGGGCAATGGCCCCTGCAACCGTGAGCGTCTGGCGGCCCGGAACAAGGCCTGGGACGATGGCAAATGGGTGCGTGACGGGCTGCTGGCCCATGCCGACAAGAAAGCCGCAAGAAAGGTGGCCGCAGAATGAGCTCTCCGAACTCCGCATATCCCGACATTCCCGAAGCCACAAAACCAAAGCGCCATGAATGGCCGCTGTGGGAGGTGTTCATCCGCGGCCAGCACGGCATGAGCCATCGCCACGTTGGATCGCTGCACGCACCGGACGCCGAAATGGCGGTCAAGAACGCGCGCGACGTGTATACCCGTCGCAACGAAGGCGTCAGCATCTGGGTGGTCGAGGCGCGCCATATCGCGGCCTCGTCGCCGTCGGACAAGGGGCCGCTGTATGAGCCGTCCGAGAGCAAGGTCTATCGTCACCCGACCTTTTTCGACATTCCCGATGAAGTGGGGGCCATGTGATGACCCACGAAGAGGCGTTTTTCGAATTCCTCTGCCGGATGGGGGACAATCCCCTGATCCTGGGCCACCGGGTCAGCGAATGGTGCGGTCTGGCACCGGTTCTGGAAGAGGACATTGCGCTGGCCAATACCGCGTTGGACCTGATCGGCCAGACGCAGATGTGGTTGGGCCTTGCCGGTGAGGTCGAGGGCGCTGGGCGCTCTGCCGATGATCTGGCGATGCTGCGCGACGTCTGGGATTTCCGCAACGTGTTGCTGGCGGAACAGCCGAACGGTGATTTCGGCCAGACCATGATGCGGCAGTATCTGTTCGACCAGTTCCATGTGCTGCTGCTGCACAAGCTGGCAGCGTCTTCGGACGAACGTGTGGCCGCAATCGCCGCCAAGGCGGTCAAGGAGGTCGCCTATCACGTCGAACGGTCCCGTGACACGGTGATCGGGCTGGGCGATGGCACATCGGAAAGCCACCTGCGGATGCAGGCGGCGCTGGATCTGCTCTGGCCCTATGTCGGTGAGATGTTCACCGATGATGCGGTCAGCACGCAGATGGCCGAGGCCGGGATTGCACCGGACCCGTCGACCCTGCGGGCCGATTGGGACGCCTTGGTGCAGGCCACGATGGCAGAGGCCACGCTGGTCATTCCCGACAGCCTGTTTGCCCATGCGGGCGGCAAGACGGGAACGCGGCACACCGAACATCTGGGCCATCTGTTGACGCAGATGCAGTGGTTGCAGCGCGCCTATCCCGGCGCGACCTGGTAGACGCCATGACAGCGACAGTGGATCAGATCTGGGGCTGGCTGGACGAGGTGCCGGACCCCGAGATCCCCGTGATCTCGGTCGTCGATCTGGGCATCGTGCGCGACGTCTCGCTGGAGGGCGATACCGTCACGGTGGCGGTCACGCCGACCTATTCGGGCTGTCCCGCGACGCGGGTGATCTCGATGGATATCGAGACGGCGCTGCGGGATCGCGGGGTGGACAAGATCCGGATCGAAACCCGGATTGCGCCGCCCTGGACCACCGACTGGCTGTCCGACAAGGGCCGCGTCAAGCTGGAGGAGTACGGCATCGCGCCGCCGTCGCCCGCTGGTGGCCCGGACCACTGTCCGCGTTGCGGATCAAAGAATGTCACCCGTGTGAGCCAGTTCGGCTCTACCCCCTGCAAGGCGCATTGGCGGTGTAGCGACTGTCTTGAGCCTTTCGATTATTTCAAATGCATCTGAGGAGGGTGGCCCATGCCGCGCTTTCATGAGCTGACTGTGCGGGACGTCAAGAAGACGATCCGCGACGCCGTTGTCGTGACGCTGGAGCCGAAAAATGGCGAGGCGTTTGATTTTATCCAGGGCCAGTACCTGACCTTTCGGCAAGAGATCGAGGGCGTGGAATTGCGCCGCTCTTATTCGATCTGCGCCGGGCGCGGTGAGGGGGTGCTGCAAGTGGGCATCAAGAAGGTCGATGGCGGTGCCTTTTCGACCTGGGCCAATGAGCGCTTGCAGCCGGGCATGGTGGTGCAGGCGATGGAACCGATGGGATCGTTTCACACGCCTCTGGATGCCGCCGCGCGGCGCAGCTACCTGGGGTTTGCCGGTGGGTCTGGGATCACGCCGGTGCTGTCGATCCTCAAGACCGTTCTGGCGACGGAACAGCAATCGGATTTCACGCTGGTCTATGCCAACCGGGGCGTGAACACGATCATGTTCCGCGAGGAACTGGAGGATCTGAAAAACCTCTACATGGGTCGGCTGAACGTTATCCATGTGCTGGAATCCGACGCGCAGGACATCGAACTGTTTCAGGGCCGGGTGGACGCGGAAAAATGCGCCGCGCTGTTCGACCACTGGATCGACGTGACCACGGTCGACACTGCGTTCATCTGCGGGCCGGAACCGATGATGCTGGGCATTGCCAAGGCGCTGAAGGATCACGGTCTGGCCGATGCACAGATCAAATTTGAACTGTTCGCCAGCGCCCAACCCGGTCGGTTGGAGCGCAAGGCGCGCGACGTGGACGCCGGCACACAGGCCGCGCGGACACAGGCCAGCGTGACGCTGGACGGCACTGCGCGCAGCTTTGAGATGGATAAGGGGGTCTCGATCCTCGACGCCGCCTTGGAAAACGCGATGGACGCGCCCTATGCCTGCAAGGCCGGGGTCTGTTCGACCTGCAAATGCAAGGTGCTGGAAGGTGAGGTCGAGATGATCGCCAACCACGCGCTGGAGGATTACGAGGTGGAACGCGGCTACGTTCTGTCCTGCCAATCCTACCCGCTGACCGACCGTGTGGTCGTCGATTACGACCAGTAAGGGAGAGGGACATGACGGACGAGATGAACATTGCCGACTACCTGTCTCAGGGCGGCAAGCTGACAAACCCTGCCAATGTACCACCGCGCTACCGCGCTGAGCTGATGAAGCTGATGAGCATCTTTGTGGACAGCGAATTGGCAGGGGCGGCGGGCTTTGCTGATGTGATCAATGCCGGTCCCGGCATCAAGGAACGCATCGCGGCGGCGCGGATCGTGCTGGAAAAAACCGATCACGCCGACAAGGTGCTGCGCCTGATGGGTGAATTTGGCGCCAATACCGACCGCTATGTGGGTCACCACCCGTGGACAGACCGCCTGCCGCGCGACACCGCGCCGGGCAGCGCGCGGTCCACGCATGACATGCGGCTGTCGGTCTTCAACTATCCGCTGGATGGCTGGGTTGATGCGGTGGTGATGAACCTGTGCATGGGGCACGCGGTGGCGGCGCAACTGGACGACATGATGCGCAGTTCCTACCAGCCGCTGGCCGAGGCGATCCGCGATGTCACCCCGCGTGAGACCCGGCACACCGAACTGGCCGAAGAAGGTCTGGCACGCCTGGCCGAACAGGGGCAGGGTGCGGCGATTGCCGACAGTCTGGCCTATTGGCGTCCGCGCGTTGCGGCGATCTTTGGCGATCCGTCCGCCGACCGTCTGGCGCAACTCAAAGGCTGGGGCCTGCGCCATGCCACGGCGTCCGAGATGCGGGATGCCTGGGAGACGCGGCTGGACGCGGCGTTGAACCGGCTGGGCCTGACACAGGCCGCCTGAACACACAGCAGACAATGATGACCGGCCAAGGCTGGCAGCACAGGGGGGAAGGATGAGCCTTCTACAGATCAACAGTTTCGCGGCTGGCCAATGGGTTGCGCCCGGAACCGGCGCGCGCGAGATCGAAAATGCCGTGACCGGCGCCGTGATGGCGCGGGCGGGCAACGACGCGCTGGATGTGGCCGCGATGCTGGATTACGCGCGCACCACCGGCGGGCCTGCGCTGCGGGCGATGACGTTCCATCAGCGCGCCAAGATGCTCAAGGCGCTGGCGCAACATCTGGGCCAGCACAAGCAGGCGCTGTACGACCTGTCGTTCAACACCGGGGCCACGGCCAAGGACCACCTGATCGACATCGACGGTGGCATCGGTACGATGTTTGTCTTTGCCTCCAAGGGGCGGCGTGAGCTGCCGGATGGGCATGTCTATCTGGATGGCGAGGTGGAACAGCTGTCCCGCTCCGGTCAGTTCCTTGGCCACCATATCTGCACGCCATTGCAGGGGGTTGCCGTCCATATCAACGCCTTCAACTTCCCCGTTTGGGGAATGTTGGAGAAACTGGCCCCGACGCTGTTGGCCGGGGTGCCTGCCATCGTCAAACCGGCGACGGCGACCTGTTATGTCACCGAACTGGCGGTGCGGTTGATGCTGGACAGTGGTCTGCTGCCTGCGGGTGCCTTGCAACTGGTTTCGGGCGGTCTGGGTGACATGCTGGACCGGCTGACCTGTCAGGATGTGGTCAGCTTTACCGGCTCTGCCGATACGGCGTTCAAACTGCGCTCCGCGCCGCACATTCTGCGTAACTCCATCCGTTTTGTGGCGGAACAGGACAGCCTGAACGCCTCTATCCTTGGGCCGGATGCGGAATCGGGCACGCCCGAGTTTGACCTGTTTGTCAAAGAGGTCCACCGCGAGATGACCACCAAGGCGGGGCAGAAATGCACCGCGATCCGCCGGATCATCGCGCCCGACGCGCAGGTGCCCGCACTGATCGAGGCGCTGTCGGACCGTCTGTCCAAAACCGTGATCGGCGACCCGAAAGCCGATGACACCCGCATGGGCGCGCTGGTTTCCAACAGTCAGAAACGCGATGTTCTGGCCAAGGCCGCGATGATCGGCACAGAGGCAGAGCGCGTTTACGGCGATCCGGAAGCGTTTGACGTGGTGGGCGCGGACGGCGCGGCGGGGGCCTTTTTGCCGCCGATGCTGTTCCACTGCGCCGATCCCGACGGCGCGGAGCGGGTGCATGACACAGAGGCGTTTGGCCCGGTGTCCACCATCCTTGGCTACCGCGACATCGGCCACGCCGTGCAGCTGGCCAATCGCGGCGGCGGGTCGCTGGTGGCCTCGGTCATCACTCATGACCCGGCAGTTGCGCGTGAGGTCGCGTTGGGCGCGGGGGCGTTCCACGGTCGCATCTACATCAACGACCGCACCAGCATGAAGGAAAGCACCGGCCACGGGTCGCCTTTGCCGCATCTGGTTCATGGCGGCCCCGGCCGCGCGGGCGGGGGTGAGGAAATGGGCGGCGTGCGTGGCGTGATGCATTACATGCAGCGGACCTCTGTGCAGGGCAGTCCCGAAATGCTGACCGCCATCGGCGGCCGCTGGGTGCCCGGTGCGCCCGAGATCGTGGCAAAGGTGCATCCGTTCACTCGCGGTTTTGACGATCTGGAGGTCGGCGAGACGCTGAAGGCCGGTCCGCGCGTCATCACGCTGGACGACATCGAACATTTCGCCGACTTCACCGGCGACACCTTCTACGCCCACATGAACGATGAGGCCGCCGCGCGGAACCCGTTCTTTCCCGGACGGGTGGCGCATGGCTACCTGCTGCTCAGCTTTGCAGCCGGGATGTTTGTCGAGCCGAATGAGGGGCCAGTGCTGGCCAACACCGGCCTTGACGGTCTACGTTTCATGAAGCCGGTGGTGGCGGGCGACGCGCTGAACGTGCGCCTGTCCGTCAAGCAAAAGACCCGCCGGACGGATGAATACGGCGAGGTGCGCTGGCATGTGACGCTGACCAATCAGGACGGCGAGGCGGTGGCTGAATATGAGCTGCTGACCATGAACGCCTACACCGCCTGAGCGCGGACGGAGGACGATGGAGGTACAGGCGTTTGCGGCAGCAGTGGCCGATTTGCGGGGGGATATATCACCGCGCGTCTGGTCACTGCTTGTCACCGTCTTTGGCGAGCTGGCACGGGACGGCGCGGCGATCCCCGCCGCCGTTCTGGGGGAAATCACCACCCGTATCGGCATCCGGCCAGAGGCCATGCGCGTGGCCCTGCACCGGCTGCGTAAAGACGGCTGGATCGACAGCACGCGGCAGGGGCGCAGCAGCCACTACAGGCTCACGGCAGAGGGGCGCGCCCAGACCGTCGCCGCCACCCCCCGCATCTACGCGGTGGACCCGCCGTCAGAGTCGGCGTTTCTGGTGCTGACCGATCCGTCGTCGCCTCTGATCTGGTCGGACAAGGATGTCTGGGTCACGCCGCACGCGGTGCTGACAGCGCGCCCGCCACAGGGGGCAGAGATTTTTGCTACACCTCTGAGCGCCGCGCAGGTGCTGCCGCGCTGGATGCGGGCAAAGACCTGTGATGACGCGACGGCGGCGCTGTCAGCGGATCTGGCGGCGCGGCTGGGCCGGCTGGAGGGGGCGCTGGATCGGGCAGACCTTCCTGACCCGCTGCAGACAGCGGCCTTGCGAGTGCTGGTTGTTCACAGTTGGCGTCGTATCGTCCTGAAGGCGCCGGACCTGCCGGATTTTGTCTTGCCGGACACTTGGGCCGGGCCAGACTGTCGCGCACGGATAAGCAGGCTGCTTGCCCGTCTGCCACGCCCCACGCCCGAGACATTGGCACAGGCCACATAAGACAGGCCACATAAGTCGGGCTGGTCGGCTTGTCGTGTTGTCACTGACCAATCGGTCAGTTAATTTGTCGGCAGAGCCGCGGGATCGCGCCGGGGCAGGCAGCGAGGAGACACCGTGGCACGCCCCATCGCCAAGGACCATGACGAAAAGCGCGCGCAGATCCTGAACACGGCGGCGCATGTCTTTGCTGTCGAAGGCTATGATCGCGCCTCTATGAACCAGATCGCCGCTGCCTGCGGCATCTCAAAGGCCAATATCTATCACTACTACGCCGGCAAGGACGCAATGCTCTTTGACCTGCTCGACAACTACCTGTCCGAGCTGCGCAACCGGGTCTGCACGCCGCCAGAGACAGGGGCCACTCCCGAAGACCGGCTGTTGCAGACCGTGCGGGCCGTGCTGCGGGCCTATCAAGGGGCGGACGATCATCACAGGGTGCAGGTCTCGGCGCTGGATGCGCTGCCCGAGGACAAGCAAAAGATCTTGCGCGCCTATCAGCGTGACATGGTGGCCCATCTGTCGGGCATTCTGGCTGAGGTGTCGCCAGACGATCTGGGCCGCGATGCACGCAAGCTGCGCTCTGTGACCATGTCGGTGTTCGGGATGCTGAACTGGTACTACATGTGGAATTCCGGCGCAGGCAGCGAAGCCCGTGAGGACTATGCGCAGCTTGTCACCAACTTGTCATTGAAGGGCCTGCACGGGTTGTAAGGGCCAAGCGTGGGGCTGGTTTTCGCGTCTCGGGGCGTTTCAAACCGTAAAGGCGGCGCGAAATGCCTCCAGCGCCGTTTCGGGGTCGCCCTTGGCATAGCCTTCGTATCCAACCGGACCATCATACCCCATGTCGTGCAGGGCACGGGCGATGACCGGCCAGTTCATCTCTCCGGTGCCCGGTTCGAACCGGCCGGGGTTGTCGGCGACCTGCACCTCTCCGATCCACGGCAGGCAGGCTTCGGCCCAGCGGATCACGTCACCTTCGCCGATCTGGGTGTGGTAGAGGTCAAGGTTGATGCGCAGTTGCGGCCGATCGACGGCAGCGACCAGCGACAGCACGTCGCCGGTGGAATGGAACGGACAGCCGGGGTGTTCGCGCAGGTTGAGGTTTTCCAGCGTAAAGGTGACGCCCTCTTCCTCGGCCATGTCGCAGATCCGGTGCAGTGTATCGCGCGCGCGCAGCCACATGCCGGGCGCGACGTGGTCCCTTTGCTGGACCGGAAGTCCCATGTCGCCGAGCCCGGTGCCATGCAGGTTCAGCCGATCGACGCCCAGCCGTTTACCCACCTGCGCCGTCTCACGCGCGGATGTCAGCAGAAGGTCGGCACCCTCGGCATCTGCCAGCCGCCCCTCCAGATAGCCGTTCATGATGGTGAAATGCGCGCCGGTCTTTTCCAGCGCGCCCAGATCCCATTCAGGCCAGTTCCACAGGCCGACGCCAAAGCCCATTTCGTGCAGGCGTGCGGCGCGCCAGGCGATGGGTTTGTCCTGCCACAGCATTTCGGCGCAAGCTGCAAGTTGAAAGCTGTTCATCTCAGGTATCCTGCGGTTTGAAGTCAGACGGGGCGACGGGCATGACGCCTTGCAAAAAGGCGATGGATTTTTCCAGCCCTTCGCGTGCTTTCAGCAGCACGTCCTCATGTTCGATCGACAGCCAGCCATCGTAGCCGACCATCCGCAGACGGTAGCAGAACTGCCGCCACCAGTCTTCACCATGTCCGAACCCAAGGGTGATGTAGGACCAGCTGCGCGCCGGAATATCGACAAGAGAGCCGTTTTCCAGCAGCGAAGTTGTCGCCTGCACCGGGGCATTCAGCATCGTGTCCTTGGCGTGGACATGATAGATCGCCTCGCCCAGAGCGTCCGCGGCGGCCAGCGGATCGGCCCCCATCCAGAACAGGTGGCTGGGGTCAAGGTTTGCCCCGATGACCGGCCCGATGGAGTCGCGCAGTCTTTGCAGTGAGGGCACGTTGTAGACGCACTGGTTGCCATGCAGTTCCAGCGCGATTCTGGCAACACCGCTTTCGCGTGCGACAGCGGAGGCGCCTTCCCAGAAAGGCAGCAATACCTCTTGCCACTGAAACTGCAGGATCTCCTGTGTCTCGGGTGGCCAGGACGAAACGATCCAATTGGGCATGGTGTCGCCAATGGCACCGGCGGGCAGCCCGGACATGGTGCAGACAGTCTGAATGCCCATGTCACCTGCCAGCCGGATCGTGTCCAACAGGCAGTCGCCCTGCGCCCGGTCGGTTGGGTGCAGCGGATTGCCGTTGGCGTTGAGGCTGATGATCTCCAAACCGCGGCTGGAAAAGGCGTCAAGAAAGGTCCTGCGAGCCGCAGCGCTGGATTTCATCGTCTCAAGGTCGAAATGCGGGGCTTTTGACCAGCCGCCAGTATTCACCTCGACACCTGCGACTCCCATCCGGGCGGCGTGGTCCAGCATGGTCTCGAAGGGCATTCCGCCGAGGCTGTCAGAGACAAATCCAAGTTTCATGCTCTGGCCTCCTCGCCTTGTGGGCGGGTGTCCGGTGTCTTGACTTGTGGCGGGAACGGGGCGGGTCCTGCGGCGACGTCGAAGGTGCGATCCACCCAAAAGGTATCGGCTCCGGGCACGGCTCTACGCATACTCATCTCGTGGGGCGTCCTTTTGAAACGGGGTGCAGGCAGGATGCCCGCGCCGGGTAGAACGTCAAATGACTCGACGGGTGAATTCTGATGTGAAACGCCTCAATTTGCGGGGATCTGCTCGTCCGTGGCGGTTGGATCGGCGGGTCAATGTGCTGACCTCACTCAAGATTGCCGGACCTCCACAGGCGACATTTGTCTGCCAGACTGTTGCTTACATCTGTCTGTCAGGCTCTTTGCGTCTTTCCCGCGCCGCCCACGACAGTTGTCCTTCATGCCGAGTTTATGGTGTCCAGACCGGGGTTTGAGTCCGAAAATCGCTCGGTTCGTGGCGATCTGCGCATTGCCCCTTGAATTGATCATGATGAATTGATTGCATTGGCAGAATGCTGACACGCCGCAGTCTCTCATGACGAATCTCAAGGGGCCGGGGCCCCTGACACAGGGCCGTGCCCGCCGGTCGCGCCCCGTTCTGGTGGCGGATGCGATCAAGGATTGGGTGGTGGAACGCGGGTTGCAGCCCGGTGACCGGCTGCCTGGCGAGGCCGATCTGATCGCACGGTTCGCCATGTCCAAGGGCACCATCCGCGAGGCGATGCGCCTGTTGCAGGCACAGGGGCTGGTGGTGACCAAGACCGGACCGGGGGGCGGCAGCTTTGTCGGTGAGGTCGGCAAGGATCGCGCCCACGCGTTGCTGGGCAACTATTTCTACTTCCGCAATATATCCATTGATGACATCTATCAGGTGCGAATCGTGCTGGAACCAGAACTTGCCGCCTCATTGGCCGGCGGGCTGAGCGAGGCACAACTCGCGGAACTGGACCAGATCATGACCGCCTATGCCGCCCCCGCCGCCGACGCCGAAGAGGAGCGCGCCCAGCACGTTGCCTCATTGAAATTCCACGCGCGGCTGGCTGAATATGCGGACAATGCGCTGTTGGGTTTCTTCATTGGCTTCATGGCGCAGATCCTTGCCGACCTGACGGTTTACAAGCGCCTGTATTCCAAGCCGAACCATGAACTGTGGAAGCAGGGGCGCGATCATCAGGCCGGGCTGGTGGCCGCGCTGCGCGAAGGCAACGCCGAGGCCGCGCGCGCGATCATGCGCGAACACATGCAGATGGCCCGCCGCCTGATGGAGGATCAGGAGGCAGTGGTCATGAAACGCTTCATGGCGGAATAGCGGTGCAAGGACTGGCAGAGGAACTGCAGCGTCTCGTGGCAGAGGCGCGCGCGGCGCGCGACTGGGGCGTGCCCGCAGATTACATCCCCGAACTGGCCAAGGTGGAGCCGGCGCAGGTGGGCGTCGCGGTCTGTCTGGCGGATGGGCAGGAGATCGGGGCAGGGGACGCGGACGTGCCCTTTTCGATCCAGAGCATTTCCAAGGTGTTTTCGCTGGCGGCGGTTCTGGGGCGTCTGGGCGATGATCTTTGGCGGCGCGTCGGACGCGAACCGTCAGGCACCGCCTTTGACAGCATCTTCCTTTTGGAACACGAACAGGGTCGCCCCCGAAATCCGTTTATCAACGCCGGAGCGCTGGTAACGACAGATGCGCTGTTGGGCGGGCGCGAACCACGTCAGGCGCTGTCAGAGATCATGTACCTGGTGCGCGCAGCGGCAGAGGATGACGACATCCATATCGACAAGGCGGTGGCAGAGTCGGAAAAGGCCACGGCAAGCCGCAACATGTCCTTGCTCTACTACCTGAAATCCCACGACAATCTGAAGTGCCCGCCAGAGATGGTCATGGGCACCTATGCGCATCAATGCGCGATCGAGATGACCTGCCACCAGTTGGCGCGGTCGGGCCGGATGCTGGCCATGTTGCCGGATGCGCCCGCGATGATCTCATCGCGCAGGGCGCGGCGGATCAATGCCCTGATGATGACCTGTGGACAGTACGACGGCTCTGGCAACTTTGCCTATCGCGTCGGGCTGCCGGGCAAAAGCGGGGTAGGGGGTGGCATCTTGCTGGTTGCGCCGGGGCGGGCCTCGATCGCGGTGTGGTCGCCGGGGTTGGACGAGTACGGCAATTCCAAGATCGGAACCTGGCTGGCCGAAAAGATCGCCGACTATACCGGCTGGTCGGTTTTCGCACCATAGGGGACGGCGCGCTCTGGCTCAGCCAAGGTTGGCACCAGAACCGACCAGTCGGCATAGTCGCCCGATGTGGCGCGGGTGTGCAGCGCGCGCAGATCGTCCAGTGGGGTCGGTGAGTAATCAACCCGCAGGGTACGCGGGGCCATGTCGCGGCCCACGATCAGCAAGGCCGCCGATAGCAACCCCCGGCTGTCGCCGCCTGCGGCAAAGGCCGCGTCCAGCGCTGCCATCAGGCGCAAGTCCAGCAGTCCTTGCGCGCCAAGATATCCGTCCAGCGCGGCGTCCAGAACTGCCTCCGACGACAACAGGTTGCCGGTCACAATCACGCGGTCGGCGTGGCGCGCGCCCGCCACGGCGATGCTGTCCGCGCCGGTGAAATGGCCGACACCGCCCTGCGTGTCCAGCGTCGCCAACTGCCGTTGGCCGCGCCCGCTGTCGGCCCCTGTCACCTGATCCACCGCCGCTTGCGCGCCGGTGCCTGCCTTCATCAGCGTCAGCGTGTCGGTCCCCCACATGGTCGATGGCAGCGACCCTTGTGAGGCGGACATCCCCGATTCGGCATCGCCGCGCAGCACCCAGCCCCCGACGCACAGACTGCCAGTTGTGGCGGCACCGCCGTAACGGCCTGATTTTTCATCGTAGGCCAGGATCGAAATCGTCATGTGCGGGCCTCCTGATCATGAGACTTGAATTTATCATGAAAATTTGGCCTGATGCAATTTATCATGAAAAATAAAAATCAAAGACAACAGCGGAGGTAACGCAATGTCGCTCTTTTCATTCACGCGTCGCGGGGTGTTGGCCGCAGGGACGGCGCTTGCGCTTTCCCTTGGTACTGTGTCGGGCGCGCAGGCGCAGACACCGCCCGGGGTTCTGATCGTTGGCCAGATTGCCGAACCCAAGGCACTGGACCCGGCGGCGGTGACGGCGGTCAACGATTTCCGCATCCTGATGAACGTCTATGACGGCCTGGTGCGCTACAAGGACGGCACGCTGGAGGTGGAACCGGCGCTGGCGACGGACTGGACCATTTCCGAGGACGGCACCGAATACACCTTTACCCTGCGCGACGGGGTGAAGTTCCACGACGGCAGCGATTTCAACGCCGAAGCGGTCAAGTTCAACTTTGAGCGGATGCTGAACGAGGATCACCCCTATCATGACACCGGGCCGTTTCCGCTGTCCTTCTTCTTTTCTGCGGTCGAGTCGGTTGAGGCGGTGGACGCCACGACGGTGAAATTCACCCTCAACAGCCCCTACGCCCCGTTCCTGTCAAACCTTGCCTATCCCACCGGCCTGCTGGTCTCACCGGCGGCGGTCGAGGAGCATGGTGCAGAGTTTGGCCGCAATCCATCCGGCACCGGCGCGTTCAAATTCGCCGAATGGCGATCGAACGAGGCGGTGGTGATCGAGGCCAACGCTGATTACTGGGATGGCGCGCCGGAACTGCAGGCGGTTGTGTTCCGCCCCATCACCGACGCCAATACCCGCACGGCAGAGATGCTGGCAGGGGGCATCGACCTGATGGTCGAAGTGCCACCCGTGGCTCTTAGCGAGTTTCAGGGGGCGGAATACACGGTCCATGAACAGGCCGGACCGCACGTCTGGTTCCTGATCCTGAACGCCAAGGAAGGTCCCTTTGCGGACAAACTGGTCCGGCAGGCGGCGAACTACGCGATCAACAAGACCGCACTGGTGGATGAGGTACTGGAAGGCACCGCCGCCGTGGCCGCAGGCCCGACGCCCCCGGCCTTTGCCTGGGCGTATAACGAAGAGCTGGAACCCTATCCCTACGATCCCGAAAAGGCCAAGGCGCTGCTGGCCGAAGCCGGTGTCGAGGGCGCGGAACTGACGTTCTATGTAACCGAAGGCGGGTCGGGGATGCTGGACCCAGTGGCGATGGGCACGGCAATTCAGGCGGATCTTGAGGCTGTCGGGTTTGACGTCAAGATCGAGACCTATGAGTGGAATACCTTTCTGGGCAACGTGAACCCGGGGCTGGAGGGCAAGGCGGACATGGCCGAGATGGCCTGGATGACAAACGACCCCGACACGCTGCCTTTCCTCGCGTTGCGGACCGACGCATGGCCGGACAAGGGTGGTTTCAACTCTGGCTACTATTCCAATCCGAAGGTGGACGAGTTGCTGGAGGCGGCGCGTGTGGCCACCGATCAGGACGAACGCGCCCGTCTGTACAAGGAGATGCAGGTGATCGTGCAAGAGGACGCGCCTTGGGTTTTTGTCGCGAACTGGAAGCAGAACGCGGTGACCAGCGACAAGGTAGACGGGTTCTCTTTGCAGCCGTCGTTCTTTTTGCTGCTGGATGACGTTGTGAAAAACTGATTGCGGTGCGGTTCGGGACGGGCATTGAGCCCGACCCGAACCGGCGGGGGCTCTGCCCCCACAGCGCGCCTATGGGCGCGCACCCCCGGGATATTTCTGGACAGAAGAAGATCGGGGTCGTGAATTTCGAAGTGGAGGGCGCGTATGGGGCGCTATGTCCTGCGACGACTGATATCGGCCGTGCCGGTGCTGCTAGGGATCACGGTGATTGTCTTTGCGATCATGGCGCTGATCCCGGGTGATCCGGCGACGGCGATCCTTGGCAGCTATGCCACGCCTGAGAATGTCGAAAAGCTCAACCGGGATCTGGGTTTGGACAAGCCGTTGGTGGCGCAGTATTTCATCTGGCTGGGCAATATGGTCCAGGGGGATTTCGGCACCAGCTTTTCGCTGAACCGTCCGGTGATCGACGAGGTGTTGGAGCGGTTCAACGCGACGCTTGTGCTGGCCGGGACGGCCTTTGTGATCTGTTCGGTGCTGGGCATTGCCGCGGGCGTGGTGTCTGCCGCCAATCAGTATGGTTGGGCGGACAAGGCGATCACCTTTGTGGTGTTGCTGGGGATTTCGATCCCGTCGTTTTTCCTCGGCATGATGATGATCCTTTATTTCGCGGTGAGCCTGCGGTGGTTCCCGGTGTCGGGGATGTGGCCGATTTACGGAACGCGGGACATCTGGGCCTTGCTGGATCATCTTGTGCTGCCGGCCAGTGCACTGGCGGTGGTCGCCACGGGGGTAATTGCCCGGCTGTCGCGGTCCGCCATGCTGGAGGTGTTGCGGCAGGATTTCATCCGCACCGCGCGCGCCAAGGGGGTGCATGAGCGCGGCGTGATCTGGCGGCATGCGTTGCGCGCCGCGATGGTGTCGATCATTCCGGTACTGGGCATTCAGGCGGGATTTGTTCTGTCGGGGGCTGTTTACATCGAGATCGTCTTTCAGTGGCCCGGCGTGGGGCGGATGCTGGTTGATGCGATCCTCACGCGCGACATTCTGTTGGTGCAGGGCGGCGTGGTCTTTGTTGCGGCCTGCTACGTGATGTTCAACATCGTCGTGGACGTGGCGCAAAGCCTGCTGGACCCGAGGATCAAGACATGATCGGGTTTCTCAAACTGTTGGCCCGCAACCGTCTTGCGCTGGCGGGGGGGATTGTTCTGTTCCTTGTGGTTGTGTTGGCGCTGGTGACGCCGCTGCTGCCTTTGGCAGAGCCGAATGTCACCAATACCTCGGCGCGGTTTTTACGGCCGTTTTCCGACGGCGCGCTGATGGGCACCGATCATCTGGGTCGCGATCTGCTGTCGCGCCTGTTGTGGGGGACGCGGTTGTCGCTGGCGGTGGGCTTTGCTGCGGCGGTGGTTGCGGCCACGCTGGGGGCGGCCATTGGCATCATCGCGGGGTTTTATGGCGGGCGGACCGATAACCTGATCATGCGCGGCGTCGACATGCTGATGGCCTTTCCCTACATCCTGCTGGCGCTGGCGATTGTGGCCGCGCTTGGCCCCGGTCTGTTCAATGCGCTGATTGCGGTGGCGGCGGTCAATGTGCCGTTCTTTGCCCGCAACATTCGCGGCATCACCGTGGGCATCGCCCATAAGGAATTTGTCGATGCCGCGCGGCTGGCGGGGTTGTCGAACACCAAGATCATCCTGACGGAAATCCTGCCCAACGTGGTGCCGGTGATCGTGATCGCCATGTCTACCACCATCGGCTGGATGATCCTTGAGACCGCCGGTCTGTCGTTTCTTGGGCTGGGGTCGCAGCCGCCGCAGGCCGATCTGGGATCCATGCTGGGTGAGGCGCGCTCTGCCCTGATCACCAATCCGCACACATCCGTTGTGCCGGGGCTGATGATCCTGATCATCGTCATGGCGATCAACCTGCTGGGGGACGGGGTGCGCGACGCGCTGGACCCGCGGTTGAAAAGCGGTGCGCTGTCGCGGCCCATGGCCTCGACCATGGTCAGGCGGCAGGGTCCGGTGCCGGAGCCGGAGGGCAAGGGCCTGCTGGAGGTGCAGGAGTTGCAGACGCAGTTCCATGTCCGCGACCGGAATTATCGCGCGGTGGGCGGTGTGTCGCTGCATGTCAAACCGGGCGAATGTCTTGGCATCATTGGGGAAAGCGGGTCGGGCAAGTCGGTCACCGTGCTGTCTGTCATGGGGTTGGTGGCCTCCCCCCCCGGGGTGATTACCGGCGGGGCGGTGCGCTATGACGGGGCCGATCTGATCGGCGCGCCGTACCGCAAGCTGCGTGAGATGCGTGGCCGCAACGTCGCCTATATCTTTCAGGATCCGCAGGCCACACTGCATCCGCTGTACCGCGTCGGCGACCAGCTGAAAGAGGCGATCCGCGCCCATCATGGCATCGGGCGGGATGAAGGGCGGGCGCGCGCCATTGAGTTGCTCAAGGCGGTGCGCATTCCCAATCCAGAACAGCGTCTGACGGATTTCCCGCATGAGATGTCGGGCGGGATGCGGCAGCGCGTCGGCATTGCCATGGCGCTGGCCAATGATCCCGACATCATCATCGCGGATGAGCCGACCACCGCGCTGGACGTGACCGTGCAGGCGCAGATCCTGTCGTTGCTGGATGACCTGCGTCGGTCGCGCGGGCTGGCCATTGTCTTTATCACCCATGACTTTGGCGTGGTCGGCCAGCTGTGTGACCGGGTGGCGGTCATGTATGCCGGGCGGATTGTCGAAGAGGGGCCGACGCAGGCGGTGCTGGAGGCCCCGACCCATCCCTATACCGCGCGGCTGATGGCCTGTGTGCCGGAACTGGGCGGCGGCAAGCGGCGGTTGGAGGCGATCCCGGGCCTGCCGCCGGTGGTCGACAACCTGCCCATGGGCTGTGCCTTTGCCGATCGTTGTGACCGGGTGCAGGCCGACTGTCGCAAAGGTGAGATTGTGCTGGAACGGCAGGGCGCGCGCGCTGTGCGCTGCCTGCATCCCGTGACCCCGTTGACGGAGGCTGCTGAATGAGTGCCGCGCTGACACTGACCGACCTGTCCAAGACGTTTCCGGTGGGGCGCGGCGTTTTTGGTGCACCCAAGGCCACGGTCAAGGCGGTGCATCCGATCACATTGACCGTAGCGCAGGGGGAAACGCTGGGCATCGTCGGAGAGTCCGGCTGCGGCAAGTCCACGTTGGCGCGGATGCTGGTGGGGCTGCTGGAACCGACCACCGGTACGATCGAGATCGACGGCGCGGCGCTGGACAATGCTGATCCGGCGCTGTTCGGCAAACGCATCCAGTATGTGTTTCAGGACCCGATCTCATCGCTGAACCCGCGCAAGACCATCCGCCAGATCATCGAGGCCCCGTTGATCCATCTGCATGGCATGGACAGGGCGCAGCGGACACGCCGTATCGCCGAGATTTTTGCCAGCGTGAACCTGCGCGAAGAGTTCCTAGACCGCTATCCGCATGAATTCTCGGGCGGGCAGGCGCAGCGGATCGGGATTGCCCGCGCACTTGCAGCGCAGGCCAGCATCCTCATTCTGGATGAGCCGGTTTCGGCACTGGACGTATCGGTACAGGCGCAGGTGCTTAACTTGTTGGCGGATCTGAAACGTGAATTGGGCCTGACCTATCTCTTCATCAGCCACGATCTGGCCGTCGTCGAGGCGGTCAGCGACCGGATTGCGGTGCTGTATTTCGGATCGGTGGTGGAACTGGGACCGGCAGAGGATATCTTTCGCGCGCCCCGCCATCCCTATACGAAACTGCTGGCGGACAGTGCGCCGGTGGTTGGCCGACCGCTGACGGCACCCGAGGGGCGTGAGACCGAACTGCCAGATCCGCTAAACCCGCCCAAGGGCTGCGCCTTTGCCGCCCGTTGCCCCCGTGCCAGTGACCGCTGCCGGGCCGAGGTGCCTGTGCTGGAGCGGCAGGGTGCTGTGGACGTGGCCTGTTTCCATCCTCTGGTGGCCGGGGAGGAGTGACACGGCGGGCGAAGCGCTGAAGTCGGACATATTCCAAAATTGCAGGATGCGGCAGTAGCGGGTACAAAGGGAGCATGACGCCTGTTCCCCAAAAACGCGGTCCCGGTCGTCCGCGCAGCTTTGACAACGCCGCCGCGCTGGAATCTGCGACGCGGTGCTTTTGGTCGCGGGGCTATGCCCGCGCAACCATGGGCGTTCTCAGCCGGGAAATGTCCGTTCCGCGCGCCAGCCTCTATGCCCATTTTGGCGACAAGGACGGGCTGTTTCTGTTGGCGATTGACCACTATGCCCGCTCTCGCAGCGCCAAGGCGCTGGCGCATCTGACCGGCCAGGGCGATGCCTTTGCCGAGGTTTCGCGGTTTTTCGACGCCGCGATCACCTTGGTGACTTCGGATCCCGCAACACCGGGCTGCCTGATTGCCTGCGTCCTGTCCGAGGCCGCAACCGCCGATCAGCGGTTTCAAGAGGTGTTGGTGGGCAAGACCCAGAAATTGGAACAGCGGCTGTCAACTTGTCTTCGGGCCTCGGACGCCGGTTTACCAGAGGATGAGATCCGGGCGCGGGCTGGCATTCTGGCGGCAACGGTAAGGGGGCTGGCGATCAGTGCGCGGGCCGGTATACCGGCCGATACTCTGCGAGAAACAGCGTCCATGGCCGCGCGACTGACGTGCGGAAATGCACAGTCTTGGTGATCACGCTGCTGTCAGTACGGGCCGGTCGGTGCTTGACCCTGAGCGGCACGGCTGGTCTGAACCCGGCTTATTCATCCAAATCAGGGGAAATAGCTGGCGTGCCCGCGAAAGCTTTGTAGAATCAAGCTGCTAGACAAAATCCGACAGCAGCCATCGGAGCACGCCATGGGTGAAACGCTACAGCCGGTCGCCACGAGCTTCAACAGGTCCCTGCGCGTCGAAAGCCGTGCCGAGCGGCTGACCGGTGATGCCGGTGCCGTGGTGCTGCGCGAGATCATGGAGCGCAGCGGCATCGTCGAATGGATGGTCCCGCAGCTGACCGATCCGCGGCGTCAGGAAGATGTCGTCCATGACCTCGGCTCGCTCATCCGGACCAGCGTGCTGCT
>NZ_FZON01000073.1 GCF_900188425.1 Antarctobacter heliothermus
CGTACGCGCGGCACTTTGACCGGCACCGCGCCGATCCCGGTGATCACCTCGCGTTCCGGCAAATGACCGTGGCGCACTAGTCGAGCCCGACCATCGCCCGTTTTGTCAGAGGCATAAGCCTCCAGCAGAACCGCAAGCTCGGCCTCAACCGCTTGCTCAATCAAGCGTTGCGCGCCGGATCGTAGCAGGTCCGTCAGTGGATCAGGCGAAAATCCCTGTGGATCGGTCAGCTGGGTAATGGTATTTGTCGTCATGTGGCATATCCTTTTCTCAATCGAGAATTGCGGCGCGTCAACAACGCCATGATATGCCGCCCCTCAGGGGCCATCACCAACTTTTAGCTATATCTCACCGTCTGTAGACCGTCGTCTGCCTTGGCCGACTGCAGCATGCCGACGCCGTTGCCGTGCAATACAACCTTGATGTCCATGTTCTCGACGCCGACGGCGTTGATGTGGTTCTGAATGTTGCGCATGGCGCCGCGATAGGCCTTGTCGTTTTCGCCACCAAGATAGTTGATGTGATAGACGACCTTCTGCTTGCCATAGCCTTCGGCAAGGGATGCGTCAGGTGTCACAAAGAGCGTAATGGCAAGCCCGATGGCGACAGCAAGGCGGATGAAGTGGGTCATTGTTCTGGTCTCCTCCCATGAGGGCGGGCTGACCTTGCCCGCCAAGACACAGAATGCCGCACGGACGCTGCCGTCGCACACCTCGCAAAACCCCGTGTTTCATGCGGGTTTGGTCCCCGGGAAAACCCTAGGTTTCCGGAATTGCCTCCGTTCCCTGCTGTCCGGCGCGGGCGATAAGCTGGGCCGAACTGCGCGCCTCGAACTTGCGCAGCAGGTTGGCGCGGTGAAACTCGACCGTTTTGGGGCTGATGCCCAATTGCGCGGCGATTTCCTTTGTCGATTTGCCTGCGCCGATCTGCGCCAGCACCTGCGTCTCTCGCCGGGTCAGCGAAACCGCGTCCTGATCCCTTGGCGGCTTTGCACCTGACGTAGGGTCGCCGCGGCGCGCACGGACAAAGAACAGGCCACCGCCAAGACCAAGTACACCCGCGGCGCCGACCAGCAGCCAGAGGACCAGCGCGGAGCCGGGGTTGCCGACCTCCGTTGCGGGCGAGGACCGGCCCGCATAGGCCGCGACCAGCGCGCGCGCTTCATGGTAGCTGACCGGCGCGCCCCAGGGGTCTGGCAGGCCGCTGTCGGCGCTTTGCAGCAGGGCCAGCGCCACCGCGTCTCGCATGGCGGCATCCGTTCCTGCCAGCGCAAGGAATGGCCATTCCGGGTAAAGCCGTGTGCTGACCGCCTCGGGGTGCGTGTAGGTGACGTTTGCATTGAGCGCCCGCAGGGCGTCGCGGGGCACGGTGCCTTCGATGATCAGCCGTTCCAGCAAGCCGCTGCGCACGATGCCCGCGTCCAGTTTGCCGGCCAGAACGTCAGCGACAATTGTGTCCTGCGGAAAGCCGTAAAAGGCAAGGTCGGCGGGATCGTCAAAGAGATCGACACCCTGGGCGCGCGCCTCGAACCAGGTCAGTTGGAACCCGCCAAAGGCCTGAGGCGCCACTGCCCCGACCCGCGCGCCGCGCAGATCTGCAAAGGTGGTCAACCCGCTGTCGGCCCGCACCAGCACCGCAGAGCCGAATTGCAGGGTGTGCGCGCCATCCGGGAGCGTGCGTTTGCGCGTGGCCAGCACGCTCATCGGATAGCTGTCGGCAAGGTCGATGTAGTGGCCGGGGTTGGTGATGAGGAAATCCAGCCCGCCGGCATTGATCAGCGGCCCGGCAGAGGTCAGCGTGACCGGGACAAACCGCACAACATGCGCGGGCAGGGCCCCTTGCAGATAGGTGGCAAGCAGAGACCATTGCGTCTCTCCTGCGTTCCAGCCGCGATGCGCCAGAACCCCGACGCGGACGATGGGGCGTTCGATGTCCTGCGCGCGTGTGGGAACGGCGCACAGGCACGACATCAGGAGGCACAGCAAGATCGCGCGCGCACCGCCGGACCCACCGGCACGGATCATCCGCCAAGGAAAAGATGTGTCGTCGCGGGTGGCGCGGCCGTTCAATTGTCCGCCGGTGCGGGGTCAGGAGCGGGCTCTGGCGCAGGTTGTGGTTCGGGCGCGGGGGCCGGAACAGCGCGCAAGGCGCCGCCGACCCAATCGCCTGACGCCTCTTCGCCAGTGGCATATTTCATCGTGCCCTGACCCTGGCGTTTGCCGTCCTTGAACGTGCCCTGATAGATGTCGCCATTGGCGTAGACGGCGATACCCTCGCCGTTGATCTCACCACGCACCCAGGTGCCATCGTAGCGAAAGCCGGAGGCCATCTCGATGACGCCCTTGCCGTGGCGTTGACCCTCGCGGAACTGGCCCTGATAGACGGTGCCGTCGGGATAGGTCGCCTTGCCCTCGCCATGACGCTGGCCATTCTGCCAGTTGCCCTCATAGCGATAGCCATCGGGGTAGGTCATCACGCCGAAACCGTCGTTGCGGGCGTTTTCAAAGCTGCCCTCATAGACCAGCCCGTTGGGATAGGTGGCGCGGCCCTTGCCTTGAATCACGCCATTGACCCATTCGCCCGAATAGGTCGCGCCATCGGGGTAGGTGATCGTGCCGATGCCATTGGCGAGGTCGCCCTTGAACTGGCCCTCGTACACAGAGCCATCCGGGTAAGTCACCTTGCCCTTGCCCTCGATCTGGCCGGTGATCCAGTTGCCATCGTAGCGATAGCCGTCCTTGCCGACAAAGGTGCCGGTGCCGTGACGTTGGTCATTGTTGAACTGGCCTTCGTAGACATCGCCGTTCTCGTAGATGACCTTGCCCTTGCCCTCACGTCGGCCATCGACAAGCTGGCCCTCGTAGACATCGCCGTTGGGCTGGATCAGCTTGCCCTCGCCGTCGATCTGTCCCTCGCGCCAGGTGCCTTCGTAGATCAGACCGTCCGGCATGGTCAGTTTGCCAAAGCCGTCGCGCTCCCCATCGGCGACGCGGCCGTCATAGATCGACTTGTCGGGATATGTGACCTTGGCGACGCCTTCCTTGACGCCGTTCACCCATTGGCCGTCATAGACGTAGCCGTTGGGCGCGGTCATCACGCCGCGTCCATGGTGCAGCGCGTTGCGGAACGATCCCTCATAGCGCACGCCATTGGCGTAGATGGCGATGCCGGTGCCGGTGATCTTGCCGTCCAGCCACTGGCCCTCATAGGTGCCGCCATCGGCAAAGACGATCTTGCCCATGCCCTCTGGCTTGCCCTTGGCGAATTGGCCGTCATAGACTGATCCGTTGGGAAACCGTGCGACGCCCTCGCCCTTGATCTCACCATCGACCCAGTCGCCGGTGTATTCATACCCGTTGGGCAGGCGGTAAGTGCCGGTGCCGTGCTGCAATCCGTTCAGGAACGTCCCTTCGTAGACGCCGCCGTCATCGTATTGTTTGGTAACCACCTGATCATCCTGCGCCAGGGCGAAACCCGCCAGCGAAATGGCCAGAATGGCGGTGATGCCTGCAAGTTTCATGCGCGCTGCCCTGTGGTGTCGGAGTTGGCCCCAAAATTGGGAAAAACCTAATGGAGGGACCGGGCAGGGGCAATGGCTTTCGAAAACGGGCCGCAGTGGAGTAACGGCGCACGGCGCCCGACACCGGTGTCGCCGCCTATTGCGCGGGTCCCAGATACGTGGAGTTTTCCCACATCCCCTCAAAGACGGTGCCATCGGTTTTGATCAATCGGCCTTTGCCGGTCACCGCGCCGTCCACAAATTGTCCGAAATAGCGGGTGCCGTCCGAATAGAGCAGTGCGCCTTCGCCGTGCCGTTTGTCATCTTTGTACTGCCCCTCGTAGTAGTCTCCGTTGAGAAGCCAGGCTTTTCCAGTACCGTGCCGATAGCCGTTCACAAATTGGCCCTCGTAGGTCTTGAAGCCCTGCCCATCGACGATGCGACCATGGCCGGTGAGTTCGCCATTCACGAAGCCTCCGACATAGCTGCCGCCACCGGGCAGGTGCATCGTGCCAACGCCGTGCGGTTTCCCCAGAGCCATGGGTCCATCATAGCGCGCGCCGTTGGAATAGGTTTTTGTGTCTGCCATGGCCGCCCCCGAAAAGGACAGCAGGATCGCGGTGACGAGGACGGCGGGCAGGGTGGGGTTCATCTGAAGGCTCCGTATGGTGTCAATGCGCGCAAGAAACCGGCTCGATAGGGGCGGTGCAAGGCGAAAGCGCGGGTTTGGCGGCATGGGCTTTCTTCCCCGGTTCCATCTGCTATGTCGGGCATCAAACCTGATTGAAGAGGCGCACGCCGATGAGCGACCGTTTCCGCCTGACCCTGGCGCAACTGAATCCCACTGTGGGTGATCTGGACGGCAATGCTGCCAAGGCGCTGGACGCCTGGCGGCAAGGCGTCGAACAGGGCGCCGACATGGTGGCGCTGCCTGAAATGTTCATTGCGGGTTACAACGCGCAGGATCTGGTGATGAAGCCCGCCTTCTACACCGCCGCGATGCAAAAGATCGACGCACTGGCCTCTGCTTGCGCTGATGGTCCGGCGCTGGGCATCGGCGGGCCGTATGTCGAGGGCACAGAGCTGTTCAACGCCTATTTCATCTGTCGCGGCGGCAAGGTGGTGACGCGAGTTCTGAAACACCATCTGCCGAATGAGACAGTCTTTGATGAGGTGCGCATCTTTGACAGCGGTCCCATCGGTGGCCCCTATGCGGTGGGCAATACGCGCATCGGTTCGCCGATCTGCGAGGACGCCTGGCATGAGGACGTGGCCGAAACGCTGGTTGAAACCGGGGCAGAGTTTCTGCTGGTCCCCAACGGGTCGCCCTACTACCGGGGCAAGATGGAAACCCGGCTGAACCACATGGTCGGCCGCGTCGTCGAGACCGGCTTGCCGCTGATCTACCTCAACATGGTGGGTGGGCAGGACGATCAGGTGTTTGACGGCGGGTCGTTCGTGCTGAATCCGGGTGGCACGATTGCGGTGCAATTGCCGGCCTTTGACGAATGCGTGGTGCCGGTGGACATGGTGCGCGGGCCGGATGGCTGGCGTTGCGAAGACGGGATGTTCGACTTGCATCCAGACGAATGGGAGCAGGATTACCGCGCCATGGTCGAATCCCTGCGCGATTATCTGCGCAAGTCGGGCTTTTCCAAGGTGCTGCTGGGCATGTCGGGGGGGGTGGATTCCGCGCTGGTGGCGACCATCGCCGCCGATGCCATCGGCCCGCAGAACGTGCGCTGCGTGATGTTGCCGTCGGAATACACCTCCCAGCATTCGCTGGAGGACGCCAAGGCCTGCGCCACGGCGCTGGGCTGTCACTATGATTTTGTGCCGATCGCGCAGGGCCGCGCTGCCATCACCGACACGCTGGCACCGCTGTTCGAGGGGCACAAACCGGACGTGACAGAGGAAAACATCCAGTCCCGCCTGCGCGGGTTGCTGTTGATGGCGTTGTCCAACAAGTTTGGCGAGATGCTGCTGACCACCGGCAACAAATCCGAGGTCGCGGTGGGCTATGCCACCATCTACGGCGACATGGCGGGCGGCTATAACCCGATCAAGGATCTGTACAAAACGCGGGTATTTGAAACCTGCCGCTGGCGCAATCTGAACCATCGCGATTGGATGATGGGTCAGCCGGGTGAGGTGATCCCCGACCGGATCATAACCAAGCCGCCCTCGGCGGAATTGCGCGACGACCAGAAGGACAGCGACTCGTTGCCGGATTACCCGGTGCTGGATGCGATCCTTGAGATCCTTGTGGACCGCGACGGGTCGATCGAGGATTGTGTGGCCGCAGGCTATGACCGCGACGATGCGAAAATGGTCGAGCGGCTGTTGTATCTCAGCGAATACAAACGGTTTCAGTCCGCTCCCGGCACGCGGTTGACCAAACACGCCTTCTGGCTGGACCGGCGCTATCCCATCGTGAACCGCTGGCGCGATCCTAGCTGAAAAAGGTGACCGGCAGGATCAGCGGGCGATTTCCCGCGCAAGGTAACGGCCCAGCAGGGCTGCGCCCTTGCGGCTGGGATGCAGGCGGTCGCGGTCATAATGCGACAGGTCGTCGGGGTCGATCACGGTCTTGCCAGACAGATAAGTCATGGCCTGTAGCCGGGGCGCAAGCCTTTGCAGGCGCTGGCTGAGGATGGCAAGTTCATCTACACACGGCGCAAAGGGGCCGCCGACGGTGGGGACATCGTAGTAGTCCAGCCAATAGATCCGCGCACCCGATTGTGCCAGTTGCGCGACAAAGCTGGGGATTTCGCCCCGGCGTCCATCGTCAGAGATCAACTGATCCAGCACAGCATCGCAGGCACGACAGCCGCATTCCCCCATCAGATCGTTGCCGCCGCCGTCCAGAATGATCACATCCCAGGTTCCGCGCCGCATTTGGCGGCGAATGTCGAAACCTGTGGCAGCCGCAAGCACGCCTCCATGGGAAAACCGCGCACCAGACACGGATGTGTTTTTCACATCTACTTGCGCGGCGGCGGCAAGCTGATCCGGCACCGACTGACCGGCGGCACGGTGCCAGGCGAGGATGGAATCACCAAGGACAAGGATATTTTCCGCGCGGGCAGGAGCGGCACAGAGCAGGACGAGAATGAGTAAATGGCGCATGGCAGGAAACATAGGGTGATGGCTGTCTATTCCCACCAACGATCAATCGCGGCGATGTCATCGTCGGACCAGCCAAAGTGATGGGCAAACTCGTGTACCGTGACATGGGCGATAAGATCGTCCAGTTCGATATCCCCACGGTCGCGCCATTCGTTCAGGATCGGTTCGCGGAACAGCCAGACGGTATCGGGAAACGGTGCGGGATCCGCAAAGCTTTTCTGCGTCATGGGCACGCCATCGTACATCCCGGTCAGCTCCAGCGGATTGCTGATCTGCATGTCGTGCAGGATGTCCTGCGGTGGCCAGTCGACCACACGCACCAGAACGTTCTGTGCCCCGGTACGGAACGGGTCCGGAAAACCCGCGACAGTGCGTTGGGCGATATCATGGAAGCGGGCGGCGTCGGTCATATCAGCACGGCCAGCGGGTAGCGGGACAGTTCCTCATGGATCGCGCCGTCGGGATGCAGGGTCGAGGCGTACAGGCTGACCGCATCACAGACGAATGGCCCGACCGTCGCGCTGGCCAGAACGGCCAGCACCGGGCCTGCGTTTTCACGGCCGCCCATCCGGGACAGGGTGACATGCGGGCGAAACCGGCGGCGTTCAGGTGCGATGCCCACCCCGCGCAACCGCGACAGCACGCGGGTGTGCAGCGTCGTCAGGTCCGCGCCGCCGTCCGCCTCCAGCGCGATGGCCTGTCCATGCCTACGGCCAAAGACCGTGCCGCCGGACAGGGTCAGACGTTGCGCCGGAGAGCGCAAGTTTTGCAGGCCTTCATGAATGGCCTCGGCCTCTTCTTCTGTCCGGTCGCCAAGAAAGGCCAGCGTCAGATGCAGGTTGTCAAAAGGCACGGCGCGGCCAACGGGAAAGCGGGATTGTAGCGCCTCCAGCGTGGAGCGGGCCGTTTCGGGCAGGGACAGGGCAATGAACAGGCGCATCAGAGGGCGGTCAGTTGTGTCAGCGGTAGAAATCTGGCGTAATCCTCCGGCAAGCACAGCTGGGTGCCGGGACTTATCACGGCCGCAGCGGCGGCGGCGGCCCCTTGGCGCAGCGCTTCGGGCGGTTCTTGCCCGTCGGCCAGCGCCTTGACCATCCCCCCGACAAAGCTGTCGCCGGCGCCGATGGCGCTGACCACGGTCTGATTGGCGGCGGAGACAAACCAGCGGCCCTTGGGTGTGGCCATGACAGACCCGTCAGCCCCGCGTGCGATGATGACCAGATCACCCGCCCCGCGCGCCCGCAGTTCCTCGGCAAACGCGGCGCTGTCCGCGCGGCTGTCCAGCGGGCGGCCCGACAGGTCGCGCGCCTCGGCGCTGTCCATGCGCAGGATATAGGGGGCAGGCTGCGGGCCGCTGGCCTGATGGGCCAGATGCGCGCCAGATGTGTCGATCACCACTCGCCGCCCCGGCAGGCGGGCGCAAGCGCGTGTGATCCAGCCCGGCGCACAGCCCGGAGGCATACTGCCTGACAAAACGATAAATGCGCCCGGCTCGGCCTCTTCGGCCAGCGTGTCCAGAACACTGTCCAGTTGCGTCTCGGTCCATGTCGGGCCGGTCATGACAAAGCGGTACTGTTCGCCGCTGGCGTCGTCGGTGACGGCAAAACTGTAGCGCGTCTCACCCGGGGCGGGCAGATGCACCAGATCAAGCCCCCGTTGTTCCAGCAATTCGCCCAGCGTTGCCCCGGTGCGCCCGCCCAGAGCCACCAGCGCGCGGGCATGGCCGCCCAACTGGACAACGGCCCGCGCAACATTGACTCCGCCGCCGCCGGGTTCGGCGGTTTCCGGTCCGCAGCGCAGCTTTGGGCCGGGGGTCACGGACGGGCAAGAGGTGGCCAGATCAAGCGCCGGGTTCAGTGTGACGGTCAGGATATGGGTCATGGACACACCTCATTGTCGGCGTCGGACACCGCTATGTCCCATTTGCCTAACATTCGCGCGCGATGCGGACCAGTGGCACCCTTGCGGGAACTGGACAAATCCCCTGCCTTGTGAAAACACCGCGCCTCGTCAGGAGGCACGATCATGACCGTCACCCGTTTCGCCCCGTCGCCCACAGGCTATATCCATGTAGGCAATCTGCGCACCGCGCTGTTCAACCATCTGATCGCCCGCAAGAGCGGCGGCCAGTTTGTGCTGCGCATCGACGACACCGACCCGGAGCGGTCGAAAGAGACCTATGTCGACGCGATCAAGCAAGACCTCGAATGGCTGGGCCTGACCTGGGACCGGGTCGAACGACAGTCCGAGCGGCTGGACCGCTATACGGCGGCGGCCGACAAACTGCGCGACATGGGGCGGTTCTACGAGGCGTTCGAGACGCCCACCGAACTGGATCTCAAGCGCAAGAAGCAGCTGAACATGGGCAAGCCGCCGGTCTATGACCGCGCGGCGCTGGCGCTGACGGATGATGACAAGGCCAAGCTGCGCGCCGAACGCGGCGATGGTGTCTGGCGGTTCAAACTGGATCAGGAGCGGATTGCTTGGGACGACGGCATTCTGGGCGAGGTGTCGATTGACGCCGCCAGCGTGTCTGACCCGGTGCTGATCCGGGCGGATGGGCAGTACCTTTATACCTTGGCCTCGGTTGTGGATGACATGGAAATGGGCATCACGCATGTGGTGCGCGGCAATGACCATGTCACCAACACGGCGACGCAGATCCAGATGATCCGCGCGCTGGGCGGAGAGCCGCCCGCCTTTGCGCACCACTCGCTGCTGACCGGACCGCAGGGGGAATCGCTGTCGAAACGTCTGGGCACGCTGGCGCTGCGCGATTTGCGTGAGGCGGGGGTCGAACCTGAGGCGCTGCTGTCGCTGATGGCGCGGCTGGGCTCGTCGCAGCCGGTGGAACTGCGGATGTCGCTGGATGACATCGCCGAGGGGTTTGACCTGTCGCAGTTCGGGTCCGCACCGACCAAGTTCGACGTCGAGGATCTGTACCCGCTGACGGCGAAAAAGCTGCATGGGCTGGATCTGGCGGCGGTGTCCGATGAACTGACCGCGCTAGGTGTGCCGGGTGATCTGGCCGCGCCGTTCTGGAAGGTCGTGCGTGAGAACATCACCACCCGCAAGGATATTGCCGGTTGGTGGGATCTGTTCCGCGACGGGGCCGCGCCATTGGTGGCCGATGAGGATCAGGCGTTTGTCTCCGAGGCCTTTGGCCTGCTGGGGGAACCGCCCTATGCAGCCGACACATGGGGCACCTGGACCTCTGCTGTCAAAGAGGCGACGGGCCGCAAGGGCAAGGGCCTGTTCATGCCGCTGCGCAAGGCCGTGACCGGGCTGGAGCGCGGGCCGGAAATGGCCGAAGTGATGCCGCTGTTGCAGAAAAAGCCGGGCAGCGAGGGCTGAGGATGAACGCGCCCCGCCGCTGAACCGGGCGGCGGGCCGCATATCGGATCAGTCTGCGGCCGTGATGATCCTGCTGCCCATCAATTCCAACCCCGTGTCTGTCAGCGTGCGTATCTCATCCGTGAGGTCGCGGGCTCGGCTGTACTGGGGTGCGGCGCGATCATCAAGGATCGGCGCCTCCCATCCCAGCGTGGTATCAAAGAACTGCGCAGGACCGGCGGGGCCGAATTCCGACAGGTAGCCTGCGACAACCACGTCCAGGTAGCTGAGCAGGATCGGGTTGTCCTCTCCGGGGGCGCGGTGGCGGGCCGGGTCGATGGCATAGACGACAATTTCCTGCGCGTCCGACTGGTGGTCCAGCGCTGCGGTCGCGTCGTGACGGTCATAGGCTGCCTCACGCTGGTCCAGGTCTGCCCAACTCTCACCGGGAACCGGGGCAATGAGCCCGTCGATACTGGCCTGCGGGTCGCGTACGGCGGTGAGATAGCACAGCGCCCTTTCGGGAACCGCGCGCCATGCACGGTGCCATCCGTGCAGGCGGGCGCGATGCGCAGGGGTGTGGAGGTGCGTGGTCCGATTGACCAGTGATCCGTAGCCGAAGAAATATATATGCTGCATGTGGGAAATATTTGCCCTGATTGACGCATGTCAAACCCGGAATTGGCCCAACATGCCAGAAAGAGCCTGTCTTGAAGGCTGGGGAGGCCGATATGCGTGTGACGAAGAGAACCAATATTGCCATGCGCGTACTGATGTATTGTGCGGCAAATCCTGATCGTCTGGTTACCAAACATGAAATTGCAGAACGCTGCAACGCCTCTGAAAACCACTTGGCGCAAGTCATCAACCAGTTGGCGCAGCTGAGCTTTCTACATACCCAAAGGGGTCGCAACGGCGGGCTGGAACTGGGTCGCCCGGCCGGTGAGATCGTCATCGGGGATGTGTTTCGCGCCCTTGAACAGCCTGTGCCCTTGGCGGAATGTTTTGCGGATGTCGACAATACCTGCCCCCTGACAGAGGCGTGCCGCCTGCGCGACGCGCTCAACAAGGCGGCCAATGCCTTTTACGAATCGCTGGACCTGATCACTCTGGATTCGCTGGTCTGCGACAATCCCGCGTTGCTGGAAATCATTTCACCCGTCGGTTGCACGGTGCGACGGCGTCCGGGTACGCTTGTCAATGCCGGGGCAATCGACTAGCGTCACCGCAACTTCGACGGGAGAACCGGTGCGGCCTTGGCCAAACCCGGTGCCGAAGGCGCAACCGCCCCGGAAACGCTCAGGCCCAACGGACCGCGAAGGAACGACACTCTGGAGAGAGGCGCAGTATGGGCGTCCGCCGAAGGGATAGCGATCTCAGGCCAAGGGACAGAGGGGGCAGTGGGGGCGCGGGCCGATTCCGTGCCGGAACTGCCCGAGGCCAGCGCGTTTCGGGGAAAGGGAGCGCATGGCGGACGAACCGACAGAGTTGAAAACCACCGTCCTGAATGACCTGCATCACGCGCACGGCGCAAAGATGGTGGGGTTTGCCGGCTATGAAATGCCGGTCCAGTACAAGCTGGGGGTCCTCAAGGAACATTTACACACGCGGGCCGCCGCCGGACTGTTCGACGTCAGTCACATGGGTCAGGTGATCCTGCGTGGCCCGGACGTGGCAAAGGCGCTGGAGGCGCTGGTGCCGGTCGATGTGGTCGGACTGGCCGAGGGGCGGCAGCGCTACGCGCTGTTCACCAATGACGCGGGCGGGATCGAGGATGATCTGATGATCGCCAACCGGGGCGATCATCTGTTCCTGGTGGTCAACGCTGCGTGCAAACACGCAGATGTGGCGCGGATGCGCGCGGCGCTGGAGCCGCAGGGCATTACCGTCAAGATGCTGGAAAACCGCGCCCTTGTGGCTTTGCAGGGGCCAGCGGCCGAGGATGTTCTGGCCGAACATTGCCCGGACGTGCGCGAGATGAAATTCATGGATGTGGCGACGCTGCCGATTGCGGGTGCGGAATGCTGGATCTCGCGGTCAGGTTATACCGGCGAGGACGGGTTTGAGATTTCGGTGCCCAACGCGGCGGCGATGGATCTGGCGAAATCGCTGTTGGGGGATGCGCGGGTTGAGGCGATTGGCCTTGGCGCGCGGGATTCTCTGCGGCTGGAGGCCGGGTTGTGCCTGTACGGGCAGGATCTGGACGTGGACACAACGCCTGTCGAAGCGGGGCTCAGCTGGGCGATTTCCAAGGCGCGGCGCACAGGCGGCGCGCGGGCCGGTGGCTTTCCGGGTGACAAAATCATTCTGAAACAGATGGCGGACGGCACGACGCAGCGTCGGGTTGGACTGCGACCAGACGGGCGCGCCCCGCTGCGGGCGGGCGTTGTCCTTTTCGATGCCGAAGAGGGCGGTTCAGAGGCCGGTAAAGTGACCTCTGGCGGCTTTGGTCCGTCTGTGGAAGGCCCGGTATCGATGGGCTATGTGCCGCAAGCGCAGGCGGGCGAGGGAACAACGCTTTGGGCCGAATTGCGCGGTAAACGGGTTCCGGTTCGGGTGGCCAAGCTGCCCTTCGTTCCGGCAGGATTCAAACGGTGAGATCAAGGAGACGCATATGAAATTCACCGAAGAGCATGAATGGCTGGAGGTCGAAGACGATCTGGTGGTCGTCGGCATCACGGCCCATGCGGCGGAACAGTTGGGCGACATCGTTTTTGTCGAACTGCCCGATGAAGGCCGTGAAGTGACCAAGGACGAAGAGGTTGTGGTGATCGAGTCGGTCAAGGCTGCGTCGGACATCCTTGCCCCGCTGGATGGCGAGATCGTCGAGGTCAACGAGTCCATTGTCGCGGACCCGGGCAAGGTGAACGAAGATCCCGAGGGCGACGCCTGGTTCTTCAAGATGAAGATCGAGGATCTGTCGGTTCTGGACGAGTTGATGGACGAAAAGGCCTACAAGGCCTTCATTTCCTGACCGTGGCGGCGGGGTGAACTCCGCACCGGGCCCATGCCAGCGTGGTGCGGGTGGATGACGGGGGAGGGGGCGCTGCCCCCTCTTGGCCTTTGGCCAATTCACCCCCGGGGTATTTTGACAGAGAAGAAGACGCGGGAGCGGCGCATGACCTACGAGCCCATCGACTACCTGCCTTATGATTTTGCCAACCGGCGCCATATCGGCCCCTCGCCCGAGGAAATGACGGCGATGTTCGGGGTGCTGGGGGTGTCCGGTCTGGACCAGTTGATTGACGAGACGGTGCCCAAGGCAATCCGGCAGGACGAAAAGCTGGACTTTGGCAAGCCGCTGTCGGAGCGCGAGTTGATCTATCGTTTGCGTGAGGTGGCGGACCGCAACAAGGTTCTGACCTCGTTGATCGGGCAAGGCTATCACGGCACGGTCACGCCTCCTGCGATTCAGCGCAACATTCTGGAGAACCCGGCCTGGTACACGGCCTATACGCCATACCAGCCCGAGATTTCGCAAGGCCGACTGGAGGCTTTGCTGAACTTTCAGACCATGGTTTGCGATCTGACGGGGCTGGAGATTGCCAACGCTTCGCTTCTGGATGAGGCGACCGCCTGTGCCGAGGCAATGACCATGGCGCAACGGGTGGCCAAATCGAAGGCCAAGGCGTTTTTCGTCGATGAGAACTGTCATCCGCAGAACATCGCAGTGATGAAGACGCGGGCGGAGCCGCTGGGCATCGAGGTGATTGTCGGTGCGCCGGGCGAACTTGATCCGGCCAGCGTCTTTGGAGCGATTTTCCAGTATCCCGGCACGCATGGCCATGTGCGCGATTTCACCGATGAGATGGCGGCGCTGCATGACGCGCAGGCGGTGGGCATTGTCAGTGCCGATCCCCTCGCGTTGTGTTTGCTGAAAGAACCGGGCGCGATGGGGGCGGATATTGCTGTTGGGTCGACCCAGCGGTTTGGCGTGCCGGTCGGCTATGGTGGCCCGCATGCCGCCTATATGGCCTGCCGCGATGAGATGAAACGGTCGATGCCGGGGCGTATCGTTGGCGTGTCCGTGGACAGCCACGGCAACCGCGCTTACCGGTTGTCTTTGCAGACGCGTGAACAGCACATTCGCCGTGAAAAGGCGACATCGAACGTCTGTACCGCGCAGGCCTTGCTGGCGGTCATGGCCGGGTTTTATGCCGTGTTTCATGGGCCGAAAGGGCTGCGCGCCATTGCGCAGCGTATCCACCGCAAGACCGTGCGCATGGTCAAGGGGCTGGAAGCGGCGGGCTTCAAGGTGGAGCCGGACACCTATTTCGACACGATCACCGTGGATGTGGGCCTGCTACAGCGCGGTGTCCTGCAAGCGGCGGTGCGTGAGGGTCTGAACCTGCGCCGCGTCGGCAAGACCCGTGTCGGCATCACGTTGGACGAACGCACGCGGCCCGCGACCGTTGAGGCGGTTTGGCGCGCCTTTGGTCTGGTGAAAAAGGACGAGGCGGCGGAGTCGGAATACCGGCTGCCGGAGGGGCTGATCCGCACCTCTGAGTATCTGCAGCACGACGTGTTCCACATGAACCGCGCAGAGACCGAGATGATGCGCTATATGCGTCGACTGGCCGACCGCGATCTGGCGCTGGACCGGGCGATGATCCCGCTGGGATCCTGCACGATGAAGTTGAACTCGGCCGCCGAGATGATGCCCGTCAGCTGGCGTGAGTTTTCCATGATCCACCCCTACGTGCCCAAGGATCAGGCGCGCGGCTATACGGCGATGATCGAGGATCTGAACGCCAAGCTGTGCCAGATCACCGGCTATGATGCGATTTCCATGCAGCCCAATTCCGGCGCGCAGGGGGAATATGCCGGTTTGCTCACGATCCGGCGCTGGCAACAGGCGCGGGGGCAGGGGAACCGCAACGTCTGCCTGATCCCGGTCAATGCGCATGGCACCAACCCTGCCTCGGCTCAGATGGTGGGGTGGAAGGTGGTCGCGGTGAAATGTGACGACAAAGGATCCATTGATCTGGCGGACTTCCGCGCCAAGGCCGAAAAGCATTCGGACGTGCTGGCCGCCTGCATGATCACCTATCCGTCGACGCATGGCGTGTTTGAGGAGACCGTGAAAGAGGTCTGCGAGATCACGCATACGCATGGCGGGCAGGTTTATATCGACGGCGCGAACATGAACGCGATGGTCGGGCTGTCGCGTCCCGGCGACCTGGGCGGCGATGTGAGCCACCTGAACCTGCACAAGACGTTCTGCATTCCGCATGGCGGCGGTGGCCCCGGCATGGGACCGATCGGGGTCAAGGCGCATCTGGTGGAACACCTGCCGGGCAATCCGCTGGACGAAGACGGCGGCGCGGTCAGTGCGGCCTCCTTTGGTTCGCCCTCGTTGTTGCCGATCAGTTGGTCCTATTGCCTGATGATGGGCGGCGGCGGGCTGACGCAGGCGACGCGGGTGGCGATCCTGAACGCCAACTACATCGCCAAGCGGTTGGAGGGCGCCTATGACGTGCTGTACCGCGGCGGCAAGGGCTGGGTCGCGCATGAGTGCATTCTGGATACCCGCCCATTCGAGAAATCGGCGGGTGTCACGGTCGAGGACATTGCCAAACGTCTGATGGATGCCGGGTTCCACGCACCCACCATGAGCTGGCCGGTGGCCGGCACGCTCATGGTGGAACCGACGGAGTCAGAGACAAAGGCAGAGCTGGACCGTTTTTGCGATGCAATGTTGGCCATTCGTGCCGAAATCCGTGCCATTGAAGAGGGCCAGATGGACCGTGAGGTGAACCCGCTGAAACTGGCTCCGCACACGATGGAGGATCTGGTGCGTGACTGGGACAGGCCCTACACGCGCGAACAGGGGTGTTTTCCACCGGGTGCATTCCGGGTCGACAAGTATTGGCCGCCAGTGAACCGGGTCGACAATGTCTATGGTGACAGGCACCTGATCTGTACCTGTCCACCAATGAGCGATTTCGCCGAGGCGGCAGAGTAATGCACAGCACTGACGGCCTTGGCCCGCTCCGGGGGCCAAGGCCGTCAGTGGTTTTACCATCCATCAACAATTGCAACGTATCGATTCAGAGAAGGTCCGATACGCTTCAACGGCCAAACCGGGCTTCCGATATGGGTCCAGACGGGTGACACGTCTGCGTCGGCGAAGAGGTTCGGCGGCGCAAAGGTGTGGGAAAGAGTTTCCGTTCAGGCTACGTTGGCCATGCGGGTTGGTGCTTTGCGGATTCAAACGGTGACACTATATGACACACAGGCTGATCATCGCGGACGACAACGCGCAGTTCCTTGACTTTGTGCGAACGGTTGCAGAGGGCGCGGGATGGGTTGTGACGCTTTGCGCGGATGGCAATGAGCTTCTGGAAATCCTCAAAAAGATGTCCGATCCGGCGCTGGTCTTGGTGGACATCAACATGCCGAACCTTGATGGCGTGGAAGTCGCATGGAAACTTTCCGATCTCAACGGATCCGCACCGGCCCGGCTTCGATTTATCACCGGTGGCGATCCGTCAAATGTATCCGTCCGGCGTGACCGCCGTTGACATTCAACGTGGCTGCCAATTCCACGGCGCGAGTTCGTCGATGCGGTTGATCTTGTGATCGGCAATGTGGGCCAGCACCCATGTCAGCCAGGCTTCCGGATCGATGCGGTTCATGCGGGCGGTTTCGATGAGGGAGTAGGCGATCGCGGCAGCCTTGCCACCACCTTCCGATCCCATGAAGAGATAATTCTTGCGCCCGAGAGTCAGCGGCCTGATTGACCGCTCACAGATGTTGTTGTCCAGCTCGAGTTGGCCGTTTTTCAGATAGGCCCGGGCTTTGGGCATGCGGCCGAGGGCGTAGCGAATG
>NZ_FZON01000074.1 GCF_900188425.1 Antarctobacter heliothermus
GCCGCCGGATGACGCTCGCGCTTGCAAGCAGCGCCGCGCCTTTCTGGTCTATGCTATGGCCGACAATCATCAGGATGCATTGGGCCGGCCCCTGATCCGAACCGCCTGTATGACCGCGCTTCCCGACCGTCGCCACCGATCCCGGTGGCGTTCAACGCCGTGTGCGGATGCATCACCGCGTTCGCCCGAAAGCGCCGCGAACACATCCACCCACACGTATGACGCGAACGTCGGCAGCGTGATCGCCCTTCCTGCCACACGCAAGGTCAAGAAACCCGACCGCGCCCCGAAATCACACCGCACACGGACCGCCGGTGAATATTGCGGGATCAACATGGTGGGGCCTTTGTGTTGAGGGCTGTTGGCGGGCAGTCTAGCGGATGCGCGGGCTTGTGTAAGGAGAGAGTGGCGGGTAGCGTTTGAACGGTGTTCAGGGAGGATCTGTCATGGCAAGCAAGGTGGCTGAACGCAAGGCGGCGCTGCGCGAAAAGCTGGTGTCCCTGGCCGAGGCGCGGATTGCCTCTGGTGGGTTGCGGGCGCTCAAGGCGCGGGATCTGGCCAAGGATGCGGGCTGCGCCGTTGGCGCGATCTATACCCATTTCGAGGATCTTGACGCGTTGGCACTGGAGGTCAACGGGCGTACCTTTGTCCGGCTGGGGGCTGCGGTATCGGCGGCGGTGGACGGGCATGAAGGCAGCCCGCATGAGCGCCTGATTGCCATGGCGCTGGCCTATCTGCATTTTGCCGCCGACCAGCCACGGCTGTGGCGGGCGCTGTTCAGTGCGGATGTGTCGTCAGATGGTCCGGTGCCGCAATGGTATGTGGATGCGCTGGGCGGGTTGTTTGAGCATATCGCCGAACCTGTGGCCGAGTTGTTCCCCGGTTTTGACGCGCGCGAGTTGGATCTGATGGTGCGGGCGCTGTTCTCATCCGTGCACGGGATTGTTCTGCTGGGCTTGGAAAAGCGGATCTCGGCGGTTCCGATCGACGGAATAGAGCGGATGATTGCGCAGTTGCTGGTGCAGGTCGGGAATACCTGACCTTTGTGAACGCTGTTCAAGAAAAATATTGAACGCTGTTCATTTTGTTGCTATCTGATTTCGTGAACGATGTTCATAAACGGAGAGCGACATGTTCGAGACACTCAGAACCCTGGTGGCGGGGGCCAATGCCCGCGCAGAGGAACAGGTGCGGGACCGTTATTGCATTGAGTTGATTGACCAGAAGATCCGTGAGGCCGACGGTTCCTTGAAGTCGGCGAAATACGGGTTGGCCAGTCTGATCCAGCGTGAGCGCTCTGAGACCCGGCAGGTGACGGCGCTGGAGAGCCGTGTGGCGGATCTGATGACCCGCGCCAAGGCGGCGTTGGAGGCGGGGCGCGAGGCTCTGGCGGCCGAGGCGGCGCAGGCGGTGGCTGACATGGAGAATGAGCTGGAGCTGCGGCGCGGCACGGTTGCGCGGCTGGAGAGCCGCATCCTGCAGTTGCGCCAGTCCGTCGAGGCCGCGAACCGGCGGTTGATCGACCTCAAACAGGGGGCGGTGGCGGCGCGGGCGGCGAAACGTGAGGCGGATATCCAGACGCGGCTGGGCGCCCATGTGGCCCGCGACACCGCCTTTGATGAGGCGGAGGCGCTGATCCAGCGGGTGTTGAACCGCGATGATCCCTTTGAGCAGAGCCAGATCCTGCGCGAGATCGACACCGGGCTGAACCAGGGCGACATGGCCGACCGCATGGCCGAGGCCGGGTTTGGGCCCGCCAGCAAAAGCACCGCCGCGGATGTTCTGAACCGCCTGAAGTCCCAAAACTGATCGCAATCCCTGATCGCAAACATTGATACTTGAAAGGACTATTCTCATGGACCGCAACGAAAACAGCCTGATCCTGTTCATCAACTTTGCCGGTGTGGCGCTGGCCTATGGCCTGCTGGGCATTTCGCTTTGGCTGAGCACCGAGGTGCCGCTGTCGACCAAGGGGTTCTGGGCGATGGGGGTGTTCATGTTGACCATCAGCCTGATCAACGTGGTGAAATACCGGTTCGATTTCCGCATGTCCGAGGATCGCCTGCGCCGGATCGAGGATGTTCGGAACGAAAAGATGCTGGAAGATGCGTTGAAAGACGAAGTCTGAGGCCGATTGAACGGAAAAACCGCCATGGAGGGGTCCACGGCGGTTTGATTGGTGCGACGGCGGGGCGGGAGAGAGCCCCGCCCAATGCGTGATCAGAGGTCGGTGTAGATCGGGAAGCGGGCGCAGAGGGCGGCGACCTCTGCCTTTACCTTGGCCTCGACCTCGGTATTGCCATCTTCGCCGTTGGCGGCCAGCCCGTCGACAACCTCGATGATCCAGTCGGCGATCTGGCGGAACTCTGCCTCACCAAAGCCGCGCGTGGTGCCTGCGGGGCTGCCAAGGCGGATGCCGCTGGTCACGGTCGGCTTTTCGGGGTCAAACGGCACGCCGTTCTTGTTGCAGGTGATATGTGCGCGGCCCAAGGCCTTTTCGGTGGCATTGCCTTTGACATCCTTGGGGCGCAGATCGACCAGCACCACATGGGTGTCGGTGCCGTGGGTCACGGTGTCCAGCCCGCCCTTGATCAGTTGATCGGACAGGGCCTGCGCGTTCTTGATCACCTGCTGCTGGTAGGTCTTGAACTCGGGGCGCAGCGCCTCGCCAAAGGCGACGGCCTTGGCGGCGATGACGTGCATCAGGGGGCCGCCCTGAATGCCGGGGAAGATGGCGGAGTTGAACTTTTTCGCCAACGCCTCATCGTTGGTGAGGATCATGCCGCCGCGCGGACCGCGCAGGGTCTTGTGCGTGGTGGTGGTGGCGACATGGGCGTGCGGGAAGGGCGAGGGGTGTTCGCCCGCTGCCACCAGACCGGCAAAATGCGCCATGTCGACGTGCAGATACGCGCCCACCATGTCGGCGATCTCGCGCATCTTGGCAAAGTCGATCTGGCGCGGGATGGCAGAGCCACCGGCGATGATCAGCTTGGGCAGATGTTCCTTGGCCAGCGCCTCGACCTGATCATAATCCAGCTGGTTGTCCTGCTTGCGCACGCCGTACTGGATGGCGTTGAACCACTTGCCGGACTGGTTGGGCTTGGCGCCGTGGGTCAGGTGACCGCCCGCGTCCAGCGACATGCCCAGAATGGTGTCGCCCGGTTTGATCAGCGCGGTGAACACGCCCTGGTTGGCCTGTGAGCCGGAATTGGGCTGCACATTGGCAAAGTCACAGCCGAACAGCTGCTTGGCGCGCTCAATCGCGAGGTTCTCTGCCACGTCGACGTAGTCACAGCCGCCGTAATAGCGCCGACCGGGATAGCCTTCGGCGTATTTGTTGGTCATGACAGAGCCTTGCGCCTCCATCACCGCCTTGGAGACGATGTTTTCGGAGGCGATCAGCTCGATCTCGTCACGCTGGCGGCCAAGCTCGCCGGTGATCGAGGCATACAGTTCAGGATCGCGGGAGGAGAGCGACTCGGTAAAGAAACCGGTGTCGCGGTGGGTGGCGTTCATGGCGCTGCTCCTTGGGATTCGGGTTGCGGCGTTTGGTATCGGACATGCCGCCCGCTTCAAAGAACCTAAAGCGACGCAGTGGAAGATTTCAGCGCCACAGACGGGCGAACACTGGTCCTGTCGGGGAACATGTGGTTCCATCCGCCCCGAATGAAGACGACAGGAAACCCCCGATGACACTACGGATCGCCTTTTGCGCCTCTCGCGCGCCCATTGCGCAGGCGGCGCTGGCTGGGTTGTCCCGGCGCTATGGCGACCATGCCGAACAGGGGGCAGAGGCGATCGTGGCGCTGGGCGGCGATGGGTTCATGTTGCACACGCTGCACCGGACGCAGGCGTTGGAGGTGCCGGTTTATGGCATGAATCGCGGCACTGTCGGGTTTCTGATGAACGAATATTCGGAACACGGGCTGGTCGAGCGGTTGCAGGCCGCAGAGGAGGCGGTGATCAACCCGCTGGTGATGCGCGCCACATGTGTCGACGGGCATGACCATCACGCGCTGGCGATCAACGAGGTGTCGCTGCATCGGTCGGGATCACAGGCCGCGCGGCTGCGGATCAGCGTGGACGGGCAGGTGCGCATGGCGGAACTGGTCTGCGACGGGGCGCTGGTGTCGACGCCCGCCGGGTCCACCGCCTATAATTATTCCGCGCACGGGCCGATCCTGCCGATTGGCGCGGATGTGCTGGCGCTGACCCCGGTGGCGGCCTTTCGCCCGCGCCGGTGGCGCGGCGCGTTGCTGCCGAAATCGGCGGGCGTAACGTTCGAGGTGCTTGAGCCGGAAAAGCGCCCCGTCATGGCCGAGGCCGACGGCGAGGCGGTGCGCGATGTCCTGCGGGTGCATATCCGGTCGGAACCGGATGTGGCGCACCATGTGCTGTTCGACCCCGGTCACGGGCTGGAGGAACGACTGATCCGCGAACAGTTTGTCTGATCCAAGGGGGTGCCCCACCTTGTCGATTGCCAGACTCGCGGCGCTGCGTCAGTCTGAGGGCAAGCGACATCCGGGAGGTTTACATGTCCAGATTTACTGCTCTGCCTGTTACGGCGGGGGTGATTGCATTGATGGCCGGCGCGGCCTGGGCGGACTGCGCCGACGATGCGGCCATTGCTGCCTTTGTCGCCGATCATCTGGCCAAGACGCCGACCGTGGCGCTGGTGCCGGAGGGCACGATGGAGGATGCGCGCTGCACGCAGGAAAAGGTGGTCGCGGCACTGTCCGCGCATCTGGGGCCGGTGGTGGGCTACAAGGCCGGGTTGACCAGCAAACCGGCGCAGGAGCGGTTTGGCGTGACAGAGCCGGTGGGCGGCGTGTTGTACCGCGACATGCTGCTGGAGGACGGGGCCGAGGTGCCGGCGCAATTCGGCGCGATCCCCTTGTTCGAGGCGGATCTTATCCTTGTGGTCGGTGACGACGCGATCAACGCGGCGACGACGGCCGAAGAGGCGATCACGCATATCTCGGCCGTGCGGCCATTCATCGAACTGCCGGACCTGACCTTCAAGCAGGGGGAGCCGATCAACGGTGTGACCCTGACGGCCATCGGCGTCGCGCCGCGCCTGGGGGTCATGGGCGCCGAAATACCGGTCGACGATCCAGCCGCGATGTTGCAGGCGCTGGCGGCGATGCAGGTCACGGTGCGCGCGGCGGATGGCACGGTGATGGCAGAAGCGCCGGGGGCGGCGGTGCTGGGCAACCCGGTGAATTCGGCGCTCTGGCTGATATCGGCGGGGTATATGCTGAAAGCGGGCGACCTGATCTCTGTCGGGTCCATCGGGCCGTTGTTGCCACCGGCCAAGGCCGGGGGCGGGGCATCCGTCAGCTATGACGGCCTGCCGGGCAACCCGGTGGTCTCTGTCACGTTCACGGACTGAGACGGTGGTCGGGGCCTGATGTCACACGGGCCCCGACGCCCCCGGCTATTGCCGGGGTTTCAGCTCGAAACCGTCCAGTTCATAGGCACGGCCACAGGGGCCAGCGTCATCGCCGTCGCCACAGCGCGACCCCTTGAGGCTGAGGGTCAAAACGCCGGGCTGTCCGGTCAGGGCCGCGTCCTGGATCGCATCCAGAAAGACCCTGCGGTACTGGCCGTTGTCCAGACCCAGCCAGAACGAGGTCAGGCAGCCCGCCGGTCCGCACACCATGTCCGGCGTGCTGTCGCAGACCATCGCGCCGTGGTTCACCCGCAGGTCCAGCGGCGGTTTGCCGTCAATGTCGATGGCAACGTCAAAATCCTCACCCACGGTCAACTGGCCGTCCAGCACGGTGCAGGCCTCACGCATGTCGCCAAGGATCTTGGTGGCCGGATCGGGCAGTGTGCGCCGCTCTAGCTCGCGGGCGGCGAAATCCGGTTGCGGGCAGAACTGTTCCACCGCGGTGATCGCGTTCTGACTGCCGATCAGGGTAAAGTTATGCACTTCGGGCGCGGCATCGCCGCTGTACCAGACATGCAGTTGCGCCCGAATGCCCGCCTTCAGGCGCTGGATGCCGCGCAGGTGGGTTTCCTCCAGCGGGGCGTGAAAGCTTTCCAGCCCGCTCTGGCTGAAATCCAGCGACCCGGCCAGTTGTGAGCCGACAAACAGCAGCGTGTCCAGCTGCGCCGCCGCAACCATCCCGGCCATGTTCTGTGAGGTCAGGCGAAAGGCCAGCGGATCGCCCAGCGTGCAGCCCAGCTCCAGGCACAGAACCTCGTCCGCGCCTTTGCAGACGCGGGCGGTATGCACTGTCGCCTCTTCACCACCGATAAATTCCCAATCCGCTCGGGCGGCACCGCTCCAGACGCAGGCGGCCAGTATGGCCAGGATCAGCGTCTTGAAGGCATTGCTTTGCATGGGGAATCTCCTTTGGTCCGATTGTGGGGATGAGTCCATGTCGCCAGCATAAGGTCAAGCCATGTGACCGTTCACATCTGCGCAAGCGGGTGGGTGTCCTGCTTGAGATGGGACTTCGCCAAGAAGGGGAGGCATGGTTTGCAGTTTTGCAAATTGGGGAAAAATGAAAGATCAGAGCAATAATTCGGAGGGTTTGCAAATATTTGCAGGCGATTTTCGCAAATCTTCTGCGGTATTCTGTCCTGACCATCGGTAACAGACTTGCCTGTCTGGCAGACCAGAGCCTAAGCCGCTTGTCAGGGAAAAGGAGGCTCTCCATGGGGTATCAAGACGTTTATGACAGCTGCCAGTCCGATCCGGAAGGGTTCTGGATGCAGGCGGCCGAAGCCATCGATTGGGACCGGAAACCGTCGAAGGCCCTCTTTGATCGCGGCGACCACATGTACGAATGGTTTGCCGACGGCATGGTCAACACCTGCTGGAACGCTGTCGATCGCCATGTGGAAAATGGCCGGGGGGAGCAGACGGCCATCATCTACGACAGCCCGATCACCCATACCAAGCGTGAGATTTCCTTTGTTGAGCTGCGCAACCGCGTCGCCAATCTGGCCGGGGCCCTGCGCGCCAAGGGCGTTGAAAAGGGCGACCGCGTCATCATCTACATGCCGATGATCCCCGAGGCTCTGGAGGCGATGCTGGCCTGCGCCCGTCTTGGTGCGGTCCATTCGGTTGTCTTTGGCGGCTTTGCCTCGACCGAACTGGCGGTGCGGATCGACGACGCCAAACCCAAGGCGATCATCGCCGCCTCCTGCGGGATGGAGCCGGGGCGCGTCATCCACTACAAACCGCTGCTGGACGGGGCCATTGATCTGGCCAAGCACAAGCCCGATTTTTGCGTGATCTTCCAGCGTGAGCAGGAAGTGGCCAAACTGATCGAGGGCCGCGACTACAACTGGCACGGCTTTCAGTACGGCATCGAACCGGCGGATTGTGTGCCGGTCGAGGGCAACCACCCGGCCTATATCCTCTATACCTCTGGCACCACCGGCCAGCCCAAGGGCGTTGTGCGCCACACGGGCGGGCATCTTGTGGCGCTGAACTGGAGCATGAAAAACCTCTACAACGTCGATCCCGGTGATGTGTTCTGGGCCGCGTCCGACGTGGGCTGGGTCGTGGGGCACAGCTATATCACCTACGCCCCGCTGGTGCATGGCAACACCACCATCGTGTTTGAGGGCAAGCCGGTCGGTACGCCGGATGCGGGCACGTTCTGGCGGGTGATCCAGGAACACAAGGTGAAGTCGTTCTTTACCGCGCCGACCGCCTTTCGGGCGGTCAAACGTGAGGACCCCAAGGGCGAATTTGTCGCCAAATACGACCTCAGCGGGCTGCGCGCGGTCTATCTGGCGGGGGAACGGGCCGACCCGGATACCATCGTCTGGGCGCAGGACATGTTGAAGGTGCCGGTGATCGACCACTGGTGGCAGACAGAGACGGGCTGGTGCATCGCGGGTAATCCGCTGGGGATCGAGGAACTGCCGACCAAGCTGGGCAGTCCCGCCAAGCCGATGCCGGGCTATGACGTGCAGATCCTGGACGAGGCGGGCCACCCGGTTGGTCCCGACACGCTGGGCGCCATCGCGATCAAGCTGCCGCTGCCGCCGGGGACGCTGCCGACGCTGTGGAACGCCGAGGATCGCTTTCGCAAATCCTATCTCAATACCTTCCCCGGCTACTATGAGACTGGCGATGCGGGGATGAAGGACGAAGAGGGTTATCTCTACATCATGGCGCGCACCGATGATGTGATCAACGTCGCCGGGCATCGCCTGTCGACGGGGGGCATGGAAGAGGTGCTGGCCGGACACCCGGACGTTGCGGAATGCGCCGTGATCGGCGTGACGGACCAGTTGAAGGGTCAGTTGCCGATGGGGTTCCTCTGTCTGAACTCGGGCACCAACCGACCCTATGATGAGATCGTCAAGGAATGCGTCAAGCTGGTGCGGGACAAGATCGGCCCCGTCGCGGCGTTCAAGCTGGCCTGCGTGGTCGATCGGCTGCCCAAGACCCGGTCGGGAAAAATCCTGCGCGCGACCATGGTGAAAATCGCCGACAACGAAGAGTTCAAGATGCCCGCGACGATTGATGATCCGGCGGTTCTGGATGAAATCCGCGTGGCCTTGCAAGGGTTGGGCTACGCCAAGGGGTAAGCGTGCCGGGCTGCCCCCGCGAGGGGGTGGCCGCGGAGGGTGTCCACGCGTGGACAGACGTGCGCCTGTTGTAAATCAAGGGCTTACAGAGACGAATTCACATCTTGTTAAGGGGCGGCGGGCCAAAAGCCCCCGCCCTTTGCCGTGAATGATGCATGTCAGCCCTAGTGAGGCTCGACGCGCAATGCCCGCTTTGAGCCCATCCTGTAAATTCGATTTGATCGCTGCGTGCGCATGCAGCGCTTCAGATGCTGCCCGAGCGAGAAACTCGGTGCAGCGCAGCGGATGGAGGACCGGTCGTTCATGCAAGCTGCCGCACGGATTGGAGGCCGAGTTTGCAGGTCTTCGGACAGAAACCTTCACCGCACGAGTTCGAATGTCGGCAAGCTGACAATCGCGGCCTGTTTTTTTACCTGGGAGGGCGTTCTCGGAACTTCGCCGCGCAGGCCTGAGGCGAATTTTGGGACGTTGGGAGCGAGCGTGGGCCTTGTGATGCGGCTCGACCGTCCCGAAAGATATCGGCTGGAGTTTGGCGATTGCGGCCTGCCTCCGAACCGGATGAACAGCTAAGTGAGGAGTCAATCAGAGGCTACCAGACTCTCTCCAACCACCCGCGCTTCCTGGCTGCATCTATCACCAACCCGTTCCGCGAAAAAACCCATGTTTCGGGTGCTTGATCAACCCGCACCAGTCAGCGCAATCGACCTGTTGCACCGCTGTTCGCCCTGAAGCGTCTTTTCCGCTTGTCAGGAATTTGCCGATGAAGCGCGGCTTATTCACAGCTTCATCAAGGCGCCGTAGGGAAGGTGGTCGGTCCGCTGACCCGATAGTTTTAGCATTTGCCATGCCAGCGCCTGGTTCGAGGCCAGCACCGGCAGTCCGAGTTCGGCCTCGAGTTGCGCGATCTCGGTCGTGGCGCGCAGGTTCGTGCAGGAGATCAGAAGCGCGTCACACCGAGCCGCATCACAGATATTGCGGGCCGCATCGCGAATCGACCTTGTGTGGATGCGCGCGATCTTTTCGTCGCTTTTCTCGCCAAAGCTGCCGAAGCTGGCGATCTCGATGCCGTCGGACTCGAATATCTGCCGCATCCTGTCTGACAGTTCCGCAACATAGGGCGACAGAAACCCGAGCTTGCGCACGTTCAGCGCGCCCAGGGCGGCCCGCATCGCCAGCAGCGGATCGGTCACATGGCGGGCATTGGTGCCTGCGCGAATGGCATGCCCAACCGCATCGGACCCGATCACCGCGCTGGCCGATGTGCAGGCGTACCCTACCACGTCATACATGAAGGTATATGGCAACAGCGCCGCCGCAGCCGGAAGCGTAGCTTTCATGCGGGCAAGCGCCTCCCCTGAAAGGTCGGTTTCGCAGGGTATGCGCGTGGTGTAGAGGGCGATGCCGTCATCCGCGATCAGCTGCCGAAAATCCGCCTCGATGGTTTCGTCGGTTCGCAGGACGATCAGTCCGAGGTTGGCCTTGTATCCCAGGGCAGGGCCAAGTGCGAAAGGCAGAAGGCTCATGCCTGCAAACCTATTTCGGGAATCTCCGGCGCGGCGCGGTTTGTCAGGAAGCGTGGTCCGTCATCGGTAATGACGATGTCTTCTTCATGCACCATCATGCGCCCCGGCGCCATTTCCAGGCCGGGCTCCAGCGTCAGGACCATTCCGGGTTGCAATTCTGTTTCATCTGTCGCCGTCAAGGACGGAAATTCGGTCAGCCGCATGCCCAATCCGTGCCCGAGGCGCCCGCCCGCGCCGCTGCTGCCCGCCTTGTCGATCACCGATTGCATGGCGCGGAACACCGAGGATGCGGTGGTGCCGGGACGCGCGGCTTCGAAGCCGGCATCGGTCGCTTCAAAGAGCAAACGATAGGCGCTCCGCGTTTCGGCAGAGGCTGATCCGATGGACCAGTTGCGGTCGAAGTCGCAGAAATACCCCAGCCGGACCGCGCCTGTATCCAGCATCAGGATGTCGCCGTCGCGCAGCGGTGCGTCGGTCGCGGGAGAAATGACATCGGGATACCCACCTTGCCCGGCCCCTCCTGCGACATAGGGCACCCAATCCGCCCCTTCGGATAGCAATAGCGCCTGAAAGTCGCGGTAGACCCCGCTCAGCGGCTTGCCGACCTGAACGATCTCCTCGATCCGGTCGAATGCCCGTCCGCCGATGGCACAGATTTCCGAAATGATCTCAAGTTCGCGTTCGGATTTGATCGCCTGCGTTTCGCGCAGGAGCTTGGTCGCGTCCAGGATTTCACAGGGCGCCAGGTCGTCGCGCAGACGCATGAAATCGACCAGCGGCATACGCAACGCGGTTTCATGCCCCATCGCCAGGCCAAGCCTGGCATGGGGCGGCAAGACTTCTTTCAAGGTGTCGGCCAACAGCGAAATCCCGTCGTCCTCCGGGGTTGGCGCGGACCAGGTGCGAATATCCGTAACCCAGGTGGCGGCCATGAGCGCGGCACCGATCGACGGGATCGCGGCAATCGGATTGCCGGATGCAGGAACCACGACAAACCACGGGCGCGTGGGGCTTTCCCAAAACCGTGTAAGGAACCCCGTCACATAGCGGACATCGTGTTCTGAGGTGAGCAACAGGCCGTCGAGGCCCGCGTCTGACATCCGGGTTTGCAGCCTCGCGAGGCGCATTTCAAACTCGGACAGAGGAAAAACCTGAGAGGCGTTCATGATGTTCCCGATGAAAGCGATATGGCCTCTATTGGCGTCAAATGCGTTGATTTTGTCACAGCAGCATTTGATCAAAAGCAAGAAATATAGTCACCTCTGTAGAAAAAATGCGCAAAAATTTCTCAGCTTTTTCAGTAATGCTGATGGCATGACCGATAGCACACAAATCCCGACCAACCTGGATCATCATCTTTTCCATCCCGACGCTTCGCGCGCGGAGGCGCTGCTGAAGGATTGCCCTGTTCATGCTCCGACCCCGATGACGGAAATCGATCTACTGACGGAGGAGGTCGGTATTTCGCGGCTGTGGCTGAAAGATGAAAGCGACCGTATGGGCCTTGGCAGTTTCAAGGCTCTTGGCGGCGCTTTTGCCGTGGCGCGGATGATCGCCGACAAGGCCGGGTCGGAGGATTTTTCGTCACAGGCCACAAAAAACACAGCGGCCGAGATGGTTTTCATCACGGCAAGTGCTGGAAATCACGGTTTGTCGGTGGCTGCCGGTGCCAAGGTGTTTGGCGCGAAAGCGGTGATCGTACTTGCGGCGGCAGTACCGGAGTCGTTCGCCAATCGCATTCGGGCCAAAAGCGCGGATGTGCTGCGCGTTGACGGAAGCTATGATGAAAGCGTCGAAGTGGCGCGCCAGGTGGCGCGCGACAAGGATTGGATCCTGTTGGCGGACGGATCGTGGGAAGGCTACATCGACCGGCCTGCGCTGGTGATGGAGGGATATTGCGTGATCCCCGAGGAATGCAGGGCGGCATTCGCAAAATTGGATGTTTGGCCGACACATGTCTATCTGCAAGCGGGTGTCGGAGGATTGGCCGCGGCACTGTCCGCGCATATCCGGCTCAATTGGGCGGAACAACCCGAGATCATTGTGGTGGAGCCGGACGCCGCGCCGTGCTTGCAACGCAGCGTCGAGGCGGGGCGACTGACGCGCGTTGATGGGGCAGACTCCAACATGGGTCGTCTGGATTGCAAGGACGCGTCACTGATTGCGTTTCGCGCCCTGCAACAGGATGCCGACAGGTTCGTGACCATCACCGACGAAGAAGCCACGGCGGCAGTGAACACCTTCGCGCGTTACGGCATCGCAACCACACCCAGCGGTGCGGCCGGGCTGGCGGCGCCGACGGCTGCGTCACCGGGACCGGATGCTCGTTGCCTGTTGATCGTTTCCGAGGGTCCGGAAGGAGATTGAGCCGTGTTTGATCCCGGTGAAATGTCGGAGATGACCGCCTGGCGGCGGCATTTCCATAGCCATCCGGAGCTTGGATTTCAGGAACAGAAAACGGCGGCACGGGTTGCCGATCTTCTCGAAAACTTCGGGGTCGAGACGCACCGCGGCATTGGCGGCACTGGTGTCATCGGCATTCTGAAGCGCGGGAAAAGTGACCGAAGCATCGGTTTGCGCGCCGACATGGATGCACTGCCGATCCATGAAACGAGCATCCGCGACTATCGGTCGGTGACCGACGGTGTAATGCATGCCTGTGGGCATGACGGCCACACTGCAATGCTGCTGGGTGCGGCCCAAACCCTGGCGCGCGGTGGCGGGTTTGACGGCACGGTGGTGTTCATCTTTCAGCCGAACGAGGAACATGGCCTGGGGGCGCAGGCGATGATCCGGGACGGGCTGTTCGAGCGGTTCGACGTACAGAGCGTTTATGGTATGCATAACCTGCCCGGTCTACCGGTCGGCCAGTTCGCGACTTGCACGGGCCCGATAACGGCAAGTGAAAGCCTGTTCGAGATCGCGATTTCCGCACGCGGCGGCCATGCGGCCATGCCCCATATGAGTGTCGATGCGATCACAGTCGGGGCCGAACTGGTTGGAAGCCTGCAAACCATCGTCTCGCGGAAGCTCGACCCCGGTCAGAACGGGGTTGTGTCGGTAACCGGGTTCACCGCTGACGGCGGGCGCAACATTCTTCCGGGCAACGCGGTTCTGACCGGAGATGCGCGCGCGCTGACGCCTGCGGCAACCCGCGCCATCGAGCAGCGGATGCGTCAGATCACCGATGGCATCTGTGCGGCACATGGCGTCACGGCAACCGTTTCATTCGACACCTGCTTTTCCGCGACGATCAATGCCCCCGGCCCGACAGCGTCCGCCGTTCATGCCGCAATATCCGTCGTTGGTGAAGACGCCGTCGACGCGGCCTGTGCGCCGAAATTGTTCTCCGAGGACTTTGCCCATTTTGCGGCGGCCCGGCCTTCGTGTTTCATCTTGGCGGGCAACGGCACCGAAGGCGCGAACGGACAACCGCTGCATTCCTCAGACTACGATTTCTCGGACGACCTGTTGCCCGTTGGTGCGGGCTTTTGGGTTAGTCTTGTGCGCCGGGGAATGTCGCCATGACACACAACCTGCCATTCGTCGCGGCACATTGGGGCACCTATCGCGCCGAAATGGCTGATGGCCGGGTTCGCGCGCTTTTGCCGTATGAGGACGACCCCGACCCGTCGCCGATCGGACAGGCGATGGTTGAAACGCTTGATGATCCCTGCCGGATCGGTCAGCCGATGGTGCGGCGAGGGTTCCTGGACGGCAATGCGGATCGCAGCCTGCGGGGGCGGGATTCGTTCGTGGCGGTCGACTGGGACACGGCGCTCGATCTTGCCGCGCGCGAGCTTTTGCGGGTCCGGCGCGATCATTCGAACGAGGCGATCTATGGCGGGTCTTATGGCTGGGCCAGCGCCGGACGATTCCACCATGCCCAAAGCCAGTTGCGCCGGTTCCTGAACCTGTTCGGCGGCTATACCAGTGCGCGGGATTCCTACAGCTATGCCGCCGCCGAAGTGATCATGCCGCATGTGCTGGCCCCAATGAAAACCCTGCTGACGGAGCACGGGACATGGCAGGAAATCGCAGACAGGAAATCGCTGATCGTGGCCTTTGGCGGGATCGCGGTGCGCAACGGGCAGGTCAATGGCGGCGGCGTTGCAAGACACACGCAACGTGACGACATGGCGGCGGCGCTCGATGCAGGGGCCGATATCGTGACCATCAACCCATCTGCGCTGGATCTTGACGACAGCTTGAGGGATCGGTGGCTGTCGATCCGGCCGAATACGGACATGGCGTTGATGCTTGCCCTGGCGCATACGCTGGTGGCGCGCAACCTGCACGACCAGGCATTCGTGGACAGCCACTGTACGGGGTTCGACGCGTTTCGGCCCTACCTTATGGGACAGATGGACGGACAGCCGAAATCGGCGGATTGGGCATCGTCGATAACGCGAATTCCGGCCCGTCGGATTGTCGATCTTGCGTTGCAAATGGCGCGGCGTCCGACGGTGGTCAACTTCAGCTGGTCAATGACGCGACAGCAGAATGGCGAGGAGATCATCTGGATGGCGGTCGTTCTCGCGGCGCTTCTGGGAGGGATCGGACGCCGTGGCGAAGGGGTTGCGTGCGGCTTGAGCGCGGTCAACAGTGTCGGAAACCGTCGAGGGCGTTTGCCAGTGGCGGCGCTGCCCACGGGCACAAACCCCGTGAGCACCTTCATTCCGGTGGCGCGGATTGCGGATATGCTGCTCGATCCCGGGGGGTCCGTTCATTACAACGGCGAGGACTTGACCTTCCCCGATATCCGGCTGGTTTACTGGGCCGGGGGAAACCCGTTTCACCACCATCAGGACCTGAACCGCCTACGTCGCGCATGGGAGCGGGTCGAGACGGTGATCGTCCATGAACCCCATTGGACCCCTCTGGCCCGTTTTGCGGATATCGTGTTCCCTGCCACGGTCTCGATGGAACGCAATGATCTGTCAGGATCGCCGCAGGATACACATATATTTGCCACGTCTGCAGTTGCAAAGCCATTCAAGCAGAGCCGCAATGACCATGACATCTTTGCGGATCTTGCAGCGCGGGTGACGGGACCGACCGACGTCGACGGCACGATCCTTGACCGTTTCACCGAAGGTCGCAGTGAAGCGGAATGGTTGCAACGCCTCTATGATCGCACCGTCAAGAACCTCAGTGCAACAATGCCGGATATGCCTCGCTATGATGAGTTTCGCGTGATTGGTACGGTGTCGGTTCCGGTTCCGGAACACCCCAGACGCTTGCTGGAAAACTTCCGAGCCGATCCAGTGGAACACCCACTCCCGACGCCGAGCGGGCGGATCGAGATTTTCAGCAATACGATTGCGGGATTTGGACGGGATGGGATTGCGGGCCACCCGATGTGGCGCGATCCGGTGGAATGGCAGGGTGCATCGCTGGCACAGAAGTTTCCTTTGCACCTAGTCACTCACCAACCCGACCGACGCCTGCATTCACAACTCGATCAGAGCAGCCACAGCCGGGCAGGAAAGATCGCTGGTCGCGCAGCCTGTGTCATCAACTCGATAGACGCCGATGTGCGCGGTATTTGCGACGGGGACATTGTCGAGGTCTTCAACGACCGTGGTCGGTGTCTTGCCGGGGCGTCGCTTTCGCCGGATGTGCGCAAAGGCGTCGTCCTGATGGCGACCGGTGCGTGGTATGATCCTGATTGGGAAAACGGGAGTGACCGCTGCAAGCACGGCAACCCGAATGTGCTAACCGCCGATCTTCCGACGTCGGAGATCGCACAGGGGCCGGGAGCGCTTACCTGTCTTGTCGATATTCGCAAAGCTGAGGGGGACATTCCGCCAGTCACGGCCTTTGACATCCCTGAGATAACTCTGCCAACGTAAAGATCCCGCCTAGCCCAGCGGGACATCCATGCTGACCTTGGTGCGATCCATCGCAACGGATGTGCGAAAACGCTTTACGTTGGAATCTGCAAAGAACAACCGTTCCGTCAGCGCCTGATAATCTTCCATGTCCTTTGCCAGTGCGATCAACGCAAAGTCGGCCTCGCCTGTAATGTAGTAACATTGCTGTATCTGCACTTCATCACGCACCTTGCGGCGGAATGCGTCGATCTGGTCGATCCGCTCGCGCTCAAGCTCGACCAGGATGACAAATGTCATCGTGTATCCCAACGCCGTCGGAGACAACAACGCGGCATCCTGGGTGATGTACTTTGCTTCTCTCAACACGCGAACACGACGCTGAACAGTCGCCACGGACATGCCTGTCTCAAAAGCGATGGTTTCCAGCCGCTCACGCGTGTTCGCCTGCAGCAGGCTTTGTTGCGCAAAGTCGGTAACGTCCGGAGTTCCCCTTTCCCCGGACGCAATTATCCCACAGGCTCTGTGACGGGTATGCCGAGCGCGGTGTAGCCGTTGAGCACGGCGGCGCGGATCTGAAGTTCGGCGACCTGACGATCGAAGTCGCGCGCCATGAGGCTCTGCCCCAGCAGCTTCACGCAATGCATCTTCGTCTCGGCGCGGCTTCGTCGGTGGTATCCGCTCCATTTTCTCCAGATGGCGCGGCCAAGGTATTTCGAAGCGCGCAGCGCCTCGTTCCGAGCGATAGCCCCTGCAGTCGATGGCTTCCACGGCTTGGCATTCTTGCGCGGCGGTATGAC
>NZ_FZON01000077.1 GCF_900188425.1 Antarctobacter heliothermus
GTCATACCGCCGCGCAAGAATGCCAAGCCGTGGAAGCCATCGACTGCAGGGGCTATCGCTCGGAACGAGGCGCTGCGCGCTTCGAAATACCTTGGCCGCGCCATCTGGAGAAAATGGAGCGGATACCACCGACGAAGCCGCGCCGAGACGAAGATGCATTGCGTGAAGCTGCTGGGGCAGAGCCTCATGGCGCGCGACTTCGATCGTCAGGTCGCCGAACTTCAGATCCGCGCCGCCGTGCTCAACGGCTACACCGCGCTCGGCATACCCGTCACAGAGCCTGTGGGATAATTGCGTCCGGGGAAAGGGGAACTCCGGACGTTACCGACTTTGCGCAACAAAGCCCAAGCAATGCACTAAACCAATTGTCTTGATCATCGAAATCTTTGTCTAAATGATATTTTTTAAGACGCAGGTAGGAGTCGTGTTTACCATCAATGAACGGATCAAAGTCATTCCTCCTCAGAATGATCTTGTTGATGTCGCTCTTAGATAGACTGGAGTCTTCCAAAAGAATCTGACTAAGCGATGCGAGTGTTCCTTTAGACGGGACCACTCGGCCTTGCTCCAGTCTCACAATCGACGCCTGTGAAAGGCCGATACGCTGTGCTAGCTCCTCGCGGGAGATACCGTGACGGTGACGGTACATTCTGATCAGCGATCCGAAGAGGTTTTCTTTTTCGCCCGCCATTGACACTTCCATCATTAATAAAAATTGGTTTCGGTGGTCGAGCCCCTTCTTTCGTCAACTAGGACTTCACTACGTTTCAGGCTCGCCTAGATCTGCGCCTTAATCAAGCCGTCTATGGCTGTTTAGCCGTCTCTGACATCAGGACCAGGCAATTGACCTTTTCCGCTCACCTACTCTGTGGGGCACCCTATAGCGGAAGCTACTTCCTGCCGGAGCATCAGTATCCACGAAGGACTTGGATAATTTACGACCAGACAGCCTCCCCAACTACCTACTCTATTTAGCGCGCTTGTCACTTACAGACCAGACCACCGACCCAATGGTCAGCAGCGCGCCGATCACGGGTTCGACATCAGAGGCTTGGACGTAGCCCTTGGCGACGAGAGCAGTGCCAGCGACGGTCAAAACTTGGCGGATCAGCGCCATGATTGCAGGTTTCAACATGATTTTCTCCTGTTCAGATTTCATTGCTGGTTGAGAGGAATTCGCCCGGCTTCATGGTCGGCAGGCGCTGCAATCGGGGCGGAAAGGTTGCGGGCCAGCGCGCGCCGAGAAGGCGGGACTTGGCGATCCGGGCGATGGTGACGGCATCGGACTGGTTGCCGCCGAGCACATAGAAATGCGTGTCATCCTGGCCCATCGCGAAACCCACATGGCCGCCTGAACCGCGTTCGAAGACCAGCACCGCGCCAGTAATCGGCTGCACTGCTTGCCCGAACAGCAGCCAGTTGCGTGCCCAGTAGGGATTGGTGCCCAGCGCGCCGAGCAGCGGTTCATCAGGCAGGCCCATACGGATGCAGGTTTCCACGAAATCCCCGCACCATGGGTTCTTGGATGGATCGCCAAGGGACCGGCCATCGCGTTTCAGCCAATCCATCAGCCAGGATCGATCGCGGGCCTCGTGACGGCCGAGGGCAGACTTGGCCTCGGTGATCCAGGGCAAAGGGCCTGGCGGTGCGACAGAAGCAGCGCGGCCATTGGCGGCCAGGAGCGCCTTCATTGCGCGAGCAGTGCGCAGGCCCCACAGGCCATCAATGGCCCCAGGGGAGTGGCCGAGTTTGACGAGACCGCTTTGGATAAGGCGGATGGGTTCACGGGTTTCGGTCGGCATGGGGAGGCTCCTTTCGCCCGTCGCCGGGCAACAAAAAACCCGTCTTGCGGGCGGGTTGGGTTAGATCGGGTTGATGTGTGGTGTGGGGGTCAGTCAGTTCGGCCGCGCTGGAAGGCCTCGAACATCAGATCGCGCATCGCGCGGATGTCGGTCTCAATGCGTTCCAGCCGGTCCGCATCGTCGTCGCGGTCTTCGGCGCGCTGGCGATCGACGCGGTCGCGTTCGGCGGCCAGTTCGCGATCAAGGCGGGCAAGCATGGCGTCGTTGGTGAAGGCTTTGCGCGTGACGGAAGCCAGAAGAGCGATGGTGCCGGCGATCAGTGCGGTGATGGCCGCCGCGATTCCGTTGTCGCGAAACGCCTCGGCGACTTCCTGCAGGAAGCTGGTTTCCTCAGTCATGGAGGGTCTCCTAGAAGTCAGTTTCGACGTAGACGCCGGAGCAGTCGTAGGCGACGGCTGCGGTGGTCGCGCCGGTGTTCATGTAATTTCGGGGGCTCAGAAGCTGGCTGGCGGCGGGTATGTCGGTGGTGATGGTGAACTCGACCGCCGCGCCGCTGACTTCCTCGACCACTCGCACGCCAATATCTGAGCCATTCGGAGCTGCCGCGATATAAAGCGACAAGACGTTGGTGGTGCTGGCCACCGGAAAGCTGGCACCCAGATCGGTCAGCGTTGGCGCGCCGGAGCCATCATTGTGCACCAGTTGCCAATTCGTGTGGGTGCCGCGCTGGAACCCGATGCCGATGCAATTCACTGCGGCCGCAAGTGCCAGTGTGGTGGCCAGTGCTGCCGTTGAGCCATAGAGCCCAAAGAACCCCATTCCAGTCGCCTGCAATGTCGTCATCGACAGCCGGTTGACGTAGCTCCATCCACCAAGCCCATCGGCATTGCCGCGCCAGCAGACCCATCCGGCAGACCGTTCCTCGGCTACAGCGTCTGCCGTCGCAGCGCTGGTCATCCGCCAGCGTCGCATGCTGGTCGAGAGATTGGTTGTCGCCAACGTTGGTGTGGCAACGGTGCCCACTGCCGTGCGCGGCATTCCGTTGGTGTTGACAGTTGTGCTCGTGGACGGAGCCCACGTTGCGATCCGGTTGACCCCAAAATGCGGCTGAAGGGGAAAGAACCGCCCCGAGGGGCGCTGCACATCCAGCCATCCGGCCCCCGCGCGATCACGGGCATAGATGGCCAGTTTGCCAGTAGGTGGCGGGTCAGGCACCACACTTTGCCCCTGCATCAGCAGCGGCTCAGCCAAATCGACCCGGCCAGATGTGCGGTCGATCTTGATGGCCTCAAAGAAAGCCGTCCCATCCGGGCTGACCTTGATGCTGAAATCATCGCTGCCCAGGAGCCCGATCAGCGCCCGTGTCGAAAACCCGGTCTTGAACGCGACGGCCGCGTCATTGTCGGGGGCGGCTTTGTTGACTGTCGCCTCGATCCCGGCACCTGCGTTGTTGAACAGCATGGCTGGGGCGTTGATCGACAAGCGGTTGTAGTTGTCCGCGGTGGCCCCACCGAGGCCGAGCAGCTGCGCAGTCAAATTGGCCTGCGGCATCGCCACCGCCGTCACGGCATTGGCAAAGGTTACCGTCGGTGTATTCACCACTGTGGTCCCGCCAGCGCCCGCGGTGGCCGATCCGATGTTGACCACCGTATTCGATCCCGACGCGCCGCCGGTGCCGATGTTCAGGGTTTTGCTGACGCCGGTTGTCGTTCCGCCAGTACCCATCCCATAGGTTGCCGTGCCTGTCGCAGTGCCGATCGTTGCGGCCGCGGCGGAGACCGTCACGGTTCCCGATGCCGTCAACGTGCCAGTGAACGTCTTGTTGCCGGTGAATGTCTGTGTGCCTGCGAGGATCGCCAATTCGCTGGACGTGTTTGGAAGCGTGAAGATCCGGGTCGTGCCTGTGCTGATCCCTGCGAGTTCAAAGGTGGCCTTCTTGGTCGGATCGGCGTCGTCGTTTAACGTGAACGCTGTATCTGCAACCCCCGCGGCCAGCAGCGCACCAATTAGAGATGTCCATGCTCCGGCGCTGAATATCAGCGAAGCCTGCGTCGCCTCATTCCACGCCAGCCAACCGTCTTTTGGCGCATAGAATACCCACGCCCCATCCTGCCAGGCGGCGATCTGAGTGGCGCGCCCGGCCCAGAGGCCGGTGGGTAACGGGCCGATGATCCAGCGCTGGCCGTCGCCGGGCGATCCAGGCGGCGCTGACAGGGCAGCACTTTTGACAGAGATCTGCACCAGCACATCGAGGAAGCGGAGCCCCTCGTTCACGGTCACATGCTTTTGCGATTGGCTGGCCGCGAGATAGGGCAGCGCAAGATTGGTCGATTGGCTCATGCCAATGCCTCCGAGATTAAGGTCAAAAGGTTTAGACGAGGGCTTCGGCGCCAGCACCGCCACCCAGCGCGCCGATCTGGTAGACGCGGTACCGCAGCGAAGTGACCGGCCCACCAAAATCTGCCGTCATCATCGCCGCGGTGTAGAGAAACGAGGCGCTCGCGATGCCGGACACCGTCCGCACCACTGCCGCCCCGTTCAGGATTTCCAGATCATAAGCTTCCGTCGCCTCCCCGAGCGGCACGTCGACCAGAACCCAGCTATCGCCACTGCTGGCCCGGGTGCGCCGCAGCCATGTCAGCAGGATAGCGCCTCCTGGCTGCGGCACCCCACGCAGTTGCGCAGGGCTCAGCGGCCGCAGCCCGCGCCCAGACGGTGTGAACACCAGTTGCAGGTTCAACGGATCTGCGGCCGCCACATTAGACGGACCGATCCTCCAGTTGGCAGGCAGACCGATATCGCTTTCCGTGATGGCAATCGGCGTCACGGCAGAGTTCAGCACCACCACCCGCGCGCCAGCCGGAACCGGGTTGCCCATGGCGTCCTCGGTCCCGAATTGGCCACGCAGCAGATGGGTCAGCCTCCACCGCCCCGGGCTTTGCAGGGACGCCGTCCCGAACTGGACGATCTCCCAAGCATCGGGCCCGGTTTCGATTGCCACAGGATTGCCCCCGGCCAGCAGCGCCTCGTCGTCAAGGCTTGCGAAGGCGCCTGCCGCAATATCGACCCAGAGCTCGTTGCCATTATCAAACCGCCAGACTGGCCCCGGGTAGAAGTCAAACGCCAGCGACCCGAGCCGTGCGGGTTGGCCGACCGTGCCCAGCGCGGTGAAGCCATCGATGGACGGGCTGCGCCAGATCAAGGCCGACCCATACCAAGGGGTTGCAAACACAGCCGCATAGGGACGGTGCGCCGGAATATCGTCCGCCAGCTGCGGCAGGTTCATCAAGACTGCCGCGGGTGGACCATAGACCGTTGGGGCGATGAACGCGGGCGTGCGTTCGGGCCCGGGCGGCAGATCATAGAGCGTCTGGTCGGTGCGTTTGGCCTCAACCCGCCGCGCACCGCCGTCGGTGATCCGGGCCAGCACATATTCCGGAGCGCGGCCGTCATGCTCCAAGCGGATCACATCCGTAGGGTCCAGTGCCAGCCGCGACGGTGGCAGGGCGAAGGCGGCATCCTCGCGCCCTACCCATTCTTCATGCAACGCCCGCCGCGCCGCGCGATCGGCAAGGGCTGCGGGATAGACAATTGGGAACTGCTCGCTCCGCACGCGCGCTGTATCAACTGTAATCCGCCGGGCTTCCACCGATAGTGCGCCATAGTCTTCGTCTGGCATCATCAGGCGCCATTTCAAAGCCCGGGGCAGCTCTGTCTCCTGCGCGCGGGTGAAGCTGATGTCCTCGGCGTTGCGCTCTGTGATCACCAGTGTTTCGGCCGCGATCTGGGCCACAGCGGCCCGCCCGCGCGGCACAAAGCGCAACTGCCCGCCGGTCTCGACCACGTCGAAGCCATGGAATTGCGCCAGGGGCCCGATCGATGCGCGCGCACTCTCGATGGCGGTGATCGCGTAGCCCGGGACGGTGGCAGCTAGTTGCGAGACATCAATCAGATCCAGCGGCACGCCGCCGGTGCGGCAGAGCTCGCGGACCAGTTCAGCAAGGCCGCAACCGCCAATCCGGCCCGTCAACCAATGGCCGAGGCGAAAATTGTCGATGTCGGACCAGACATCGGAGCGCACAGGGAAAGCCGGATATGGCCGCGCGTCCCATGTCCAGATCGCGATCTCTGCCGTGTCGATCATCCGCCCTGCATAGAGGCTTGACGCGGGGTTCTTAGCCGGATCAGCCCAGTACGGATAAAGCGCTTCGATATACCTGCGCTGCACCAGATCATCCTGATATCCGCGCGAGTGATAGGGCAGGAAGGATTCAGACGACTTCGGATCAAAGAACACATTCGGCTGGTTGGTGCCGCGATCGACGGCGGGTGCCCCGGCCTCGGTGAAGCGGATGGGCTTTGATTGCGGCACCCAGGCTGTGGGCGATCCACTTTGGACGCCGCCGGGCCGGTTGAAATGCCGCTCCGACCACCAGTTGCGCAAATCCTTGGTCCGGAACACCCACGGTTTACCATAGGCACCGTCGGTGATCGGGGTGCGGATTTGTGCGTTACGGTCGCTATCGGAGGCATAGAACCAGTCAAAGCCTTCGCCCCCCTCGATGTTGGATTGCAGATAGGGCAGATCGTAGATCGCAGGCGCACCAGCCAGGGCGTCCAGATGCTGATCGCCATCGCGCCAATCGGAGAGCGGCATATAGTTGTCGATCCCCACAAAATTGATGTTCGCGTCGGCCCAGAGTGGATCAAGGTGGAAGAACAGATCATTGGTGCCGTCCTGCGGCTGGTGGCCGAAATATTCCGACCAATCGGCGGCATAGCTGATCTTGGTGTTCGGGCCGAGAACGCCCCGGCAGGCGGCGGCAAGGCTTTGCAGGGCAGTGACAGCCGGATAAGTGCTGGCGCCCGATCTAATCTGGGTGATGCCGCGCAACTCGCTGCCGATCAGGAAGGCATCAACGCCGCCCGCAGCTTTGCAGAGGTGCGCATAGTGCAGCATCATCCGGCGCAGGCCCCAGTCGTTCGGCGCGCCGGTCCAAGATACCGACGTGCCCGACACTGCGAAATTGCCCGGCACGGCCGCACCGAAGAACGCTGACACCTGCGAAGCTGCGGCTGCCGTCTTATCGACCGTTCCCGAAAAGCCTGGCGCGGGCGAACAGGTGATCCGCCCGCGCCATGGATATCTCGGCTGGCCCAGCGCCGAGGCATTGTCCGAATAGGGGTTCGGTAGCGTGTTGGCCGCGGGCACATCCATCAGCAGGAACGGATAGAACGTCACCCGAAACCCTCGCGCCTTCAGTTCCTGAATGGCCTGCACGATCGAGAAGTCGCTGGGTGTGCCGCCATAGGCCGGGCCGCCGTTGACCTGCGAGACGACATAGGCGGCAGCGCGGGTCACGCCGTTGACCAGCCAGATCTTCGGCGCGGTCACTTTGTTGGCGGTATCGACGCCCGGCCTGATCTGGCAATTGCCCGCGCGCAGATCGGTGCCAAACCAAGACACCACCAGCGACACCGATTTGCAGTTTGGGGCCGTGGCTTCCAGCTGATCCAGCGAGGTCAGGAAATCGCACTGCCCGCCGCTGGAATTGACGTTCTCGGGCAGCACGGCCCCATTGGCGATATTGCGGGTGACAGGCTCGGTCGCATAGATGAACTCGCCCGAAGAGGGGATCATGTTCACCGCCGTCAATAATTGCTCAGCGCTGTCGGGCTCCTCGGAGGGTCGGTAGATCTCGAAGGACAGCTGCGGCATCCGGTTGCCGAAACTGGCGAGGGGCAGGTTTTCGAACACGATGTAGGCAGTGCCGCGATAGGCTGGTGCCTGACCTGCGCCCATCATGGTCTCAATGAACGGATCTGGCATCTGGGTTTCGGTGCCGTGGTGCAGCCGCCAGATGGCTCCCGGCACATCAAAGGCGCTGCCATCGGCCCAGATGCGGCCAATCCCGCCAATCGGCCCGGTGGCGAGGGCCACGGCAAAGCTCGCGAAATAGCTGTAGTTCTCGATCACAACGCCGCCACCGCCGCCTTTGCCGCTGCCGCTCTGGCGGGTCTCGGTGTATTCCTCGCGAAAATCCGTGGCCCAGATTATGTTGCCGCCCACCCGCATCCGGCCATAGATGCGCGGGATCACGGCGCCTTCGGTGGCGCTGGTGACGCGAAGCTCGTCCAGCCGCGCGCCTTCCTGCCGCTGATCTGGGGTGAAGGAGGCGATGATGCGGGAATCAATCGCCGAGCCGATCATCGAGCCAATGCCGCCGCCGATGGTCATGGCGGAGACGCCCAGCAAAGTGCCCCCGAGACTTGCGCCGAGGGTCGAGCCGATGCCGCCCAGAACAATTGCTGCCATGTCGATCTAACCCGCTGCTGGATAAAGGAATGCGAAGGCCGCGCTGCGCGCCCAAAGCGCGCCCCACGGCTCTTCAATGACGCCCGCGCCCTCATAGGCGTGGATCAGACCGGTCTCGCTGCGAATGCCGCAGTGTTTGGCCGGGGCATTGCGCGCCATGCGAAACAGGATCAAAGCGCCGGGACCGGCATTTGCGATTGGGATTTCCAGCAGGAAACGCCGCGCGGCTGTAGCCAGAACTTCGTCCCCACCTGCTTCGCCCCAATCGCGCGTATAGGGCGGCGGGGTCACGGGCTCGGCCCCATGCAGATCCCGCCAGATCCCGCGGGCAAGGCCGAGGCAATCACAACCTGCGCCCAGAGCGCTGGCCTGATGCACATAGGGCGTGCCGAGCCAGATCCGCGCCGCTGCGATCACGGCTTCGGCACTCACAGCGGCTGTCCGGTATTGCCGCCACCCTGCGTGGGATAGCGCACGATGGTGTCGTCGCCGGGGATCGCCGGGAAGCCTCTAAAGTTCACACCATTGCCGAATTTTATCCGGCAGGTTGCGAACTGCTTGTCACAGCCCGCCTGGATGAAGAACCCATCGCCCAGCGTGATCTCCCGCACCGGCGCCTCGATCAGCGTGATCTGGGCTGCCCCGGCCACGATGGAATGGATGGAGACTTCGGCGCGCCGCCCAGCATTGGCACCGCTTGTCCATTCGACCCGGCCCAGAGCGAACCAATTCGCTGCAAATCCGCCCAGACCGGCGGTCCTGAATGCCCGATCGCCCGACACCAAGGCCACCGATCCGCTGCCCGAATAGCTGGGGGTGGCCAAATTGACCCCGCAGCGCGCATCACCGAGTTCTGCATCGCAGTAATACTGATAGGTCCGCCCCACTGGCTGATTGAGAAAATGCGTGAGCGAGCGCACTTCGGCCACGAACACCTGCTTGCCGCGCCGGATCTGGCCAAGATTGCCACGCCGCATAAGCACTCGCTGTGCCACATCCTCCCAATTCACCCGCCAGACCTCGATCGCCGCATTGTCCCAGCGCCCATCCAGAATATCGGTCTCGGTGATCCGGTCCGACCGCAGCGCGCCTTCTGCGTCCTGCCCGTCGACCGAGAAATCTGCACTGGCCCGGATCTCGGAAGCGGAAAAGCCACTGTCGGGCTCGAAACTGGCGCCCGAGATTACAAGCGTGCGGTCGTGATCCGTAAAACCGAAGATCGCGCCATCGGCCCGCTCAATCCGCCAGCACCACGCGAGCGTGGTTGTGCCATCATCGAGATGGGCTTGCATGTCTGTGGGGAGGAGTTTCATCTACGGACCTCAATCAGGGGAATGGATGTGATCGAGCCGAGCCGCTCGAAATCGAGGGTGACATCCAGCGTGTCGGTGTCGAAGCGCACGGGCACGTCGAATTCAAAACCGGCAGTGATCGCCACGCCGGGGGCCGGGGCTGCAGTGAAAGTCACCACGCCGGTGGTCGTGTTTATCGTCCAGCCGGTGATCTGGGTTGCGCCGTTCAGGGCCAGCGCAACGGTCCCAGCGACCGGCTTGGTGATCGTGCGTGTCCAGGACTGCGCGCCGCTGGTGTAGAGTTTCACCAGCTGGAACGTGGTTTGGGTGCCGTTGCCGGTCCCGATCGGCTTGTCGGTGGCCGTGGGATTAGCAGACGGCAGGCAGGATTTGTAATCGGCCCAGTCTTTCCAGCGAAACCCATAAAGCCGCCCCCGTCGTGCCTCGAAGAACGCGGTGACCGCCGCCAGATCGTCGGCTTTGCGAATGCCGTATGAGGCATCATAGCGCCGCCGCGAGTCTGCCCATGATCCGTTGCGTTCCTCGTCGCCGCTGGCCATCTCGACAATCTGGGTGCGGCGTTCCGGCCCGCCGCGCGCGCCGCGGCTGATATTGTCGGGGAAGCGCACCTCGTGAAACGCCATCACATGCCCCTCCGGCCAAGCGACACAGCGCGGGCGATGTCGGCCGCCACCTGCGAGCGGGATTGCCGGAAACTTTCGGCGTCACGGGACATGATCGTGACGTTGACCGCAGGTGCCGCACCTTGTCCCTGGCCATAGCCAGCTGCTTCCCTGCGCGACAGAACCCGCTCGCCGCGTTGCAAGATCGCGGGGACCTCATCGGGTTTCAGCCCGGCCCAACCGCCCGAATGCATGCGCGGCGCTCCGGCGAAGGCCATACCGGGCACGATCCGGTGGCTGCCAGCGACGCCAACTGTGCCGCCAGAATGCAGGATGTTCGCGAACAACCCGCCCGCGCCGCCAAACGCGCCCGACAAGGCATCTGCGATGGGGCCGAGAATAAAGCGCCGCGCGGCCAGTTTGGCCAGATCAGCGATCATCGAAGTGACGAGGCTGCTGAAGTCCAGCTTGCCGGTCTTGACGAAGTCGCCCACAGCATTTTCCGCGCTCTGGAACGCCCCGACCAGCGTCTGGCCGATATCGCCCCCGATATCGCGGGCCTTGGCAGAATAATCGGCAAGGGCAGCCGTCACCGCACCCCAGCCGGTTGCCGCTTGGTTCGCACCTTCGGCGGCTGCGGCCCCGGCTGTGTGCGCTGCCGCACCAGCACCACCGGCAGCGGTGGCCGTCTCATCAAGTTCGAGACCGAGCGCATCTGCCGAAGTGGCAGCATCCGCGAGGGCTGTTTCCGCCTCGGCCCCGGCGCTGTTCATCGCATCGCGCAGTGCCTGCCAACTCGCCAAGGGGCGGCCAGCTGCATCGGCCAGCATGCCTGCTGCCTCGCGGTAGCCGTCGGCCCTGGCGCTGGCATCATCTGCTGCTGCCCCAAGGCCCAGATCAGGCGTATCGACGTAAGTTCGCCTCAGTGCCGCGGAGAACGCGTCGGCGGCGGCAGCACCGGCCGCCTCGGTCGCCCCCGCGAAGGGGTTGTCGATCCCGCCGAGTGCCACCGGATCGAGGGTGCCAATCCGAACCCCGCCTTCGCCGGTCGCCCATTCTGGGAGCAGATCCAGTGCGGCGTTGAGCGTCGCAATGAACCCGTTGATCCGGGTGACGACACCGTTCAGCATCGACTCGACCCCGCTGATCAGCCCGTTCGCCGCCTGGAACGCGAAGTCGCCAATGGCACCGGGGAGCCTCCCCCAGATCGCCTTCATTGCATCGAATGTGCCCTGAAACACCGCCACCGACCGATCGCCAAAACTGAACACGCCGGTGATGGCACCGTCGAGCGCCGTCAGCGTTGTGGCCTTCATCCCCTCCCAACCTGCTGCCATCCGTGCCAGTGCTGCATCAAGCGCGAGGCCGATGTGCCCCCACACCTCGGAGGCGAGGTCGGAGAGCAAACCCATCGCGTTACCAAAGCCACCGGCACCAGCCATAAGCCGGGTGAACTGATAGACCAGCTCGCCCGCACCGACGATTAGCGCGCCGATGCCGGTGCGGATCAGGGCGCCGCGCAGGATCACAAGGCCGGTGGCCAGAGTGCTGACCGACAGGGCTGCGGCGGCCATACCCGCCACCCAGCGCCCGGTCATCAGCGCCACAAAGGTCGCGGCATATGTGGTCAACCGACCAATGTTGTCGAACAGCATTGTGATCGCGATGCCAACCGGGCCGGTCGTGCGCGCCATTGCCGCCAGCGCATTGGCGACCGCCTCCAAGGCCGGGGCCGCCGCCACCGCCAGTTGGTTCGACACACCGCGCCAGATCAGCCCCAACCGCGAGAGCGCGTCATTGGTGCGCTCGATCTGATCGGCGTCCTGCTCCGACACCACCACCCCGAAATCTCGCAGATCCTGCGTGGCCTGCCGAAGGGTCGCGCTATCGATCCGCGACATGGCGATGCTGCCTTCCTCGCCAAAAAGCTGCCCTGCCACCGCCGCGCGCTCCGCCGTCGGTACGAAATCCTCGATCGCTTGGTTGATCTGGCCAATCCGCTCATCGAGCGGCAGGGCGATGAGGTCCGTGGCCGATAGACCGAGGCGGTCCAGTGCGGCGACCGCCGGTCCGGTACCCGCAGCGGCCTGCGACAGGCGGCGCGTGAGATCCTTGGTCGCCTGCTCAATGCTGGTCATGGCAACCCCGGCCAGCCCGCCCGCGCGTTCCAGCACCTGAATACTCGCCACGGTCGTGTCGAGCGATTGGGCCAGCTTCGCCTGCGCATCGATTGTATCAAGCCCCGTCCGGACCATGGCCACACCTGCCGCAGCCGCCGCGGCGGTCATTGCGGCCAGCGCCAATCCTGCCCGGCGTCCAAAGCCCACCAGACGCGCGTTTGCCATCTCCATCTCGGAGGACAAACGACCAAAGCCACGAGCCCCGGCTTCTCCTACGCCTTCCAATTCGGCGCGCACTTGTCGTCCGCCGACCGCTGACAGGCGGACGCTGACCTTCTTCTCAGCCATGGTTTTCTCCGATTTGCTCGTTCACTTTGCGGACCATCACGGCCTCGATTTCTGGAAGCAGTTCAGCGGCGATGAGTGCGTCGATGCCCAGCGCTTGCGCCAGTGCAATGGCAGCACCCATGTCCCACCCCAAGACCGCTCCAGGGATCACACGCAATTGGCCACCCAAGCGGCCGACCAGATCCCAGACCTGCCAGCCATCCTGCGTTTGCGGGCGGTTCAGTCTTGTGGGGCAGTCAGGGCAGTTGCGTTCGCGGCCCTTGTAGGGCTCGCAGGCGGCGCAGTAACGATCGCCCCCGCCGAACGACCAGTCGGCAAGGGCGCCGAGGCGTTTTTTTCCGCGTCCAGGATCAGGCCGCGCGCGACGTATTGGGTTTGGAATGCCTCAAAGACCGGCCAGATTTCCAGCAGGGCGTCGATACCTTCCGCTGAAACCGGGACAATATTGCCCGCGTCATCGCCCACGCCTTCCCAATCCAGGACGGCGCGGCGCGCGACGGCTTTTGCCATGGCCAGTGCCAGCTCCTCGGTCGTGGCCGTCTCGGGCATTGCCTCGATGGTGGCGTCGGCCCGCGCAGAGACCATCAGTGCCGTGGTAAGCGGGCCCACAAGCAGGCGCAGCCCGGGGGCAAGGTCCAGCCATTGCGGCGTGGCGGTCAGATTCAGTCGGATCATGGTCAGTAACTCGCGATGCTGTTGATGAGGGTGGCGGTGCACATCCGCGCGGGGCTGGTGGCTTTGGCGGCCTGCCAGTCGAAACTGGCCTGCACGCCCTGCGGCCCGGCGATTTCGATGCGGGGGATCGGCAAATAGACGGCGTGTGCGGTGAACGTGAAACTGGCATTGGCGCCGAGGCTGTAATTAAACTCCAACTCGCAGGGCGTGCCGTCGATCGCTTGCGTGACGAGCGTGCTGTCGGAGAACCGCACCTCGATCCGGCCGGTCAGCGCGGCCATGGTCGGGTCAGCACCGTCAATCCGGCCATCACCGCGAATGGTCTCGATCCGGTCGAGATTGTTGGAATAAGTGATCTCGGCCGAGACTACGTTGCCTAAGCTGCTGCCGTTGCGCTTCACCGTGCCGTTGAAATGGCCGAAGCGCTGCAAGCCGAGCGATGTCGGCGTTCCGGCGGCCGTTGCGGCGGCGATGGTCTCGCCTTGAGCGATTAGCTTGGCCGAGGCGGTCAAAAGGCCGGAACGCTGCATCTGCCAGGACAGCTGATCCAGCACACAGCCGGAATACATCGCAAAGCGCGGCACCTCGGGCATGGCAGTTTCAATCTACATGCTGGGCAGGGTCCAGTTGCCTGACTGAAACATGTGGGTCTTGGGCGTGGTGCCGGTAGTTGTCGGTTGGCCGAACGCGGCCTTCAGCCAATACCCGAAAGCCTCGACATCGATTGGCACCACGACGTCGCCGTCGGCCGTGACCGCGTCCTTGATCGGCGCCAGCGGATCTCGGCCATAACCCAAGAGTTCCGATTCCAGCAGCGGTTGTTCCGAACCCAGCGTTGTCCGGGCAAAGGGCATCAATCGGAACCCGCTGACCGGCGGGGTGCCGTAAACCGTCTCAAAGCCAAGCGCCATCTGCGCCCGGGCGCCTTGCGCTCGTGCCATGTCTTTCTCCTTATTGTCGGGGTGTCAGGCCAGCGGGCCCGTGGTGGTGTAGTGTAGAACGACGGTGATCACCGCCGCTTTCAGGGTGACAGCGCCCTCAACCGGCAGATCGACCGAAGCTGGTGCTTCGGCCTCGATCCAATCGCAAAGTCCGCCGAGCGTGCGGTCAGTTTCCAGCGCGGTGCCGATGCTTACGATCAAGGTGTCAAACGAGGTCGCCCGCTCTTTCGCCGCCTGGACGACCACCTCCAACTCGGCGCGGTGCTGATAATGGTAGCGCAGCGGTGACAGCGTGACTTCCGGCTCGCCGGACTGTCCGTCGCGCAGAATGATCAGCCCGACTGGCGGGACGCGTTCGGGCAAGACCTCGTCACGCAGGACTATGGTGGCAATGGTTTGCAGCCGTGCGTGCAGCGCGGCGAGGATGGTTTCGCGAGTTGTGGTCGTCAATTCCATGTTTCCATTTCGAAAGGTTTGGAGAGACAGCGGACTTGCCTACATTGTTGAGTCTGGCGCACTATGATTGAGTAGAGTGAGCGGGTTTTGGGACAAAGTTCATTCCAACAGCTCAATAAAAAAGAAAGCGGAGGTTGTGCTGTGGCGGATTATTCTCGGGTTCTGGAAGCGATTGCCACGTCAAAAGACCCTAAAAAACTGCGTCGGTTTCAGGAGAATGCCCGCGAAAAGGGCGTACCTGAGATTGTGGAAGCCGCCTTTCGGCGCTTGCTCGAAATACTGCCGGATGAAGTCCCAGGCAGCGTCGAACATGATTTTTGGAAAACGATACACGCATTCGAGGAGATCCTCAGAGAAGAGCGCGGAAAGACAGTTCGGTTGTCGCGGGCTTTGTTGCGCAAAGTCGGTAACGTCCGGAGTTCCCCTTTCCCCGGACGCAATTATCCCACAGGCTCTGTGACGGGTATGCCGAGCGCGGTGTAGCCGTTGAGCACGGCGGCGCGGATCTGAAGTTCGGCGACCTGACGATCGAAGTCGCGCGCCAT
>NZ_FZON01000158.1 GCF_900188425.1 Antarctobacter heliothermus
CGCCGATCACAAGATCAACCGCATCGGCGAACTCGCGCCATGGAACTGGACGCCGAAATAGGCGTCAAGCGCTGCGTGGCCGGACGCATACTGTTTTTCTCATGCAGCGAAAATGTCAGGTGATAATTCTGGGGACGCTCCCGGAACATCCTCTTGTGATGCTTCGTGTAGTCATAGAAGGTGGTCTCCGGGAAGATCTCCATCAGGTTGCGGTAGGTTCAAGTCGGCGAGAAGTTCAGGAGAGTCTTGGGCTACTTTGCGCGCCCACTCGTTGAAGGTTTTGAAGCCTATGAGGATGATCAGCTCCTCTGGCTTGGCCCGGTATTCTCGCTGAAAAAACCGTAGTTGCTGGTAGATCGTGTTTTCGATTGGAAGCATGGTGTTCTCCGAAAAGGAGGAAGGACCCCGCAGGGTCCTTCCATCACTTCAGTTCAAGGGGGGTGTGTGCCTTTATCCTTGCAGGATCTCCCGCAACTTGATGCCGATCCGGCGGGCCTTGGTGGCTTCCTCGGCCGCGGCCTCGGAAGAGCTCTGAGCGACCAGAGCCTCCTGCCGAAGTTCCTCCGAGATACTCTCATTGACCACGGCGACGGCGTCGAGGTTGTCGACCACCTGGGTGAATGCCGACAAGACATCGTCAACAGTGGTGGGGTGCTTTGCAGCGGTGAATAGTCCCATGAAATCCTCCTTCGGATGTGGGGTTGAAAGTTCTGTCAGGCCATGCCCAAGGCAGCTTTATACATCTCCAGGACAGCTTCCTCCTCGGCGATGTCGTCAGCGTCACGCCGACGCTCTGAAATGACCCGGCGCAGCACCTTGGTGTCGTACTGGTCGGCATTGAAGGCCGAGACGGCCATCTGGAGCGTGCAAATCACGTTGTCCAACTCGTAGTTGAGGGACGTCTGCATCATCGTGATTTCGAAGGGGGCGTTGTGACACACCCAGTGAGCGTCTTCGCGGCGCGCGTCGAGGATCTGCTTCGCCTCCGACCAGGGGAGGCGGTTCTCAACATCGGCGTGCATCAGGTTGACGTAGTAGGCGGTGTCGTCCTCGTCACAGAAGAACGAGAACCCGGTGACGACTGTGCGGTTGACTGTGAACAGGCATGCAATTTTGACCCCGTAACGGGGTGATCGGCGTCCAACAATGACCCCCTTACACTGATGTGGATGATGCTCCCGAGGCT
>NZ_FZON01000078.1 GCF_900188425.1 Antarctobacter heliothermus
AGTTCAGGCTGAACAACCTGATCGGTCGACGATATAGCGGTTTTCTGGCCTGATCCCGGGCATAACGGCGGCGCGGAATGCGGCCATGACGATGGACCACAAAGCCCTAAGATGGGCCAGGATTTTGCGGATGTTGTGGCCGCAGCCGCAGAGGACGGCGAAGATGGCATCGCCGAACGTCCCCTTCAGCGGGCAGCGCGACAGGCGTCCATCGGTTTTCATGTGTCCGATCTCGGGCTCGATGGCGCTGCGCCGCCTCAGAAGCGTCTTCAGCTTTGGCGTCAGTCCCCGGCGGGTGCCGCTGATCAGCACTGTTGTCGTCGATACACCGTGGCCGCGATACCCACGGTCCACGACGGCCAGTTCCGGGGTTTTACCGGTCAGGATTGCGACCTGCTCCAGGGCTTCAGACAAGGTGTGCCCATCGTAGGGATTACCCGGCAGGGCTCGCATGCCGACGACAAAACCCTCGTCGATCGTGGTGGCGAGGCTGACCTTCGTGCCGAACTCATAGCGCTTGCGCGCCTTGCCCTTCGAGATGCAGTCGACCTCGGGTTCGTGCAAGGCGTAGATCTTGCCACGGCTCTTGGGGCCTTGGTGCAGCAGGCGGCCCAGCAGAACGAGCGCGTCCAGCACGCGCTCGCGGAAGGGACTTTGGGGGATCGCATCCAACTGGCGACGTATATCTCGCAGGACACGTCCGGTGTAGCCCTTCAGCTTTTTCAGGGCCTTGCGCATGCGCTTGAATTGTCGGGCATGGGCGTAGCGCCCGATCTGCATCGCCAGGCGCGGAGCCAGGCGGTTGTAGTTCTGGCGCAGCGTGATCCCGCCTTCGTCAGCCAGGGTGACAAGCTGGCGGCGCGCCTTTTCATACAGGCGTGCGTCGGTCGGGTGGGCGATGTTCTTCTCCATCACCGTCGTGTCTACGGAAATGCGTGCGAGGCTTCCGTCATCAACGGAACCGGATGTGCGCCCAGCCTCGATCGTCTTGGTCAGCAGCCACTCGGCCCCTTCCTCGCCAATCCGCTTACGCCAGCGGGTCAAGCAGGAAGGATCGATGGGCGGGCGGTGCTGGAAGAATGTCTCGCCGGTGAAGTGCTGGTAGTACGGGTTTTCAACCCATCGGGCGACGACAGCTTCGTCGGACAGACGATAGGCGTGTTGGAGATACAGCAGCCCCGCGACCAAGCGCGGCGATGTCGCTGGCCGCCCTGTCGTGGAGGGAAAGAAACCGGCCCATTCCGTCTCGAAGAACTCCCAGTCGATCAGCTTTTCCAGTTTCGCCAATTCGTGCCGAAGATCGATCATGTCGGTCAGACGGGGACGCAGGAGATCGTCCTGCTCTTCAATGCGGGAATGAGGCTTCATCGCGGCTCCGGGATCTGCAAGGTTTCCGCACCCATCATACGAAACCCTGCAATTTCCTGCTACAGTTTTACCGGGATCACCAAACAAATTCAGATGCTTGCGACTTGTTCAGGACGAACTACAGAGGCATTTTTACGGACGGTTCATGTTTTCGGTGGTTTGAGAGGGGAGGTTCGGGGGGAAAAGGTGCGTGCGAGCACGCACCGTACGGTTCGCTGAGGGAACAAATTTCCATCGCAATAGGAGTTGCTCAGAACGGCAGTGGTATCCCACTATTCAGGATTGGTAGTATGTCCTTGCTAGAAATCTCACCTTTTAGATACCTAACGAGTTCATTCCTGTAGTGGGCAGAAACCTCACCCAAGATTTCTCCGATCGTTCTAGCCATTTCATCCTCAAAACCATCCTTCTTTCTCGAAGCAATGCAGTGAACCTTAACCTCAGGGTCATCTGGAAGAAGGTTTGAATAATTTTCGGGTGGCATAACCATTTGCAGATATGCATGTTTGTTTACGTCTTCTTTGAAGGGATCCGAACCGATCGTCAGCGTTTGCAATGGTGCGATGCCATAGTGAAAACCACCGCGACCCGTCACAAGTGGAGCGGTTCTGTAATGACTGGTTCCCGTTCTGCCTTGGTGACGACCATGCAAATGACACCACAAGAAAGATCCTGTGGGCCCGCCCCGGCCTAGTTTGCAAACCAAGTTGTTCCCTGTCGCAAAATGCTGAGTGCATTCCGCGACTACATCAGTCGGGCTTGGTAACGGTGAACCCCGCCACTCTGCGGCGACTTGATTATTAAGGCCAAACCAACAAAGCGCGGCGAGCGTGATACGAATAACGACCGAAAACATAGATTTTTTATAACTGGGCATATATATGTTCCTTTTCGACGCAATGAAGTCACCGTGGATCGGTCAGTTTATTTTTTTCAGAGAGCTTAGCAAATTGAGAGGCTTTTTCAAGTTTCTTGTCAGGTAAACATTTAGCTCGTTCCTGTGATAAACGGCACTAATTCTGTTAGATCAAGTGTGTAGCGCGGGCAATTGAACCTCTTGACCCCACCCCCATCCTCCCCTAACAGACACCATCCGCAGCAGCCCCGGATTCGTCCGGGGCTTTGTTATTGTCTGCGGGCACATGATTCGGGCACCTGCGGACTTCGGTCGAGGGGCCTACACCACCGGGCACCTGCGGACATTTGTCGAGGGGCCTTTACCAGAGGCGGGCCAAACCCCGCCCTACATAAGTCCCGGTAACGGGGCTGCTAGCTAACGGAAGACAGAAAGCATGGCACTCAAGTCGTACAAACCTACGACGCCGGGCCAGCGCGGGCTGGTGCTGATCGACCGTTCGGAGCTGTACAAAGGACGTCCCGTCAAGGCCCTCACCGAGGGTCTGACGAAAAAGGGCGGCCGGAACAACACCGGACGTATCACGGCACGCCGCCGCGGTGGCGGGGCGAAACGCCTCTACCGGATCGTCGATTTCAAGCGGAACAAATTCGATGTCAACGGCATCGTGGTCCGGATTGAATATGACCCCAACCGTACCGCCTTTATCGCGCTCGTCCAGTACGACGACGGCGAACAGGCCTATATCCTTGCGCCCCAGCGCCTTGGCATTGGCGACAAGATCGTCTCTTCCAAGAAGGCAGACATCAAGCCCGGCAACTGTATGCCGTTCTCTGGTATGCCGATCGGTACCATCGTTCACAACATCGAGCTGAAGCCCGGCAAGGGCGGTCAGATCGCACGCGCCGCGGGCACCTATGCCCAGTTCGTCGGCCGTGACGGTGGCTATGCCCAGATCCGCCTGTCGTCGGGCGAACTGCGCCTTGTGCGTCAGGAATGTCTGGCCACCGTGGGTGCCGTGTCGAACCCCGACAACAGCAACCAGAACCTCGGCAAGGCTGGCCGTGTGCGCCACATGGGCAAGCGCCCCTCCGTTCGCGGTGTCGTCATGAACCCGATCGACCACCCGCACGGTGGTGGTGAAGGCCGTACCTCTGGGGGTCGCCATCCGGTGACGCCGTGGGGCAAGCCGACCAAGGGCAAACGCACCCGCAACACCAACAAGGCGTCGCAGAAGCTGATCATCCGCTCGCGTCACGCCAAGAAGAAGGGGCGGTAATTTATGTCGCGTTCCGTCTGGAAAGGTCCGTTCGTCGATTCCTATGTCTTGAAGAAGGCAGAGAAGTCGCGCGAGTCGGGCAAGAACGAAGTCATCAAGATCTGGTCGCGCCGCTCGACGATCCTGCCCCAGTTCGTGGGCCTGACGTTTGGTGTCTACAACGGCCACAAGCACATCCCGGTCAACGTGTCCGAGGACATGATTGGTCAGAAGTTCGGCGAATACGCCCCGACCCGTACCTATTACGGTCACGCCGCCGACAAGAAAGCGAAGAGGAAGTAAGCCATGGGCAAGGATAAGAATCCCCGCCGCGTGGCGGACAACGAAGCAATGGCCAAGCTGCGCATGCTGCGCACCTCGCCGCAGAAGCTGAACCTCGTCGCGCAGTTGATCCGTGGCAAGAAGGTGGACAAGGCCCTGACGGACCTGACCTTCTCGAAAAAGCGGATCGCCGGTGACGTGAAGAAGTGCCTGCAGTCGGCCATCGCCAACGCCGAGAACAACCACGGTCTGGACGTCGACGAACTGGTCGTCGCCGAGGCCTATGTGGGCAAGAACCTGGTCATGAAGCGGGGCCGCCCCCGGGCGCGCGGTCGTTTTGGCCGGATCAACAAGCCGTTCTCGGAACTCACGATCAAGGTGCGCCAGGTTGAGGAGCAAGCCTAATGGGTAATAAAACAAACCCGATCGGTATGCGTCTGCAGGTGAACCGCACCTGGGACAGCCGCTGGTACGCCGACACCAAGGACTATGGGGATCTGTTGCTCGAGGATCTGAAGATCCGCGACTTCATCTTCAAAGAGTACCGCAACCCGCCGAAGCAGGCCGGAATCAGCCGCGTGATCATCGAACGTCCGCACAAGAAGTGCCGCGTCACGGTGCACACTGCGCGTCCGGGCGTCATCATCGGCAAGAAGGGCGCGGACATCGAGGTGCTTCGCAAGAAGCTGGCGTCGATGACCGACTCGGAACTGCACCTCAACATCGTCGAGGTTCGCAAACCCGAGCTGGACGCGCAGCTGGTTGGCGAGTCGATCGCCCAGCAGCTGGAGCGTCGCGTGTCCTTCCGTCGCGCGATGAAGCGTGCGGTTCAGAACGCCATGCGCATGGGCGCCCTGGGTATCCGGGTGAACGTCGCGGGCCGTCTGGGCGGCGCGGAAATCGCGCGGACCGAATGGTATCGTGAAGGCCGTGTGCCGCTGCACACACTGCGGGCCGACATCGATTATGCCAACGTTGAGGCGACCACCGCCTACGGCATCATCGGTATCAAGGTCTGGATCTTCAAGGGTGAGATCATGGAACATGATCCGCAAGCCCATGACCGGAAGACCCAGGAAATCCAGGACGGCCCGGCCCCTCGTGGCGCCGGTGGCGGCCGCCGGGATGATCGGAGGTAATCATGCTTCAGCCAAAGCGTACTAAATTCCGCAAGGTACAAAAGGGTCGGATCAAAGGTCTGGCCAAGGGCGGATCCGATCTGAACTTCGGCACCTTCGGCCTCAAGGCCCTGGAGCCCGAGCGCGTGACCGCGCGTCAGATCGAAGCCGCACGTCGTGCCATGACGCGTCACATGAAGCGTCAGGGTCGCGTCTGGATCCGTATCTTCCCGGACACGCCCGTCACTGCCAAGCCCATCGAAGTGCGTATGGGTAAAGGTAAGGGTTCGGTCGATCGGTGGACCTGCAAGGTCAAGCCCGGCCGCGTGATGTTCGAGATCGACGGTGTTGGTGAGGACATCGCCCGCGAGGCGCTGCGTCTGGCCGCGATGAAGCTGCCGATCAAGACCCGCGTCGTGGTTCGCGAAGACTGGTAAGTCTTGGGTGAAACACCCGCTATGAAGAAATTGACCCCCGGCGCGCAGGCGTCGGGGGTTTTTCGTTACCGAAGCTCGACATTGCGAAGGATCGAAAAATCGTCGCCAGCGCCGTATTCGGCGCGAATTTCGATCCGGGTCACATTGCTCAGGATCTGTTTCAATGACGGGGTGCGGCCCGACAGCGTCCAGCCGGTGTCCGCCAGCGGGATCACATAGCGCCGCCATTCACCCGAATGGTCCTCTGCGATGGTATAGGCGGCGACCATGGAGCCGCCGTAGATCACAACATCGCCGCGCCATGTGTCGCCATCGCGGTAGTAGGTGCCGCCCCAGCTTTTCTTCTCGAATACCAGCGCGACCTTGTCAGAGAGTGATCCGGTGAAGCTGGGCGGGGCGATATAGTAGCTGGTGCGGCCCTCGGCGGGCGGGGCGAGGTAGAGCCCGCCGTCGCGTTGCTCGGGCGCGCCAAGATCGACTGTCCAGCCAGCCATGAAGAGGGCCGATCCGCCGCTCGCCCCTTCGATGGCGGTGGATTGTCCCTGTCCCGGCATCGGGGCAAGACCGACCGCGAGGGCCAGGGCGAGAGCGGCGATCAACGTTCTGGGGCCGGACATGCGGGCAAGCTCCGTTCTGGGACAGTGTCGAAACAGACTATCCAGAGGCATCACCCGCAGCAACAGCGGTGCCACGCTACCCCGGAAAGATCTGCGCCATCGCGCCGTCAAAACGCGCCCATGTCATCGTCGCCTTGTTGCCGGCGTAGCCCTCATAATAGGACTCGCCCGAGGGCAGCGGCAGACCGGCCCAGATCTTGGCCAAGCGGTACATAAAGCTGCGGCGGGTGAGTTCGCCGCGTTGAAAGGCCAGCATCCCGGCCTCCGCCAGCAGTTCATCTGCCAGCCTGTCCTGCAGTTTCGCGTCAAAGCGGGTGGCCGGACTGACGCCGACCTTGTCCACCAGCCGGCGCAGGGTGACGGGAATGAACTGGTAGCGGCCAATGGCGTGAGGTTGGCCGGGCGTGGCGGCGATCCAGTCATAGACCTGTTGCACGGTCAAATCGGTGGGGCGCCCTGGCGGTCTGATCCGGGCGCCGTGAATGACGGCATCATAGCTGTCTGCCCCGGATTCCGCCTCTGCGATCAGGCTGCGCAACTGGGCGGCGGCACCGCTGCCCGACAAGGGGCCAATGGATGCCCGGACCTGCGGTGGCGGGCTGCGGTCGGGCAGGGGGGCAAAGAACCCGAGTTGACCATTTCCGGCAAACAGGCTGGCAGCGCGGGCCTGCCCCGACAGAGCGGTTGCGCGGGCCGGAATCAACGGCGCACGCGCCGCGCCGTCGCCATGTGGAAACAGCGAGGCGGATTGCGCAATGGCCAGGCCGGGCAGGGCCGACAGCGCCAGCAGGATCAGGCAGCGGATCGGGAACATTCTGTTCCTCCCTCAGGGTTGGCCGCGACCATGACGCCAAGAGGTTGAGATTCCATTTCCCCCGCCCCGGCGCTTGGGCTAAAGGGCGGCCATGACCCAGATACGCTCGCTTTTCGCAACCCGCCTCTATCACGCCAAGCTGTCAGAGCATGGCACCATCGACACCGATGAACTGGACGCGTCGTGTTATTCCATCGCCGAGGACGACGAGGCGGGGCAGGACTGGTGCGAGGAACATGGCTATCCTGGCTATACCTCTTATGCCTCGCTGACCGATCTGCCGTGGCGGTTCCCGGTCTTTGCCGAACTGGTCAAGGTGCTGGACAAACATGTCGCCGCCTTTGCCAAGGATCTGGAATTTGATCTGGGCGACAAGGCGCTGGTGCTGGAGGACATCTGGATCAATATCCTGCCCGAAGGCGGCACCCATTCCAGCCACATCCACCCGCATTCGGTGATCTCGGGGACGACCTATGTGGCGATGCCCGAAGGCGCGTCGGCGCTGAAACTGGAAGATCCGCGATTGGCCATGATGATGGCGGCCCCGACCCGGCGCAAGGATTGCCGTGAGGAATTGCGCCCCTTTGTCTATGTCGCGCCGCAGGTAGGGGACGTGCTGCTGTGGGAAAGCTGGCTGCGCCACGAGGTGCCGCTGAACATGGCAGAGGAAAACCGCGTCTCTGTCAGCTTTAACTACAAGTGGGAATAGGCCCGGCCATGTGATGACGGAGCGGGGCGCGTTGCGGGATCAGGCCGGTTCTGACCGTGGCGGGTGCGCGGTTTCAACCAATGCTGCGATCCGGGCCCGCAACTCCTGGGCCGCGATGGGCTTGGCCAGAACAAGGTCGATGACCGCCCGGTCCGCGCCACTGTCCAGATGCGCCATTCCGGTCAGCAGGATCACCGGCGTCGCGGGATTTCGGGCTTTGACCTGTGCCGCAATGTCGACGCCACTCAGATCTCCGGGAAAGTAGTTGTCCAACAGCGCGAAGTCGAAGCGGTGCGTCTCTACCGCTGCCATGGCCTCTTGCCCGGTGCTGGCGGCGGTCACGGTAAAGCCCCACCGCGTCAGGTTGCGTTGCAGGACGGTGCGGATAGCGTCCTCATCCTCCAGCAGCAGGACATGCAGCCTGTCAAAGGTGGCGGGTCTGCCCTGCGCGCCCGTATCAGTTTGCGCCGGGACATCAAGGTGGAGGGGAAAGAACAACCGCACGGTGGTCCCTGCGCCGGGTTGGGATGTGATCACGATCTCACCGCCCAACTGCCGCATGAAGCCGGCGGCCATGGACAGGCCAAGCCCCGATCCGTTGGAGCGTGATTTGGTGGTGAAAAAGGGTTCTGTGACACGGGCGAGGTATTGCGGCGGGATGCCCGCCCCGTCGTCCTGGATCGTGAGGCAGGCATAAGACCCCGGCGCGGGCGGCCCGGTGTCTTCGGGCCGGTCGAATTGCTGGGCCGCGCAGGTGATCCGGATGGACCCGCCGTCCCGAATGGCGTCGCGGGCGTTGATCAGGATGTTGAGGATGACCGACTGAAGGTTGTCCCGGTCGGCGTAAATCGGCAGTTCCGTGGCGCCGCGATCTATTTCGATGACGGGTTTCTTCAGCGTGGTCCGTTCGAACATGCCTGCCGCCTGCGCCATCTCTTCGCCAAGGTCGAGCGGGACAGGGCGGATCGTGGCGCGTTGCGCAAAGTTCAGCAGGCTTTGGGTCAGCGTGCCGCCGCGCCGTGCCGCCGAGACGATTTCGGACAGCAATTGCGTGGGGGCAGGATCTTGCAGGTCGTCCTGCAACAGTTCGGCATTGCCCATGACCACGGCAAGGATGTTGTTGACGTCATGGGCAACACCGGCGGTCAGTTCGCCCAAGGCCGCCAGCCGGTTTGCCTGGGCCTTGCGTTCTTCGGCGCGGCGGGTGTCGGTGACGTCCAGACTACTGCCAAGGCCGCGCACGACCTGACCGGAGGAATCGTAATCCGGGGCGACGGTTTCGCGGATGTAGCCCATGCTACGGTCGGTGCGGTAGAACCGGTACTCCATCTCGATGGTTTCGCCCTTGAGCAACCGCTGATAGGCCTCGCGCAGAAGGTCGCGGTCCTCGGGGTGGATCATCTCCATCGGTCCCTTGAGACCTGAAACCGAGTCGATGAAATCGTCTGGCGACTGGCCAAAGATGGCGGCATGGCGGACCGAGCAGACCTCGACAATCGACTCCTTCACGTTGAAGACGAAATAGCCCAGTTGCGCGATCCGCGCGGCCTGTTCCAGCATGACCGCATGGGAATGGCCCCCGGCCCCGATCCGGCTGTAAAGCGCGTCGTCGTCGGACGGATGCTGATCGGACATGGCCTGTTCCCTGCTGGAGCGCGCGTGAAGTATATCGGGCGGCGGATGGCCACTTCAACCGTGCAGAATCGATCCCGTTGCATCCGGTGAGGACCGCCGGGCCACAGGCCCGAAAATGGCGATTTTAGCGCTTGAAACGCTGCAGATCGGCGGGTCAGGGCGGCGTATGGAGAAAAGGCTTGCACCTGTGCAGATTCGAGACTAAGGCAACCGCTCATCCACGGACTCCACCGGACACAGGGTGACCTTGCAGCCATGGCAGGCAGGGGCCCTCCGGTGATGTTGTAGAAAAGGAGAGGCGCATGAACGCCCACGAACTCCGTGACAAGACCCCGGACGAGCTCCGGGACACGCTTGTCCAATTGAAGAAGGAGGCCTTTAACCTCCGTTTCCAGGCGGCCACCGGCCAGATGGAAAACACCTCGCGTATTCGCGTGGTCCGTCGCGACGTTGCGCGGATCATGACCATTCTCAACGAAAAAGCCGCCGCTGCGGCGTCGACTGCGGAGGCTTAACAGATGCCCAAGCGTATCCTTACCGGCACCGTCACGTCGACCGCCAACAAGCAGACTGTGACCGTCCAGATCGTGCGTCGCTTCAAGCACCCCGTTCTGCAAAAGACGATCAAGAAGACCAAGAAATACCGCGCCCACGACGAGAACGAACAGTTCAACGTTGGCGACAGCGTCATGATCCGCGAATGCGCGCCCAAGTCCAAGACAAAGCGCTGGGAAATCATGACCGAAGAAATGATCGCCGAACATGAGAAGCAGCGCGCCGAAGTGGCCGCCGCGTCTCAGAAGGCCGAAGCTGAAGCTGCCCACTAAGGGCGACCCGGGGCCGTTCACACGGCCCCGGTGACATTCGAAACCCCCGGGCCAATGTTCTCTGCAGAGCGGTTCGGGACGTCGGGAGATAACTTATGATCCAGATGCAGACCAATCTGGATGTTGCTGACAATTCCGGAGCCCGGAAAGTTCAGTGCATCAAGGTTCTGGGCGGTTCACACCGCCGCTATGCCTCTGTCGGCGACATCATTGTGGTGTCGGTGAAAGAGGCCATTCCGCGTGGTCGCGTGAAAAAGGGTGACGTCCGCAAGGCCGTCGTCGTGCGCACCGCCAAGGAAGTTCGCCGTGAAGACGGCACCACCATCCGCTTTGACCGTAACGCCGCCGTGATCCTCGGCAACAATGGCGAGCCGGTCGGCACCCGTATCTTCGGACCGGTTGTCCGTGAGCTGCGTGCCAAGAACTTCATGAAAATCATCTCGCTCGCCCCGGAGGTGCTGTAAGATGGCTGCCAAGCTCAAGAAGGGTGACACCGTCATCGTCCTGACCGGCAAGGACAAGGGCAAGACAGGCGAGATCGTCTCTGTTGACCCCAAGGCCGGCAAGGCCGTGGTCGATGGTGTGAACACCGCCATCCGCCACACCCGCCAGACCCAGAACAGCCAGGGGGGCCGCGTGCCCAAGGCCCTGCCGCTGGACCTGAGCAACCTTGCGTTTGTCGACGCCAACGGCAAACCGACCCGCGTCGGTTTCCGCATGGAAGGCGACAAGAAGGTCCGTTTTGCCAAGACCACGGGGGACGTGATTGATGCTTGATATGGATACCTACGCCCCGCGCCTGAAGGTCCAGTACAAGGACACGATCAAGGCGGCGATGAAGGAGCAGTTCGGTTACACCAACGACATGCAGATCCCGTCGTTGCAGAAAATCGTTCTGAACATCGGCTGTGGCGCCGAGGCGGTCCGCGATTCGAAAAAAGCCAAGTCGGCCATCGAAGACCTGACCAAGATCGCCGGCCAGCAGGCCGTCGGCACCCAGTCCAAGAAATCGCACGCGCCGTTCCGTCTGCGCGAAGGCATGATCATCGGCACCAAGGTCACGCTGCGCGACGTGCGCATGTATGAATTCCTTGACCGTCTGGTGACAGTCGCGATGCCGCGCATCCGTGACTTTCGCGGTGTGAAGCCGTCGTTTGACGGTCGCGGAAACTTTGCGATGGGTCTCAAGGAACATATCGTGTTCCCCGAGATCGAATTCGACAAGGTCGACGAAGTCTGGGGCATGGACGTCATCGTGACGACCAACGCCATCCAGTTCGGCGAACACAGCGCTGACGCTCAGGCAAAAGCGTTGCTGGCCCATTTCAACATGCCGTTCACCAAGGCGTAAGAGGAGCAAGACATGGCGAAAAAATCCATGATCGAGCGCGAGAAAAAGCGCGAGCGCCTGGTGGCCCGGTATGCCGCCAAGCGCGCTGAACTGAAAGAAATCGCAACCGACGAATCCAAGTCGATGGAAGAGCGCTTCAAGGCCCGGCTCAAGCTGGCCAAACTGCCGCGCAATTCCTCGCCCACACGGCTGCACAACCGCTGCCAGCTGACGGGTCGTCCGCACGCCTACTACCGCAAGCTCCGGATCAGCCGTATCGCCCTGCGCGAACTCGGTTCGAACGGCAAGCTGCCGGGCGTCGTGAAGTCGAGCTGGTAAGGGAGGGTATATAGATGAACGATCCTATCGGCGATATGCTCACCCGTATCCGCAACTCGCAGATGCGTGGCAAGTCCACCGTCTCGACCCCCGCGTCCAAACTGCGTGGCTGGGTTCTCGATGTGCTCGCGGATGAAGGTTACATCCGTGGCTACGAGTCCGGCACCGACGTGAACGGTCACCCGACGCTGGAAATCAGCCTCAAATATTTCGATGGCACCCCTGTCATTCGCGAAGTGAAACGGGTCTCCAAGCCCGGTCGTCGCGTGTACATGAGTGTCGATGACATCCCGCAGGTCCGTCAGGGTCTGGGTGTGTCGATTGTCTCCACCTCCAAGGGTGTGATGTCGGACGCGAATGCACGCGCAGCCAATGTTGGCGGCGAAGTGCTTTGCACCGTATTCTAAGGAGGCCTACACATGTCTCGTATTGGCAAAAAGCCGGTTGACCTGCCCTCGGGCGTTTCAGCCAGCGTCTCGGGCCAGACCATCGAAGTGAAGGGGCCGAAAGGCACCCAGAGCTTTACGGCCACCGATGACGTTACACTCATCGTCGACGACAGCGCCATCAAGGTCGAGCCTCGCGGCAAGTCCAAGCGCGCGCGTCAGCAGTGGGGGATGTCGCGCACGGTCGTGGCGAACCTGGTGCACGGCGTTACAACCACCTTCAAGAAGGAACTGGAAATCCACGGCGTGGGTTACCGGGCACAGCTGCAGGGCAATACCCTGAAACTGAACCTGGGCCTGTCGCATGACGTGGATTTCCCGATCCCCGACGGCATCACAGTAACCTGCCCCAAACCGACCGAGATCATCGTCGAAGGTCATGACGGGCAGCAGGTTGGTCAGGTCGCAGCGAACATTCGCGACTGGCGCCGGCCGGAGCCGTACAAGGGGAAGGGTATTCGCTATAAAGGCGAGTTCATCTTCCGCAAAGAAGGCAAGAAGAAGTAAGGACGCGGAACATGGCAAACAGCAAACGTGTACTGTTCCAGAAGCGCCGTCTGCGCGTCCGGAACAAACTTCGCAAGGTGAACGCAGGGCGGGTCCGCCTGTCGGTTCATCGGTCGAACAAGAACATCTCGGTCCAGCTGATCGACGACGTGCAGGGCAAGACCCTAGCCGCCGCCTCGACGCTGGAGCCTTCGCTGGGCGTTGTCGGCAAGAACAACGTCGAAGCAGCGGCCAAGGTGGGTGCGGCGATCGCCGAACGCGCCAAGGCAGCCGGGATCGAAGAAGCCTATTTCGACCGTGGGGGGTTCCTCTTCCACGGCCGGGTGAAGGCCGTTGCCGACGCTGCCCGCGAGGCAGGTCTGAAGATCTGATGGCGGCGGGCCGGGCAAACGCCCGGCCTACCGTCTTTCTCGCCGGGTTCGGCGAGGTGTGGGCCGGGCTATGCCCGGCGTGCTTTGCAGACGGAAACGTCTCGATGATCGAGGGGCCGCTTGCGGCTCACTGCGATTGAACCATTCGGTGCTCTTGGGCACCACGAGATAAAGGAATGCCTGATGGCAGAACGTGATAACAACCGTGGCGGTGGCCGTGGCCGCCGCGAAGAGCAGACCCCCGAGTTTGCCGATCGTCTCGTAGCGATCAACCGTGTGTCCAAGACCGTCAAGGGTGGTAAGCGCTTTGGCTTTGCCGCGCTTGTCGTCGTTGGCGACCAGAAGGGCCGCGTCGGATTTGGCAAAGGTAAGGCCAAGGAGGTCCCCGAAGCCATCCGCAAGGCGACCGAGCAAGCCAAACGCAAGATGATCCGCGTGCCGCTCAAAGAGGGCCGCACCCTGCACCATGACGTCAAAGGTCATGCTGGTGCCGGCAAGGTGACCATGCGCACCGCTCCGCAAGGTACGGGTATCATTGCCGGTGGTCCGATGCGCGCCGTGTTCGAGATGCTGGGCATCCAGGACGTGGTTGCCAAGTCGACCGGATCGCAGAACCCCTATGCAATGATCCACGCCACGCTTGACGGTCTGCGCAACCAGCAGTCGCCGCGCAACGTGGCCCAGCGTCGTGGCAAGAAAGTCGCTGACATTCTGCCCAAGCGCGAAGAAGCCCCGGCAGCCGCCGCCGAGACCGAGGAGGCCTGATCCATGGCCAAGACCATTGTCGTGAAACAGGTGGGCTCGCCCATCCGTCGCCCCGCCATCCAGCGTCAGACGCTGGTGGGCCTGGGCCTGAACAAGATGCACCGCGTGCGTGAGCTGGAGGATACTCCCTCTGTGCGTGGCATGATCCGCAAGATTTCGCATCTGGTAGAGATCGTCGAAGAGCGCGACTGATAGATCGCGCCCTTTCGGGACTGGAAATACGAAAACGCCCCGCAGGAGGTATCCGTCCGTTGTGACCGCTCTGACGGTGAGCCTCTGCTGTCGATAATGTCCATGATCGATAATGGACATCTTGAGGCACTCCATGACGGGCATGAAGGGACAGAAGAAGCGGTTCTGGTCTGACGAGGAGAAACGCTCGATCTGCCGGCAAACATGCGCGCCCGGTGTGTCGGTGGCGCAGGTTGCGCGCCGGTATGCGATGAACTCGAACCTGATCTTCACCTGGCTGCGGGATCCGCGTTTCGCGCCGGCCGAAGCCGAAGCGTCCAGTGGTGCCAAGGATGACACTCTCTTCCTGCCGGTCGAGATCACCGGCTTGGCCGCCGAGCCTGAGCCGGGATCTGAT
>NZ_FZON01000036.1 GCF_900188425.1 Antarctobacter heliothermus
CGTCATACCGCCGCGCAAGAATGCCAAGCCGTGGAAGCCATCGACTGCAGGGGCTATCGCTCGGAACGAGGCGCTGCGCGCTTCGAAATACCTTGGCCGCGCCATCTGGAGAAAATGGAGCGGATACCACCGACGAAGCCGCGCCGAGACGAAGATGCATTGCGTGAAGCTGCTGGGGCAGAGCCTCATGGCGCGCGACTTCGATCGTCAGGTCGCCGAACTTCAGATCCGCGCCGCCGTGCTCAACGGCTACACCGCGCTCGGCATACCCGTCACAGAGCCTGTGGGATAATTGCGTCCGGGGAAAGGGGAACTCCGGACGTTACCGACTTTGCGCAACAAAGCCCACTCGACCCAGGTGTTTTCCTTATTTCAAATGCGCTTGCAGACAGAGAGACGCCAACGGTTTCTGAAGTGCTCGGTGGCGAAAATGATCGAAATAAGCTTTGGCTCAAGATCAAGAGGCATCGATTGGCGGGCCGGAAATTCTATGGATTCGCGAATGAGGCCACTTACCAGGAATGGCGACAAGCTCGAGACAGTGCATCTTGGGAGACATAACACATAACCAACGCACAGAATTTCCTCAAAATGGACTCTATCAGCCAATCGGGGCGGTACTGCACGTCCTACTTTCGCATGGGACTTCAATCGCAGTCGCGACTTGAGTCGTTTTTGGCAGTGTGAAAGGCATTCGGTTGGTCCGCAGACGGCTGACGGCAGTCGTCGATAAGGTTCATGTCGCTGTGATAGCACGCGCCGTGTGCCCTACTACCTAGCTTTTCCCCGTTGAGCCACGGCTTCTACCGTTTTAGCGCGGTTGAGTGCGGGTCGGGCTACTAAGGTGTTGGATTAGCACGCAGTTTGGGTTGTTTTGTTGACCTATTGTTGACCTGGAATGCGGGCATGCAAAAGCCGCCCCGGAGGGCGGCTGTTAGCGTCTTGATAATGCCTGGTTTTTTGGTTGCGGGAGTAGGATTTGAACCTACGACCTTCAGGTTATGAGCCGAAGCCTCCCGACAAGTTCGACCCTAATCTTTTCAACAGCTTACGCGATAAGCCTTTGACATCACAAACTGAAACGACCTCTTCCAATAATGTTTCGCGGGATTTCGACTGCGCAGTCCGTGCCCCAAATCAGTTTCAAGGGTTGACCAGACGTTGACAAGAGCACCAACGGATTGCTCGAGAACTTAATCTGGAACCTACACGAAGGGCGGCCTCCAGACCTTCGCTGCAACAGCAAGTGAATATTGCCGCCAGTCAAAGAACAGACGTTGATCCGCCGCTTGAGGAGGTTTGGCGGTGTCCGGGCAAACTGCTTCCGGTTTTCAGCATCTGCAGATCAGGTAGCCGCTCGCATCCCCCGAATGGCCATGAAAAGAATATTATGAATGTCGGGATGTGGCGGGCCGAGGTCTCCGTATGCAAAGAAAAGCTGGGGAGACCGGAATGACCACACCACTGCACATTGACGCGACAACCTTCCTGACACCGGGCGATCCGGCTCCCAGATTCATCCAGCGGAGCGTTGCAAATCCGCGCTATGCCTTCGACAGCGCAGCTGGGCGGTACCTGGTTCTTTGCTTCTTCGGCAGCGCAGCGGATGGCCATGCGCAGGCGGCGCTCAAAACTGCATATGACCGGCCGGACATCTTCAACGATGACTTCGCGTGCTTCTTCGGTGTCAGCATCGACCCCGAGGATGAGGCAAGCGGGCGGGTCAAAAACCGCATGCCGGGGTATCGCCATTTTTGGGACTTCGATCTGCTGGCCTCGTGCCTCTACGGAGTCGCTGCAAAGAATGCCTCGCGTGCCAACGGACCAGTCGCACTTGCACGGCAATGGGTGGTCATCGATCCAACCATGCGCGTTCTGGCGGCGATCCCGTTCCAGAAAGATCGGGGCGACCTCGACGAGGTTATGGCGTTCATGGACAGCCTGCCACCGCCAGAACGCTTTGCCGGAGTCGAAATCATGGCGCCGGTCCTGTTCCTGCCGCGCGTGTTCGAGCCCGAGCTCTGCCGCCACCTGATCGGGCTTTATCAAGCGCAAGGCGGGGAAGAAAGCGGCTTCATGCGTGAGATCGGCGGCAAGACGATGGGGATCACTGACCCGGGCTTCAAGCGCCGCAAGGACTACAGCATCGAGGATCGCGACCTGATCTCGGCCCTGCAGGCGCGGTTCCTGCGCCGTGTCGTTCCCGAGATCGCAAAGGTGCACCAGTTCAAGGTGACCCGGATGGAGCGCTACATCGTCTCCTGCTACGCGGCCGAGGATGGCGGCCACTTCTCTGCACACCGCGACAACACGACAAAGGGCACGGCGCATCGCCGCTTTGCCGTATCGGTCAATCTCAATGACGACTTCGAGGGCGGCGAGGTCAGCTTCCCGGAATACGGTCCACGCAGCTTCAAGGCACCGCCTGGCGGGGCTGTGGTCTTCTCCTGCTCGCTGCTGCACAAGGTCAGCAAGGTAACGAAAGGTCGGCGCTTTGCCTTCCTGCCTTTCCTTTACGACGACGCAGCGGCGCGCATACGTGAAGAGAATGCCCGCTTCATTGGCGAGACCGGCTCGAACTATCGTGTGAGTGACCAGACATCGGCAGAACAGAGCGCATGAAACGCGCCCGAAAGGAGATATGAGTTACCATGGCCCATGATGACCTCGACATCGTTGGACAAATCGATACCCTGCGCCGCTATGCACGCGTCCTGACGCGCGACGCCGAAGCCGCCGACGACCTTGTGCAGGCGACCTTCCTGCGGGCGCAGGAGCGGCGCGCGACCTTCCGCGAGGGGGCGGATGTACGGGTCTGGCTCATGGCGATCCTGCACAATCTCTTCATCGACACCCTGCGCAGCGCGCGGGCGGCGCAAGCACGCGAACAGGCATGGGCGGAGACGCGACCGTCCTTCGTGGAGGCGTCCGGCGAAATGGCGGCACGGCTGGCGCAGCTGCGTGCCGCATTACTGTCGCTCAGCGCCGAACAACGCGAAGCGCTGCACCTGGTGGCGGTAGAGGGGCTCGGACCGATCGAGGCGGCGCAGGTTTTAGGTGTGCCGCCGGGCACGGTGATGTCGCGCGTCGGCCGGGCGCGCGCGGCACTCCGAGCCTTCGAGGACGGTCGGGGTGAGGCAGCGTCGGCAAAACCATTCAGGATTGTAGGAGGACGCGATGAGCGACAGGACTGAGGTCGATCCGGACATTGAGGCTGACCTTCTGGCGCTTCTCCAGGGGCGTCTTGACCCTGATCGCACCCTTGCGATTGCCGATTACCTGAACGAGAGGCCGGAGCGGACAGCGGAGTTGCTTGCCGATGCAAGCAACACTGCCGCACTGCGAATGGCGCTTTCATCTGCGGACGATCCGGTGCCGCCTCGACTCGTGGCGGAGGCGCAGCGTTTGCAGGGCCGTTTGCGCGGGCAGCGCGTGTTGCGTCGCGCTGTTCCCTTCGCGGCAGCCGTGGTTCTGTTCGCAGCAGGTTGGGTTGGCCATGCGACGTGGCAAATGACCGGGCCCGCAAGCGCTCCACCGCTGGTGGAGGCGGCGCTCGACGCGCAGTCGGCGCTGGAGCTTCGACACTGGATGGTATCGCAGCCCGAAACTGCGGACCTGAACGCGCAGGAGATCGTCGCTGCGCTCGGGGTAGACCTGCCGTCCTTGCCCGAGGATTGGACAGTGCGCGATGTGCAAATCGTCGCAACACCTGATCGCCCCGCCATTGCAATTGTAGTAGACGCTCCCGATCTCGGACGGCTCTTGCTGATGGTTGTTGCTCGCAGCCCCGAAGACACAGAGGAACCGCCGAGTGCCTTCGAGTACCAGGGACGCACCATCGCCCTCTTCGAGCGCGGCCGGTCCTCCTTCGTACTCGTCGATGAGTCCGGTCATCCCGATCAATTGGCGCTTGGCGCCGAGAGGCTGCTGTCGGCAAGCGACTGACATGACGCAGTACCCGCATAATGGGATGCCGATGACGAAGGAAACACCTTCGGTAGCATCGTCGTGTTGAACACGAGAAACGAAAAGAAGGATCATATGCCTCCATCTACACGGCCTGACGATATCAAACCGAAATCCGAGCGCCGCCCAACTTCCAAGCTGTTGCGACTTGGGAAACAAACGCCAAGGTTGCCGATCCGAGGTAGATACCGCAACTCGAACGCATCGATCTGGGTTCTCGCAATCTGCATTGCGATTGCCTTGATCCTGCGCAGCACCACGGACGCGGAGTCACGGGAGATTTGTCGTGACTGCCCGCTCAGTCCCGCGATTCAGTCATCCGACGGCTAGATGATTTTGCGATTTCGGCGAATGTACGGTTCGACGGGCCGCACTGCAGCATCGAACTTGTATGGTCAATGTCCGGTACGGGCCGGTTACGTCATTGCGGTGAATCTCGCGGGGTCACGTCGCGCATTCCCTTTTGCAGCAGCAGCACCACCTCGTCCGCGGTGAATTTGAACCCCTGCCCGTCCGGGATGCGTTCTGCCGATATTGGGTACTTTGGCCTGCGCGGATCGATGCCGACAATCCGGAAGGTCTCGCGGCCGGTGCTGAAATGGCGACCGTAGTCGGTGGCCGACAGTCCGAAGGCTTCCGCCAGCGCCTCGAAACGAAGCCTTTCCGGGTCGAGCGCAGTCCCGTTCGGAAGCGGGATCGACACGCGGAACGCGAGATCGAAGCCCCACCGCAGATCAATCGCCGCGATCTCCTTGGCCTCGACCACCAAGCCATGTCGTGCCGCCACGTCTTGGCAGGCCTTCAGCATCTCATGTGACAGGCGCTGGCAGAGTGCGGGCGTCAGGTTTCTGGGTGGCTTGGGGTTTGGCATGATGCTGGACTCGGGAATCTGAAGATGCGCTGTGGTTTTCGGTATTCGTAACGCATGTGTTCCACGGCATCAAACGACGCTCAGCTTGCCAGCGAACTCGTCGACAGGATCCACGACCTGCGCCCGGATCACGATGCCCGGCGCTGATTGTTCGACAGAGTCGTTCCCTGACCATTCGCGGCGGCGCTGGGCATGCCCATCTAACCCATTGATCTCTCGATCCGGAACTCCCTAGCCCACTTCAATTCCACCTTCCGCCTGTATTCCGCCCCTCCCCCCATGCTCTCTCTTGATAACGACGCAGGTCTACGCCTGTGTCGGGGCGCAAGGAGGCTGGAGACATGGTCAAGCGACTGAAACTGAACGAGAAAGCCCTGCGCGACGCCGAGCCGAAACCGGGCGTCAGCTATCAGGTTTTCGACACCGAGGTGGTCGGATTTGCCGCGCGGATCCAGGCCTCGGGCGCGCGGACCTTCACCATCGACTATCGCCATGCGGGACGGCAGCGGCGGATGAACATCGGGCGCTGGCCAGAGTGGAGTGTGACGGCCGCCCGCGAGCGCGCCAAGGAACTGCGCCGCGCCATCGACGAGGGGCACGACCCTCTGGCGGTACGGGAGGACTTTCGCGAGGCCCCGCGCATCAAGGACATGATCGATCGCTACATCCGGGAACATCTGCCGAAGCTGGCGAAGAACAATGCCGCTGACCAGACCTCAATGCTTAAAAAGATGGTTGAACCCGCCTGGGGCAACAAGCTGGTGACCGAGATCACCAAGTCCGATGTCGCGCGGTTTCTTGATTTTGTGGCAGAAGGTCGCCCCCGCCCCAGCAAGGAAAAACCCAACAACCGCGCGCGCAAGCTGCAGGGGCACAAGCCCACTCCGATCCGGGCGAACCGCACTGGCGAGGTGCTGCGGAAGATGTTCACCCTCGCCATCGAATGGGAATGGCGCACTGACAATCCGGCGCAGGGGTTTCACCGGCGCATCGAAGAGGCGCGTGAACGCTTTCTTGGGCCCGACGAACTGGCCCGGATCGCAGCTGTTCTCGACAGCGCCGAGGATCAGCGCGCGGCGTCGATCATCCGGATGTGCATGCTGACTGGTGCCCGTGTGGGCGAGGTGCGGACGGCGCGGTTCGAACAGTTCAACCTCGACTATGTTGTCTGGTCGAAACCCGCCTCGACCACGAAGCAGCGCAAGATCCACCGTGTGCCAATCTCGCAGGAGGTCGTGGCCATCGTGCGCCAGCGCCAGCTGGTCGTCCCGAAGGGCAATCCATGGCTGTTCCCCGGCGAAACCGTCGGCCAGCCGGTCCGGGAAATTCGCCGCTTCTGGTCAAAGGTGCAGAAGGAAGCCGATCTGCCCGACCTGCACATCCACGACCTGCGCCACACCTTTGCGTCCCTGCTCGTCAGCGGTGGCGCGTCGCTGGAAATGATCGGCAAGCTGCTGGGCCACAGCCAGATGCAGACCACGCAGCGCTATGCTCACCTCATGGATTCGCCCTTGCGCGCTGGGGTCGACACGGTGGCCAGCCTCCTGCGCCCTCGTCCGCGGTTGGTGCACGGCGCTGATCAGGATGAGGGCGGCCTGACGAAGTTGGCGTGACCCTCAGGCCGGTTCTTCGCCGCGCAGCTTGCGCCAGAGTGCTGCCAGGCGCTTGCGAATGGTGCTTTCCTCCGGCACCTCGCCCGACCTAGAGTTTTGCACGAACCATTCTTGGACCAGCGCCACCAGCGCCGTTTGGCTTTCAGGCACGCCTTTCTCGAAGACGAACCACGTCAACCATGCGTACATCGCGTCCCATTCATACCGCGGGGCAGCGCCCGTGTTCGCGGCTGGTCGGCGCATAAGATCGCGTTCTTCCTCAAACTGCTGCACCGTATGGGCGGCCAAGAGCAGGTCCGAGGATCGGATGGGCAGGCCATCAGGTGGATCAGTTACTTTCAGCCAGGATTTGCTGCCGGGCGGCAGCACACGTTTCAGGCGGCAAAGCTCATCGCTGGGGCCATAGCGGCGAAACATCGGCATCAACTCGGCAATCGGCACCTCGACCAGCCCGGCGACGGTTTCGTCATCACAGCTGACCGGTGGGATGCCCGCAAGCACCTGAAAATGCCCGGCTGCGGCCCAGCCTGCAACATCAGCTGCAGGACAGCCCCAGCGCGCAGAAAGTTCATAAATTGAATAAAAGGCAATCGGCGGTAGTGGCATAGATAAAATCCTTTCAGACATGCTGCATCGTTCAGCCAGAAGCCGTCGGAACGCGGGGTTACAAAGCCCGCGCTGCCAAGCACGCGGACGGTTTAGGTGCTGAGCCTTGTGTCGAGGAAAACCGCCTGTGGTCCAGAGCCGCGTCCCTCGGGATGCTGGCACCTGACTGTGTTCGTCTTTTTCGATTCTTGTTTGCTGCTCATCCCCAGAATACGCATCCTATGGGCGAGCACGCAATCACGAACCCGTGATAGTCGGCCAATGCAGCCGGTTGCCGTAACAAACTGTTGAGTGCCGTTGAATGTCGGCAGCGCGGGACCGGAATTGGTCGTAGAGGCAATTCCGCACCGCGTAAATCCCGCGAATCACTGTTAAGAGCCAGCCTCTTTGACCTGCCAGGACGAACGAGCAGTTCAGTCCTGTGACCAGCGCATAAAGCCTTGCAGTATTGGATCTGTCAGGCGCGCGGTTACGGTCTTTCCATCAATCCAAATCGCCCGAAAGCCCAATGAAACAAGGACCGGAATTGGTCATGAGGTTTCAATTCCACCTTCCGCCTGTCTTCCACCCCTCGCGGTCTGCTTCGCTGTCCCTGCCCCCAAGAGAGGGGCATGAGGCAATTGGAGCAGTCATGAAACAACCCCAGCTTGAGGCCCCGCACGAAACGTTGAATCTTTTGGCTGACTGGATCAGCCGCGAACAGTTGGCGCAGGAATTGGGCCTCACATCCGACACGCTCTCCCGTTGGGAGGCGCGGCGTCAGGGTCCACCCTGCACACGCATAGGGCGAAAGACGCTGTACCGGCGCGCATCAGTTCAGGACTGGATCCGCGCACAAGAACAGGTGCACCCGGTGCGCAAAACGCGGGGGCGGTCATGAGCCTCCTCAACATCTTGCCCTCCAAATGGCCCGCTGAGCGCCTAGCAGAGGCCCGCGCCGTCATCGCCGATGTCGCCCACCACAGCGACCATCTGATCCGGCTCGCCTGCAGGGTGCTTGCCACCCATGGCGAGACAGCGGCCGAGCGCGAGGACGCCCGGGTGCTGCTGGTGGTGATCGATGCGCAGCGTCCCATCCGCACGGCGCAACGCGGCGACGATACCGGGAGGGCCGCACGATGAACCGGCGCAGCACCCCCGAGGCTGACGCCCAGCGCGCCATTGTCGTTGCATTGCGCGTCGCGCTGCCCCGCGACGCCATCGTCCATCACTGTGCCAACGAGGTGACCGTGGCCGGACCGCGTGGCGCCCGCCGCCAGGCAATCCTGGTCGGCATGGGCGTCCATGCAGGCTTTGCCGATCTGATCGTGATCTCCGGCGGTCGCGTGCTGTTTCTCGAGGTGAAGAGCGAGACCGGCCGGTTGCGCAAATCCCAGGAGGTGTTTCGCGACACGGTTTGCTCGCAAGGCTTCGCCTGGTCGCTGGTGCGCTCGGTGGACGATGCGCTGGGTGCATTGGCTGATCATGGCTTCACCAGCCGTGTGCGCCCCGCGCGGAGGGCCCAGCCATGAGCCACAAGGCAACCGTCTGGGCCATCCAGCAACGCGGGCTGAAGCCCGCCACAAAAATCGTGCTGTGGTTTCTCTGCGACCGGCACAATCCAGATTTCGGCTGCTTCCCGACGCAGGCACGGCTGGCCGAGGATGCGGAGATGTCGGTCTCGGCGCTGAACGAACATCTCGCCAAGCTCGAGGACCTGCGCCTGATCCACCGGGTACGCACCCATGATCCCCGCACCCACAAGCGTCAGGCCACACGCTACATCTTGGGGTTCGAGGACGGTTTTCCACAAGACCCAACTTCGGAAACCGGAGACGGCTTTGCCGGAACGGACGATGAACAAGACGACGATCCAACTCCGGTTTCTGGACATGGAGCCATCTCCGGGTTTTGCCCAAAGCCATCTCCGGAATCCGGAGACTAACCTTGTAAGAGAACCCCTAAGTAAACCTGTAAAGGAGGAGGAGGACGCGCAAGCCTGCGCGGCGATCTCTGATCAGTTTTTCGAAGAGCTGCTGGCAGCGCTAGGCCTCGATGCCACCGCCCTGCCCGGCTGGTGGCAAGGCGGGCCACCCCGACTGCACGTCCAGCGCTGGCGCGACGAGCTGGGGCTGAGCGAGGCGGAAATCGTCACGGCGGCCAAAGCTTCCCGCCAGCAACATCCCGAACCGCCGGATGGGCCGAAGGCACTGGACCGCGCCATGCAGCGCGCCGCCCAGCGCAAGGTCGGGGCAGCTGGGCAGACACGGCGCAAGCGCAAACGCAGACCAGCACCAGCGACAAAGCCGATCGCAGACCTTCCCGCCTTCTACGCCAAGATCGTCAACGCCGACGGGTACCTCGCGGTCAGCGCGATCAGCAACACCATGCGCGATGCGATGCTGGACCGCGGGCTGGTCACCGCCGAACGGCTGCGCCAGCGGGGCGTGCGATGACCGTGCATCGATCAACTCCGCGCGGATCAAAGCCGAAGCGCGCGCTGGGCGTGCAGGCCGCGCTGCAATGGGCGTTCCGGGTGGAAAAGGCGCAGCTGGAATTGCCGCCGCCGAAGGACGTGACCGAGGAGGGCTTCGGCTTTGGCCTCGAATATGTCCTGTTGCAGCGCGCCGCGCTGGGCTGTCAGGTCGATGGCGGGCAACACAAGTTGGGCAGCTACACCCACGCGGATGCCGAGGTGATCGCGGCCACCGTCGCCGGAATGCCTGACGCGCTGGGCGGCAAGCGCATGGCGATCCGCGTGGCCGAACTGGCCCGCGCCGGGCTGACCCCCGACTGGATGCCCGGTGCGGTGCCGCGCTGTGTACCGGTCGAAACCAGGTGCAATCAGCATGGCGAAAGGGCGACCACGGTGGTGGTCGGCGTCGAGCGCATACTCTACCGTGGCCGCTGGCGAACGGTTGAGGTTCTGGCCTGCACGGTCACCTGGCGACCACATCCGGAGCAGATCGCATCCGCCCGGCGCGGCTATGAGGACTGGTGGCAGGCGCTGGACTGGATGCGTGATGGGTTGGTGGCGGGTGGAATGCTGCGGGAGATGGAGGTGACGGCAGCGATGCCGAGGGTGCGGCCATGGCAGCCTCGGTAGGACGTAACGTCCTTGAATGCTGCGTAATGTCTGGATTTCAGCTGCCCGCTGAAATACGGTCCTGAAAACCGGTTTTGGGGGCAGATTTACCAATGGCATCAACAGACAAAGGCTCTGACCTCGGAATTGAAGCCAGCCTCTTCAAAACGGCCGACAAGCTGCGCGGCAATATGGAGCCGTCAGATTACAAGCATGTTGCTCTCGGACTGATCTTTCTCAAGCACATCTCGGATGGGTTTGAGTTGAAACGCCAGGCCCTGCTGGTCGAATACCCTGAGGATGCGGAAGACCCCGACGCTTATCTCGCCGACAACATCTTCTGGGTTCCGACCGATGCCCGGTGGTCGCATCTGCAGGCCAGTGCCAAACAGCCCACCATCGGCAAACTGATTGACGAGGCGATGATCGCCATCGAAAAGGTGAACCCTTCGCTCAAGGGTGTGCTGCCCAAGGACTATGGTCGCCCCGCCCTCAGCGCTGTCATGCTGGGGGAACTGATCGACCTCATCTCAGGCATCGCGCTGGGCGAGGGCAAGGACAAGGCGCGCGATCTGCTGGGGCGGGTCTATGAATACTTCCTTGGCCAATTCGCGGGCAGCGAGGGCAAGCGTGGCGGCGAGTTTTACACACCCCGATCTGTCGTGCGCACCATGGTTGAGATGTTGGAGCCTTACAAAGGCCGCGTCTATGACCCCTGTTGCGGATCGGGTGGCATGTTCGTTCAGTCGGAAAAGTTTGTGGAGGCCCATGGCGGCCGTCTGGGCGACATCGCCATCTACGGGCAGGAAAGCAACTACACCACCTGGCGCTTGTGCAAGATGAACCTTGCCGTGCGGGGCATCGACGCCGACATCAAGTGGAACTCCGAAGGCACCTTCCACAAGAACGAACTGCCCGACCTGCGCGCTGATGTGATCCTGGCCAACCCGCCGTTCAATATCTCTGATTGGGGCGGCGAGCGGCTGCGCGAAGATGGGCGCTGGAAATTTGGCACGCCCCCGGCAGGCAATGCCAACTACGCCTGGTTGCAGCATATCCTGCATCATCTGGCCCCCTCGGGCACGGCGGGGGTGGTGCTGGCCAATGGCTCGATGTCGTCAACCCAATCGGGTGAGGGCGAGATGCGCAAGGCTATGATCGAGGGCGAGGTGGTGGATTGCATGATCGCCCTGCCGGGGCAGTTGTTCTATTCCACCCAGATTCCGGCCTGCCTGTGGTTTCTGGCCAAGGACAAATCCAACGGCATCGCGCGGGACCGCAAACTGCGTGACCGGCGCGGCGAGGTGCTGTTCATCGACGCCCGCAAGCTGGGCTTCATGGTGGACCGGACGCGCAAAGAATTTGCCGATGCTGATGTGGCTCAGATTGCCGAAACCTACCACGCTTGGCGGCTGGGCGAGGGCTACGCCGACATTCCGGGCTTTTGCAAATCCGCCAGCCTTGAGGAGATCCGCAGCCATGGCCACGTCCTGACCCCGGGCCGCTATGTGGGATCGCAAGCGGCAGAGGAGGACGACACGCCCTTTGCCGAGCGCTTTGCTGCTTTGCAGGACGAATTGGAGGGGCAGTTCGCGGAGGCGGAGGTGTTGACCGCGACGATCCGTGAGCGGTTGGCGGGGGTTGTCCAGAAATGACAGCGTGGACAACTGAAACGCTGGAAAGCTGTCTGGAGGCTTTGCTCGACTATCGCGGCAAGAGTCCGACCAAATCCGAGTCGGGCATCCCCGTTTTGTCAGCCAAGGTTGTCAAAACCGCTGGATTATTGCGTCCGATCGAACAAACAATCGCGCCAGATTATTATCCCAAGTGGATGACGCGCGGTTTTCCGATGCCGGGCGACGTAGTGATGACAACAGAGGCCCCTCTCGGTGAAGTAATCCAACTAGACGAAGAAACTGCGTCATTCGCTCTGGGCCAGCGTCTCGTTTGTCTTCGAGGCAAGGCCGGAAAGCTGGACAACACTTTCCTGCGCTATCTCTTAGCCTCGCCCGGCCAGCAAGAGGTTCTTGCAAATCGTGCTACTGGCACAACTGTATTGGGGGTTAGCCAAAAGACGCTTCGATCAATGCCAATCGCCTTTCCGGAGTTCTCGGAACAGCAGAGAATAGGCGATTTGCTTGCAACGCTGGATGACAAGATCGAGTTGAACCGGCGGATGAACGAGACGCTGGAGGCCATGGCGCGGGCGCTGTTCCGCGACTGGTTCGTCGACTTCGGCCCCACCCGCGCCAAGATGGCCCAAAGCGCCGCTGGCGCGAAAGATCAAAACGAACTGGCCGCCCCCTATCTCTCGCCCGACCTCTGGTCCCTGTTCCCCGACCGTCTGGATGAAGCGGGCAAGCCGGAGGAGTGGAGCTCAACTCGGCTTCTAGACTTGGCGCGCTTGATTTCCGGCGGGACGCCGAAGACCGACAATCTGAAATACTGGGATGGTGGCATTGCATGGGCAAGCGCCAAGGATGTCAGCCAATGTAGCGATGCTTTTCTGTTGCGAACCCAACGGAACATTTCGAAAGAAGGGCTGACCAACAGTTCAACGAAGATGATCCCGAAATACTCGACCGCAATAGTCGCGCGGGGTGCGACGACCGGGCGAAGCTGCCTCTTTGGTGCCGAAATCGCAATGAACCAGACCTGCTATGCGCTTGCTTCACGCAACGATCAGCCCTTCTGGCTGAATTGTGCCTTTGGCGAATTTGTTGAGCGGCTTGTAAACGCCGCCCACGGATCAGTCTTTGATACTATCACCACCCGGACTATCGAAGGCATTTCATTGATTGATGGCTCAGGTCCGTTACGTGCCGCATTCGAGAAGAATGCGACCCCCTTGTTTGAGCGCATCCTTTCAAATGTTTTGGAGACCCGCACTCTCGCCCAAACCCGCGACCTGCTGCTGCCCCGCCTCATGTCAGGCGAGCTGCGCGTGACTGAGGCCGCGCGCGCTGTCGAGGCGGTGCTGTAATGGCCGTTGCCTATCACCTTGGCCGGTTTCCGCCAGAGGCGCTCGACTGGCCGCAGCTTTTGCCGTTGATCGGCCCGGCCAATGCCGCCGTCGCGCGCTATGAGGGCGTGTTGCACGGCATCCCCAACCCAAACGTGCTGCTCTCGCCGCTGACCTCGCAAGAGGCCGTGCTGTCCAGCCGGATCGAGGGCACGCAGGCCACCCTGGGCGAAGTGCTGGAATTCGAGGCCGAAGGCGCGCCCGACGATGAAAGCACGCCCAAAAAGGCCGACATTCGCGAGGTGCTGAACTATCGCGCCGCCCTTGCCGAAGCCGCGCGCCTGTTGGAGGACCTGCCGCTGTCGCAACGCCTGATCCGCCTGACTCACGAACGCTTGATGCAGGGCGTGCGCGGGCGCAACAAATCACCGGGCGAGTATCGCCGCATCCCCAACTGGATCGGCCCCGAAGGTTGCACCATCGAGGCGGCGCGGTTTATCCCCTGTTCCGCCGAGGCGCTGCCCGACGCGATGACTGCCTGGGAGGAGTACATCCACGCCCCGGCCCCGGATGCGATGATCCAGCTTGCCATTCTGCACGCCGAATTCGAGGCGATCCACCCGTTTCTGGATGGCAACGGACGGTTGGGACGGCTGATCATCCCGCTGTTTCTGAAATCCAAGGGCCTGCTGTCGGCCCCGAATTTCTACCTGTCGGAATATCTGGAAGCCCACCGCGGTGAATACTACGACCGCCTGCTGGCCGTGTCGCGCGACGACGATTGGACCGGCTGGTGCGGGTTCTTCCTGCGCGCCATTATCGAACAGGCCGGAACGAACCAGGCCAAGGCTCAGGCAATCCACGCGCTTTACACCGCACGCAAGGACTGGATGGTCGAGGCCACCCGGTCTCAATACGGGGTGCGTGCGCTGGACTGGTTCTTCAGCCGCCCGATCTTCGCTGCGTCGGATTTCGTGTCGCAGGCCGACATTCCTGAACCGACCGCCAAACGCATCCTGCGGCTGGTGCGCGACAACGGACTGTTGCGCGAGATCAGACCGTCAAGTGGGAGGCGTCCCGCGGTGCTGTCCTTTCCCGAATTGCTAAACATCTGCGAAGGACGGGCAGCGTTTTGAGGATCACTTATTCACCTCAAGCTACCTTGTCGGTCGCATTGAAGGGAAAACTGACCCACAAGAAATGTCGCGGTGCACAAGTGATCGACAACGCAGCAGTGCATCCCTGAAGCGAGGATTTTCATGGCCACGTTGACCGAAGCCGAAGTTGAAGCCGTCCTCCTCGATCATCTTGCGGCGCTGGGCTACGCTTGCCTTGACGACTCGGTCTCGGGCCCCGACGGCCGCGCCCCGGAACGCCACGCCTACTCCGACACGTTTCTAGCAACCCGGTTGCGCGATGCCATCGTGAGACTGAACCCCCACATCCCGGAAGAGGCCCGCGAGGATGCGCTCCGCAAGCTGTTGTCGGTCGAGCGCCCCTCACTGATCGAAGAGAACCGTCGATTGCACCGTGCCATGGTCGAGGGCGTGCCTGTGGAATACCGCGCCGACGATGGCACGATCCGCGGCGATGCGGTGCGTCTGGTCGACGCTGACGACCAACTGAACGACTGGCTGGCCATTGCCCAGTTCACCGTGACCGAGAACGGCAACAAGCGCCGACCAGATGTGGTGGTGTTTCTCAACGGTCTGCCCGTGGGTGTGATCGAGGTGAAGAAGCCCGGTGCCGAAAACGCAACATTGGGCGCCGCCTTTAATCAGTTGCAGACCTACAAGGCGCAGATACCAGCGCTTTTCCGTGCCAATGCGGTGCTGGTCACGACCGACGGCATCCAGGCGCGCATCGGCTCGCTTACGGCTGACCTTGAACGGTTCATGCCATGGCGCACGACTGATGGCGCTGATGTCGCTCCGAAAGGTGCGCCAGAGATGTCTGTGCTGATTGAGGGCGTATTCAATCGGGCACGGTTGCTGTCGCTGCTGCGGGACTTCACTGTGTTTGGAGAAACGCCCGGTGGCATCGCCAAGATCATTGCGGGATACCACCAGTTCCACGCGGTAAAGCGGGCTGTCGCCAGCACGGTTGAGGCCAGCCGAGTGCAAGGTGACCGCAGGGCCGGAGTGATATGGCACACCCAAGGGTCGGGCAAAAGCCTGCTGATGGCGTTCTATGCCGGGCAGCTGGTGCGTGACCCGGCGATGGAAAATCCCACCATTGTCGTCGTCACCGATCGCAACGACCTTGACGACCAGCTGTTCGGGACCTTCGCGATGTGCCGCGACCTGTTCCGCCAGACGCCGGTGCAGGCCGAGAACCGTGAGGACCTACAAAACGCGCTAGCCCGGGCATCCGGTGGAGTAGTTTTCACCACGATCCAGAAGTTCGCCCCCGAAAAGGGCGAGGCCTATCCGATGCTGACCGACCGGCGCAACGTCGTGGTCATCGCGGACGAGGCGCACCGCAGCCAGTACGGGTTCAAGGCGCGGATCGAGAAGACAGGCGCAATCGCCTATGGGTTTGCCAAACATCTGCGCGATGCTTTGCCCAACGCATCCTTCATCGGTTTCACGGGCACGCCGATCGAACAGGACGATGTAAACACGCCCGCCGTTTTTGGCCATTACATCGACGTCTATGATATCAGTCGCGCGGTTGAGGACGGGGCGACGGTGCCGATCTACTACGAAAGCCGTCTTGCACGGATCGAACTTCCCGAGGAGGAAAAGCCAAGGATTGACGCCGAGATCGAAGAACTGACCGAGGACGAGGCCACCAGCGAGCAGGAGCGTCTGAAGCGCAAATGGTCCACCGTCGAGGCGCTTGTCGGCTCCGAAAAGCGCCTGCAAATGGTTGCGGAGGACCTCGTCGAACATTTCGAGGCCCGGGTGCAGGCGATGGATGGCAAGGCAATGGTTGTTGGCATGAGCCGCCGGATATGCGTGGATCTCTATGACAGGATCGTCGCCCTGCGGCCGGACTGGCATTCCACCGATGATACGAGTGGTCTGATTAAAATCGTGATGACAGGATCGGCCTCTGACCCCGAGGCCTGGCAACAGCATGTTGGTGGCAAGGCACGGCGCGATCTTCTGGCCAAGCGCGCAAAGGACCCGAAAGACCCGCTCAAACTGGCAATCGTCCGCGACATGTGGCTGACCGGATTCGACGCGCCATCCATGCACACAATGTACATCGACAAGCCGATGCGTGGTCACGGGCTGATGCAGGCCATTGCTCGCGTGAACCGGGTCTTCCGCGACAAACCTGCCGGGCTGATCGTGGATTACATCGGCATTGCTCAGAACCTGAAATCAGCATTAGGCCAATACTCTGCATCAGATCAGGAGCAGGCAGGCATCGACGAGGCGGAGGCGGTCACCGCTCTTCTGGAACGGCTCGATGTGGTGCGCGCAATGTTCCACGGCTTCGACTATTCAAATGGGCTGTCGGGAACACCGCATCAGCGACTTGTGGCTTTGGCAGAGGCGCTCGACTGGGTGCTGGCAAAGCAGGATGAGGCGGCGCAGCGGGAAACCGACAAGGAGGTCAAGAAGGCCGCACACCGGCGCTATCAGGATGCGGTGCTGGGGCTATCAAAAGCCTTTGCCCTCTGCTCGGCCAGCGACACGGCCCGTGATGTGCGCGATGAAGTGGGCTTCTTTCAGACCGTCCGCGCCGCGATGGTCAAGGCCGCCGATACCTCCGGTCGTTCGGCCACCGACCGCGATCTTGCCATCCGCCAGATCGTGAATGGTGCCGTCGCCTCGACCGAGATCGTCGACATACTGTCGGCAGCCGGACTTTCATCACCAGACATTTCCATCCTGTCGGACGAGTTCCTCGCCGAAGTCGGGCAGATGGAAAAAAAGAACCTCGCGCTTGAGGCCCTCAAGAAGCTGTTGAACGACGAGATCAGGTCGCGCAGCAGGTCGAACGTCATCGAGACCCGGAAGTTCTCGGAACGGCTGGAAGAGGCGATCTCGCGGTATCACACCAACGCCATCAGCACGGTCGAGGTGCTGCAAGAACTGATTGGGCTGGCAAAGGAGGTCCGCGAGGCCAGGAACCGTGGCGAGGAAACCGGGCTGACGCCCGAGGAGATTGCCTTTTACGATGCGCTGGCCGACAATAAGAGCGCCGTCGATATTCTCGGCAATGATCAGTTGAAGATCATCGCGCATGAACTGCTCACGGGGCTGAAAGCGAACGTAAGCATTGACTGGGCTCGCCGCGATAGCGCTCGGGCTCGCCTGCGCGTTCTCGTGAAACGGATTTTGCGGAAGTACGGCTATCCACCCGATCTGGAGGACGCTGCGGTTCAAGGCGTGCTGGCGCAGGCGGAAGCGATGCTATCGGAGATTGTCTAATGACCAAAAGCTTCTTCCACGTGCACTGGACACTGTTTTGGGTATCACACGCCTCTCGCAGAAAGCCAGAGCTACAATCAAGTAACTATTGGTTTCGTTTCCCCTCATCCGCGTCTTGCTTCCTCCCTGTACTCGCGCTGATCATTGCAGCAGTCCAAGCCTCGGCTGATACGTATCAGCTGATCTGTGAAAACCCGCTCCGCGAATACACAGTGAGTTTTAGTGACGGCGACATAAACATTCAGCTCGGAACGCCTGATGGCACCACGCTCTACCGCGTGCTCGCCGTCGAGGAGACAACTGAGCGTCATGTCGTGGTGGCTTTGACCGTCAATGATGGCCCAACAGCCAGGCTTTCACTGCGACCATATTTGCGAATGGAATACTGGAGCGGGAACGAGCTCTTCCAAACAGATGCATGCCGGGTCCCCTGAGCCTAGACTAGGCTCTGCCGTTGGCAGCGCTGACTTCACTCCGCCCCCCCATGGCATGGTTCCTCCCCGGCCCCGAACGTATGCGGGGGGGCGTAGCGCGGCATTTCGCTAGCGACTGGCTTCTTCACCGGGGAATCCACTTGGAATCCACCTTGGCGACAAGCCAAAATAAAATCACTAAATTACAGTACCTTACGTTGGCCCACCCGGCTCTCAGGGTGGATTTTACTATTTTTGTCAAGAATCCACCCAGCGGAGTCCAGGGAAGCCATTTTGACCAGAAGCCAGGCATCGGAAGCCACCCCATGGTGAAGGCATTGAATCCATGTCAGTTTTCCGATTGACAGACCTGCCCCCCTTGACTCATACCTTGATCATCGAAGAATAGCGCCCGCAGGAAACCCCTCTCGGGCGCTTTCTTTTTCCCCACATCGCGGACCCCGATCTTGTCGCTGGCCATGCTGCCCGTGCGCATCGGCATGTCCGCCTGCCCGAGAGAGCCACCAATGGACCTGGTCTTTGCGCCGAGCCAGATCGAGACTTGGCCGATCGCCCGGCTGCGCCCCTATGCCCGCAATGCCAAGATCCACGGCGACGACCAAGTGGCGAAGATTGCGGCCAGCATGGCCAAGTTTGGCTGGACCGTTCCTTGCATGGTCGCCGACGATGGCGAGTTGATTGCCGGGCATGGCCGGGTGCTGGCGGCCGCCATGTTGGGGCTGACCGACGTGCCGGTGATCCGGCTTGGCCATCTCGACGAGGCAGAGCGTCGGGCGTACCGCATCGCCGACAATAAGCTCACCGAGTTGGGCGAATGGGACGAGGCCCTGCTGCGCGACGAGATCGCGGGGCTGTTGGCCGAGGATTTCGACCTGTCCTTGCTGGGCATCACCGACGACGATCTGGACGCCCTGCTGCGCGATCCGGATGCGCTGGGCGGTGAAGGGCCGGTGGAGGGCGAGGATGACATTCCCGAACCGCCGGTCACCCCGGTGTCGGTGGCGGGCGACCTCTGGCAGCTCGGATCGCACCGGCTGATTTGCGGCGACAGCACCTCCGCCGATGTGGTCGCGCGACTGCTGGGCGATGTGCGACCGCTGCTGATGGTCACCGATCCGCCCTACGGTGTGGAATACGATCCGTCTTGGCGCAACCAGGCTGGTGCGGCCAAGACCAAACGCACCGGCAAGGTGCTGAACGACGACCGTGCCGACTGGCGCGAGGCGTGGGCGCTGTTCCCCGGAGACGTCGCCTATGTCTGGCATGGCGCGCTGCATGCGGCGACCGTGGCGGAGAGCCTTGTGGCGGCTGGATTTGCCGTGCGGGCGCAGATCATCTGGGCCAAAGATCGGCTGGTGCTGAGCCGGGGCGACTATCACTGGCAGCATGAACCCTGCTGGTATGCCGTGAAAAAGACCGGCAAGGGCCATTGGGCGGGCGACCGCAAGCAGACCACGCTGTGGAGCATTTCCGGCAAGGACCAGGACGCAGCCACCGTCCACGGGACGCAAAAGCCAGTGGAATGCATGCGCCGCCCGATCCTGAACAACTCCAACCCGGGTCAGGCGGTGTATGAACCCTTCATGGGATCCGGCACCACGCTGATCGCGGCAGAAACCACCGGGCGTGTCTGCTTTGGCATCGAATTAAACCCGGCCTATGTCGACGTGGCCATCGAGCGCTGGCAGCAGTTCACCGGTGCCAATGCCGTGCTGGCCGAGACCGGGGAAACCTTCGCCGAGCTGAAGGCAAAGAGGCTGGCGGCATGACTGCGCATCTGCGCGCCAACCAGATCGAATTCTGGCCGCTGTCCCGCCTCAAACCCTACGCCCGCAACGCCAAGACCCATGATGCCGATCAGGTGGCAAAGATCGCCGCGAGCATGGCAGAGTTCGGCTGGACCGTGCCGGTGCTGGTCGCGGCTGATGGCGAGCTGATCGCAGGCCATGGCCGCATCCTGGCCGCCGCGCACCTCGGGCTATCTGAAGCCCCGGTCATCGTGCTGGGTCATCTGACCGAGGCGCAGCGCCGTGCCTACCGGATCGCCGACAATAAGTTGACGGAGATGGGCGGCTGGGACGAGGCCTTGCTGTTGCAGGAGTTGCAGGCGCTGCTGGCCGAGGACTTTGACCTCGGGCTGATCGGGATCCCGGAGGATGAGCTGGACGCCCTATTGGCAGACGCCGACGACCGCCCGGCGATTTCTGACGACGCGGCCGATGCCATCCCGGACCCACCTGCTGAACAGATCACCAAGCCCGGCGACATCTGGGCGCTGGGCAAACACCGGCTGTGCTGCGGTGATGCCACCGATCCGACGGCAGTCGGCAGGCTGATGCAGGGTGAACAGGCCAAGCTGATGTTCACCTCGCCGCCCTACGCGCAGCAGCGCGACTATGGCGCGGCCAAAGAGAAGGTCGGCGATTGGGATGCGCTGATGCAGGGCGTGTTCGCCGCAGCCCCGATCACCAATGACGCGCAGCTGCTGGTCAACCTTGGCCTCGTGCATCGCGACGGCGAATGGTTGCCCTATTGGGAAGGATGGGTCGAATGGATGCGCGCATCTGGCTGGCGGCGGTTTGGGTGGTATGTCTGGGATCAGGGCCCCGGTTTGCCGGGCGATTGGCAGGGGCGCTTGGCCCCATCGCACGAGTTCATTTTCCACTTCAACCGCGCGCCCCGCAAACCGCACAAAACCGTCCCGTCCAAGCACGCAGGCGAAACCTTGGGCGGCGGCGGGCTGCGCGGGGCCGACGGCACCGTCCACGCCAAAACCGGCACCGGCAACGCGATCCAGAGCCACCGCATCCCAGACTCTGTGTTCCGCATCATGCGCCACAAGGGCGGGCTGGGCGCGGCAGGATCGCACCCGGCCGTGTTCCCGGTGGCGCTGGTCGAGGCGGTGCTGAGGGCTTTCTCGGATCCGGGCGACCTGATCTATGAACCGTTCTGCGGCTCCGGCACGCAGATCGTCGCAGCCGAACGCGCTGGGCGGCGCTGTTTCGCGATGGAACTAGACCCGGTCTATTGCGACGTGGCCGTGCGGCGGTGGGAGATGGTGACGAGGAAAAAGGCCATAACGGCTACGAATTGACGCCCGTACATCTTGCAGCCAATCTCTACTTTGCGGACGAAGGGTGAGATCACCGAATTTTCTGCAAATGCGCCTTCAGTCCTTCTGGGTAAAGCTGAGGTCGGCCCGCTAAATCAAGCGTGTCGAGAGCAAACCACTCGGCAAAGCACGTTGTCCCGTCGTCCTCGTGGAACTCAATTCGGGTCACGTCTGCAAAAGCACCATCAGGAAATGACACATCGAAGATCGCTAGAATTTCATGACCAAGGCAACCTTCATGGATAAAGATGTTTTCCATGAAAACAGGCGGGCCGAGGGTATCGACCGCGATTCCGAGCTCCTCTTGAAACTCTCGGACAACAGCAGCCTCTGCTGTCTCCCCTAACTCGACGGAACCGCCGAGCGGGCGCACACCCTTCACACGTCCAGCGTCATCCATTACTTCAGCAACAAGAAGCCGGTTGCCACGCCAGTGGAGGCCAAGTGCCTTAAAGCGAATTCTGGGTGCAGGACGCCAAGTTGTCATATCTGATCAGTACCGGAAAACCGCCAAGGGCCGCAATTGACTCCTTTCGTCGTCAGCTAATCCGATACACTGATCCCCTGCCATCTTCCTTGGTCGAGCCGACCACCAGGCCCAACTTTTTCTTCAGCACCCCCGAGATCAAGCCTCTGGCCGAGTGAGCCTGCCACGCAGTCGCCTCCACAATTTCGGCAATGGTCGCGCCCTCGGGGCGTTGAAGCAGGGCGATGATCTGTGCCTGCTTGGTCCCGGCGCGCTGGCTGGGCGGCTTTGGGTTCGCAGCCTTTGCGGCATGTTCGCGTAAGGCAACTACCGTCTTCACTACCACCGGCTCAATCCCGATGGCCAGTAACCCGGCGTCCGTCACGATCAGCGTGGTGCCATGGCCATCGCCAGTCTCGCGCCAAAGCGGATCATTCCGGCGCAGGTCGGCGTCGACCTCTTGCAGCCAGCCGTGTTCGATCATCTTCGTGACGGCCATCTTCGCGGCCGCCCCGGCCAGCCCCTTGGGCAGCGGCAGGGCGATGTTCTCCGGGCGCTGGGCCCCGGCGCTGAGGATGATGGTCTGGGTTTTGGTCAGCTTGGTCATGGCGGGATCCTCTATTGGTCGTTGGTGACAAGGAAGGCGGCAATGCGCGACATGAGGTCGTTGTGGCCGTCGGCATCCGCGCCGATGATCACATCCCCGTCGTCGTCGTGGTCCAGATCGGCAATCTCGCGCAGCAGGGCGATGGCGGCGTCGCAGGCGGCGAGGCGGTCTGCCTCCCAAGCGGCGGTGATCGCGTCCTGTTCGATCTGGTGGCGCTGGGCGGGATCAAGCGGCATGTTCGCCCTCCTTGAAGGCGCTGTCGGTGATCTGGCGCAGCAGGCTGGCATAGTGGTTCAGGGTGCCGACATCGCCCCAGTTGATCTCGTCTGGATGGGTTTCAAAATGGTCGTCGCTCAGGGCCTTCAGGCGTTCCAGCATCGCGTCGATCTGGACCTTGGTGGTCATGAAGGCGTCGAGGGCTTTGGAATTGTCGGTGGTGGTGCGGCGGGTGGTCATGGCGAGGGTTTCCTTGGCTGAGTTGCATCGTTTTCGTGTAATCACCATCGCTCCGCTGGGAGCACTATTGTAGGCAAATCCAAGCAATATCAGTGCGTTCTGATTATACTCTGTTCGCATCGGCTTGCGGCACCACATGCACCCACTGGCATCCGATCCACATGTAAAGATGCGCAAACTCGCGCGTCGGGCGCGGCAGGATGCGCGGATTGCGGGGTGGGCTGAAGCAGTCCAGCGTTTCGGCCATGACCTGCCGGATTTCTTTCGCGGCAAGGACATCCTCGGGCGTCCACGGTGCCAGCGCGGGCAGCATGTGCGACGGATAGCCGTCATAGTGCACGTATGTGTGGGCCCATTCTCCGGGACCGATTTCGATGGCGATCTGCGCGCGCGTGCTCATGTGGATCTCCGTATTGGGGGCGGCTCAAATGAGCCCGTGCTGTTTCAGGACCGGCACGACATCGGCCAGCTCGATGGTGAGGCAGTCGATCCCGATCCGGCCCACCATCTCGAAGACCTCGGAGTTCAGGTTCTGGTCATTGAAATGGTCCTGCAGCGCGGCGACGCTCATGGCCTGAATGAAGCGGGCGCGGTCGATGAAGATGCGGGTCGTGTCGGTGGGGGTGGCGATGGTCATGATCTGGTCCTTTCAGGATTTGGTTGTGGTGGTTTCAGCGGCAAGTCGTCCGGCCTCAAAGGCCTCCTCGAGTGCCGCGCGGATCGCCCAGACGGCGACATCGTGGAAATCGAGCCGGTCCCAGTTGCGGGTTTCCAGCGTCTCGATGCTGTGGAAATGCTTGGCTGCGATCTCCAGCAGCAGGGCGTCGCTGGGGGCTTTGGCGGCGGCGGGCTTGCGGGCGCGTGCCATGCTCATTCCTCCCAAGTGTGTTCGGGGTGGGTCGTCCGCGCGCGGGCTTCCTCGCGCATCATCTCTTGGGCGCGTTCCATCTCGACCATCCCGTCGGCCTGGCTCATCCGCCCGGACATGACCTCGTCCATCACCCAGTTCACCCGTTCCTGCGCGGGGCTGGTGTGGCGGCGCCACCCCTCGCTCATCGAGCTGTGTCCCATCTTCTCTTGTGCGCGCATGGTGGTCTCCGATCCTTGTGTGCGGGCTGCGATGCACCCGTTTGCTGACACCATGAATCGCTCTATCGGGGAGTGTAATCAACTCAAATAGACAGGCTTTCCTGTTTATTTACAATATCTTGAGGGTAATCACAGCGCCATGGAAGGTATGTCAGAGCGGGAGTATTCCGCCCATTCCGGCCTGTCACGCGGGGCGATCCAGAAGGCCCGCAAAGCCGGGCGGCTGGTGGTCTACAAGGACGGGTCGATCAACGCCGCTGCATCGGACGTGCGCCGCGCCGACATGACCGATCCCGATCAGCAGCGCCGCAGCACTGGCGGCGATACCGGGTTCAGCGGTCCGGCTGATAGCTCGTCCTACCTGAAGGCCCGCACCGCGCTGACGGTCTATCAGGCGCAGGAGCGTCAGCTCGCGATCCAGAAGAAAAAGGGCACGCTGGTCGATCGGGCGCGCGCCGAAACGCTGGTGTTTCGCCTCGCGCGGCAAGAGCGCGACACATGGGTCACTTGGCCCAGCCGCGTGGCGGCGTTGATGGCGGCTGAAGTGGCAGCGGAGGTGGAAAAACAATCCGGAATTCCGGTGATCATCGAGGCCGCGATCCTGCAGAGGGTGCTGGAAACCCATGTCAGAGCGCAACTCGACGCCCTTGCCGATCTCCGGGTCAGCCTCGGATAGTGACGACACGGCCACCGACGATCTGACGGCAGACCTCGACCTCGGGTTTGACGGGGCCGAGGATGTCTTGCGCGCATGGCGTCGCGGCATGCGTCCCGACCCCGATCTGACAGTGTCGGAATGGGCCGATGCGCATCGCTGGCTGTCGTCGCGCGCGGCGGCCGAACCCGGCCAATACCGCACTGCGCGGACGCCCTATCTGCGCGAAATCATGGATGCCCTTTCGCCCAGCCACCCGGCGCAGCGAGTGACCTTCATGAAGGCCGCGCAGGTGGGCGCGACCGAGGCGGGCAACAACTGGATCGGCTTTGTCATTCACCACGCACCGGGCCCGATGCTGGCGGTGCTGCCGACGGTCGAGATGGCCAAACGCACCTCGCGCGGGCGGATTGATCCGCTGATCGAAGACAGCCCGGCGCTGAAAGAGCGCGTCAGCCCCGCGCGGTCTCGCGATGCCGGCAATTCGATGCTGTCCAAGGAATTCCCCGGCGGCATTCTGGTGCTGACCGGTGCCAACTCGGCGACCGGCCTGCGGTCGATGCCTGCACGCTATGTGTTTCTGGATGAGGTCGATGCCTATCCGGCCTCGGCCGACGAGGAAGGCGACCCGGTCACGCTGGCAGAAGCGCGCACCACCACCTTCGCGCATCGGCGCAAGGTGTTCATGGTCTCGACGCCCACCATCCGGGGGCTGTCGCGCATTGAGCGGGAGTTCGAGGCTTCCGATCAGCGCCGCTATTTCGTGCCGTGCCCAAACTGCGGCCACATGCAATGGCTGCAATTTGAACGGCTGCGCTGGGACAAGGGGCGGCCCGACACAGCCGCCTATCATTGCGAGGGCTGTGAAAAGCCCATCGCCGAGCATCACAAGACGCAGATGCTGGAAAAGGGCGAATGGCGGCCGACGGCCGTGTCCGCCGATCCGCATTCCATCGGCTTCCACATCTCCGCGCTCTATTCGCCGCTGGGCTGGAAAAGCTGGCAGCAGATCGCGCGGGACTGGCTGGCCGCGCAGGGTTCGGAAGAAATGCTGCGCGCTGCGCGCAACACCCTGCTGGGCGAAACTTGGGTGGAGTCGGGCGATGCGCCCGAATGGCAGCGGCTGGCGGAACGCCGCGAAGCCTTCGGGACACAGATCCCAGTTGGAGGTCTGTTCCTGACGGCTGGTGTTGATGTGCAGAAGGACCGCATCGAGGTTGATGTCTGGGCCTGGGGTCGCAGTCTCGAAAGCTGGCTCGTCGATCACATCGTCATTGCCGGTGGTCCGGATGATCCGGCCTGCTGGGAAAAGCTGACGGTCCTGCTCGGTCGGACATGGGTCTGCGCGAACGGGGCGGTGATGGTAATCGGCAAGCTGGCCATCGACACCGGCTATGAGGCGGCGGCCGTGTATGCATGGGCGCGGGCGCAGGGGTTCGATCAGGTCGCACCCGTAAAGGGCCTCGAAGGCTTCAACCGCGCGACGCCGGTGTCGGGTCCGACCTTCGTCGACGCCACCATCGGCGGCAAGCGACTGCGCCGGGGCGCACGGCTGTGGTCGGTGGCCACGGCGACCTTCAAAACCGAGACCTACCGCTTCCTGCGGCTCGAGCGGCCAAGCGACGAGGACCGGGCGCTGGGTGTGCTGGATGCCCCCGGCACCGTGCATCTGCCCGACTGGATCGACACCGAATGGCTCAAGCAACTGGTGGCCGAACAGTTGGTCACGGTGCGCAACAAGCGCGGCTATGCCCACCCCGAATGGCAGAAAATGCGGGAACGCAACGAGGCGCTCGACTGCCGTGTCTATGCCCGCGCGGCGGCCTGGATCATGGGCACGGATCGCTGGGACGAGGCCACATGGCGGCGGCTTGAGGAACAGGCCGGGGTCGAAACGAAGCCTCAGACGCCTGTGGCAACACTTGCGCCATCAGAGGCCCCGACCGCGCCAAAGGCCGGAACACCAACGACGCCGCGGCGCAAACGCCGGGCTTACACACCGAACTTCATGAGGGACTGAGATGGATCTGGAACGGATGCGTGCCCTGCTGGCCGCGCTGCAGGAGGCGCGCTACGCGGGCGTCCGCTCGGTCAGCTATGACGGAAAATCGATCACCTACGGCTCAGACGCAGAACTGGCGAACGCCATCAGTGACCTCGAAACCCGGATCGCCAGCGCCACAACCGGTGCGCCACGTCGTCGGCGCTGGGGCACTGTTGCGTCAAAAGGCCTGTGAACCATGGCGTTTGAGGCCTTCCGACAACGCATCGGCAGCATCATCGGTGGGTTCGATGCCGCGCAAGCCCATCGTCGTCTGCGCGGGTTCCGCGCCAGCCGCGCACATGTGAACACGCTGATCGCGGCCTCGGGCGACACGATCACTGCCCGCGCCCGCTGGCTGGTGCGGAACAATGGCTATGCGGCGAACGCGGTTGAAAGCTTCGCCAGCAATGTGGTCGGCGATGGCATCAAGCCGTCGTCGACCATCACGGACGCCGCCAAGAAGGAAGAGTTGCAGGCGCTATGGCTCGCCTGGACCGATGATGCCGACGCCGAGGGTCTGACGGACTTCTATGGTTTGCAGCGCAGGGCCGCCCGCGAGGTGTTCCTGTCAGGCGAGGTGTTCATCCGCATCCGGCCGCGCCGGGCGGAAGATGGCCTGACCGTTCCCCTGCAATTGCAGATGCTGCCTGCCGAGATGCTGCCGCTCGACATGAACCGCACCTTGCCCGGCGCAGGGCTCATCCGGCAGGGCATCGAGTTTGATGGTATCGGACGCCGTGTCGCCTATCATTTTCTGCGTCGCCATCCCGGTGATCTGACCGATCCGGGCCTTGCAGGCGAAACGGTCCGCGTGCCCGCCGCAGATGTTATCCATGTGTTGGACCCGGTCGAAGCGGGCCAGCTGCGCGGCGTGTCGCGCTTTGCAGCCGCCATCGTCAAGCTGTTCACCTTGGACCTCTACGACGACGCCGAGCTGGAGCGAAAGAAGATCGCAGCGATGTTCGCGATGTTCATCACCTCGCCCGCCCCAGAAACCCCACTGGAACCGACCGAGGAGGATCTGGAGGTCGAACCCGGCCAGGTGGTGCGGCTCGATCCGGGCGAGGATGTGTCCACCCCGGCAACGCCAGACTCGGGCGGTACCTACGAGCCGTTCCAGTACCGCACCCTGCTGCAAATCGCGGCGGCGCTCGGTGTGCCCTACGGTTATCTGACCGGCGACACGGCGAAGGGCAACTTCTCCAATACCCGGATCAGCCTCATCGAATTCCGCCGCCGGATCTCCGCCTGGCAACATGGCGTGCTGGTCTATCAGCTCTGCCGCGCCGTCTGGGTGCGCTGGATGGATACGGCCGTGTTGTCAGGCGCGCTTGACTTGCCCGGCTACTACAGCCAGCGGCGGCAATATCAGGCCTGCGCATGGCTTCCGACCAAATGGGACTGGATCGACCCGATGAAGGACGCCTCGGCCGAGATCCTGCAGATCGAAGCGGGCCTGAAATCCCGCACCCAAGCGCTGGCTGAGCGGGGATACGACGCTGAACAGGTTGATCGTGAAATCGCTGCGGAGCGCAAACGGGAATTGGCGCTGGGCCTCGACTTTCGTCGTCCGGGATCCCCGGCGCAGGGGCCTGGCGAAGGCGGCAAGACGGATGAGGATCCCAACGCCGAAAAGGACGACGAGGCCGACGATAGCGGCGATGAAAAACCCGACCCCAAGGAGGGCGCATGATGCACCACGCGCAAATCGCCCAGCGCGCCTTCAACACGCCCTTGATGGTCGACCCGGCCAAGGCGCTGGCGTTCCTGTCCGGGTTGGGCCCGCGCATCACTGGGCAGGAAATCACCTTCCATGGCGTTGACGCGGACGTTTCCGATCAGACCGCAGTTGCTCTTCCAGCCCGGGCCTCGCTGTTCGGCAATGACCTCGCCCAGCGTCATCAGCGCAATGGCACACAGCCCTATGCGGTGGTCGATGGCATCGCAGTCATCGAAATCGCGGGCACACTGGTGCATCGCGGCGCGTGGATCGGGCAATCTTCCGGCCTGACGTCCTACGAGGGGATCGCCGCTCAGCTTCAGGCGGCCGTCGCAGATCCGGGCGTCCGTGGTATCGCTCTCGATATCGACAGCTTCGGCGGCGAAGTGGCGGGAGCCTTCGATCTGGCGGATCGCATTCGGGCGGCCCGGGCACAGAAACCCGTCCATGCCTTTGTCGCGGAACATGCCCTGTCGGCTGGCTATGTGCTGGCATCACAAGCCGACCGCATCATCCTGCCGCGCACGGGTGCGGTTGGCAGCATCGGTGTCGTGGTCCTGCACACCGACATGAGCGGTGCCCTCGACCAAAAGGGGATCGCCGTCACCCTGATCCATGCGGGATCACACAAGATCGACGCCAATCCCTACCAGCCGCTGCCCGAGGCGGTGCACGACCAGATGCAGCGCCAACTGGAGGTCGTGCGCTTTCTCTTTGCTGAAACCGTCGCTGCCGGTCGCGGGGATCGACTGACCCACGCGGCAGCGCTGGCCACAGAGGCCGCCGTGTTCCGCGGGGCCGATGCCATCGCGGCCGGTCTGGCCGATGAAATCGCAGATCCCATCACCGCCTTCCGCACCTTCGCCGCCGCACCCCGCGGCATCACGCCCCCCACCAGAAAGGGTCCACAGATGACTATCGCCGAAACCCCGAACCAGACCGAAACCGAGATGCCGACGACCACATCCGCGTCGCCGGAAGCAGCGGCCGCGCCTGTGCCGGAAGCAGCGGCCGCGCCTGTGCCGGATGCAGCCGCACCCGCCACCATCGCGCCCGACGCCCCGACACTGACCGCCGAGACCATCCGCGCAGAAGCCGCCGAAGTGGCGCAGGTCTGTGCGCAGGCAGCCCGGCTGGGTGTGAGCATCGATGCGGCAGACGCCGTCACGCGTGGCATCAAACCCGAGGCCCTGCGCGCCCGCGTGCTGGCCGACCTTGCTGCCCGCAGTGATGCCGCTGGCATCATCGCCACCGCCCCGGCCGCTGCTGCCAAAGACAGCCCGATCATCGCTGCCGCCAAGAAAACTGCGACCGACGCCAAGCGCTGAACCGGCGCCCGCTTCCTACACCTTCCCCATCCCCCAAACCATGGAGACTGACCAATGCCCGTCCTGACGCAACCGCCCAGCATGGGCGACGTCCTCAAATATGAGGTCAACCCAAACTACACCCGCGAAGTGATCATCCTGCTGCAAGGCATGCCCTATCCGGTCGGCTCAGTCCTCGGGAAAATCACCGCCAGCGGCAAATACAAGCTGGCCACCAGCGGCGGCAGCGATGGTGCGCAGACCGCGACGGCCGTGCTGCTTTATGCCGTGGATGCCACGCTGGCGGATGCCACCGGCATCGTTGTCGTGCGCGGCCCCTCAATCGTCTCGCGCGCAGGCCTCGCCTATGACGCCACTGTCGATGACGCCGCGAAAATCACCACCAAGATCGGCCAGTTGGCGACCGTCAGCATCATCGCTCGCGACGGCGTCTGATCCCCCTTCATTTCCCCGGAGCACCCCATGACCCTTGTCCGCAATCCCTTTGACGCTGGCGGCTATTCGCTGGCCGAGATGACGCAGGCCATCAACATCCTGCCCAACCTCTACACCCGCCTTGGCCAGATCGGCCTGTTCCGCTTCGAGGGCGTCAGCCAGCGGTCGGTGATCATCGAGCAATACGAGGGCGTGCTGAACCTGCTGCCCTCCGTCCCACTGGGAGGTCCTGCAACGGTCGGCACCCGCGAGGGGCGGTCGATGCGCAGTTTTGCGCTGCCGTGGATCCCGCATGATGACGTGATCCTGCCCGGCGATATTCAGGGGCAACCCGCGCTTGGCGTGTTTGACGGCGCTGATCCTCTGGTCGAAGTGATGAACCGCAAGCTGCAGCTGATGCGCCGCAAGCATGCCCAGACCCGCGAATATATGGAAATGAACGCCCTGCGGGGCATCGTGAAGGATGGCGCGGGCACCACCCTCTACAACTACTTCACCGAATTCGGCCTTGCGCAAATCTCGGTCGACTTCGTCCTCGGCACGGCTGGCACCAACGTCCAAGGCAAGGTCCGCGAGGTCTTGCGGGCGATGGAAGACAACCTCCTCGGCGAAAGCATGACGGACGTGCATGCCCTCGTCAGCCGCGAATTCTTCGACAAGCTAATCAGCCACCCCAAGACCGAGGAAGCCTACAAATTCTACGCCGCCACCGGCGCGCAGCCCCTGCGCCAGGATGTGCGGCGCAACTTCCCCTTCGCGGGTATCGTGTTCGAGGAATATTCCGGCACCGTCACCCTTTCGACCAAGGCCACCGAACGGCTGGTTCCCGCCAGCGAGGGCATCGCCTTTCCGCTCGGCACCATGGACACCTTCACCACCTATGGCGGCCCGGCCAACCTGCTGGAGGCGGCCAACACCATGGGCCTGCCACTCTACGCACGCCAGCATCTCGACGAGAAAGGCCGCTGGATCGACCTGATGACCGAGGCCTCGATCCTGCCGGTGAACAAACGGCCGCGCATCGCGATCCGCCTGCACACCTCGAACTGACGGTCGCCAGCATGTCGGTGTTCGAGACGGCGCTGGGCCGCATCTATTCCAACCCCTCCATGGCGGTGTCCGCGCTCTGGATCTCTGCAACCACCTCGCAGGAACGCACCATCCGCGTGATCCAGCGCGCCCCGGATCGCATCACCGAATTCGGGGCTGGGCGCTTTGTCAGCGACACCACGATGGTGGACGTGCGTGTCGGTGATCTGCCCAGTCCCCGCTCCGGAGATCTGATCGTGATCGGGGTGGATAGCTTCACCGTTCAGGGAGAGCCAGTGCGCGACCGAGAACGCCTGCTCTGGACGCTGGACCTGCGGCCAACATGAGGCTCCGGATCGACATTCGGCCTGACATCGCCGCCTTGATGCAGGCAGAAATTGCAGCTGGTGAAAAAGCGGTGTCGGCGGCGATGCGAGAGGCGGGCAGCTCTCTGAAATCTGACTGGCGGGCACAGATCACCGGCGCGGGTCTGGGGCGAAGACTGGCAAATTCGATCCGCAGTCAGACCTTTCCCAAAACCGGCGACAGCCTGAACGCGGCGGCGCTGGTCTGGTCCAAGGCCCCGGTGATCATCAACGCGCATGACACCGGCCCGCTGATCCGGTCCAAGAATGGCTTTTGGCTGGCAATCCCCACCCCCGCAGCCGGGAAGAGCACCAAAGGTGGCCGCATCACGCCCTTTGAGTGGGAACGTCGCACCGGCTTGCGCCTGCGGTTCATCTACCGCCGTCGCGGGCCAAGCCTGCTGGTCGCGGAGGGGAGATTGAATACCAAGGGTCGCGCGGTGGCGTCCAGATCAAAGACAGGACGCGGCGTGGCAACCGTGCCAATTTTCCTGCTGGTCCCGCAGGTCAAACTGCGCAAACGGCTGGATCTGGCCCGGGATGCAGAGCGCGCGGTGGACGGCGTGCCGGGGCTGATCGTGGCGAATTGGGTAGGGGCGAGGCGGTGACCAATTTTGCGGTTGATGGGACTTCGAAGATATTGCGGGAAAAGAGACGAACGGCTTGCTGCGGACCTTCGTCGACGGCGCAGCTAACGGCAGCAGTGAGCCCACTTTGACCGATGCTGCGATGCCAACGAATGTCAGCTTTTCCTGGCGCCGCTCCGAGCATAAACTTGGTCCGAAGTCATGGCCCTCCGTGCCAATAAGCGTGAGACATTTGACTGTCTGAAGTTTACACTTGAGGGCGAAGGAGACCGAACCCATGGTAATGCCTTCACAGATGCCGCTTTCAGCGGATGCCGGATCTGAGATTTCGCCTGCGATGCCACCCTCTCGTGTCGTGGCTGCGCCGAGTGTCCCGACGGCCGAGCTGACAGCCACCCCGAAGCGGCGCAGTTTCACTGCAAAATACAAGCTGCGCATTCTGAACGAAACGGACCGCGCGGCGGATACGGGTGGCGTTTCAGCCATTCTGCGGCGGGAGGGGCTGTACTCTTCGGCGCTGACCGACTGGCGGCGACAGCGCGCGGCAGGCACGTTGGGAGCCTTGCAACCCCGCCCGCGTGGCCCGGAAAAGGTACCTGTCAATTCCCTGCAAGCCGAGTTATCCAAAGCACACCGCGAGGTCTCCGCACTGCGTCGGCGCCTGGATCAGGCAGAGGCGATCATCGCAATCCAAAAAAAAGTTGCGGCACTTCTGGACGAGATGGAGCAGACGCCAGAGCGCAGCGGCAAATCATGATGGCCGCAGCAATTGCCTTGCCTGCGGGCAGCGGCCTTACGACGGCCGTTTGTGCTGCGCTGTCGGTATCTCGGGCAAGCGTTCTCAGGCATCGCGCGGCGCTTCTTGCCCCGCCTCGCACCCAAAAACCACGCCAGCCGTCCCCGCGGGCCTTGCCCGAAGTCGAGCGCGATCAGGTGCTTGCACATCTGCGCACACCCCGCTTCGCCGATCAGACACCCACTGAGGTCTTTGCCACCTTGCTGGACGAAGGCGTCTACCTCTGCTCGATCCGCACGATGTATCGGATCCTTTCCGCGCAGGGGGAAGTTGCCGAGCGCCGCCGACAGCGCCGCCACCCGGTCTATCAGAAGCCCGAACTGCTGGCCGAAGCCCCCAATCAGGTCTGGTCATGGGATATCACCAAGCTGATGGGGCCGGTGAAATGGTCCTACTTCTACCTCTATGTCATCCTCGACATCTTCAGCCGCCGCGTCGTTGGCTGGCGCATCGAGCACGCCGAAAGTGCAAACCAGTTCAAGACCCTGTTCATCGACGCGATGGACAAACATGCCGTGCCACCCAACCAGCTGACGTTGCACGCAGATCGCGGCGGACCAATGAAGGCAAAGGCCACGGCCCTGATGCTGACCGATCTCGGCGTGGTCAAATCTCACAGCCGACCACACACGTCGAACGATAACCCCTTCTCGGAAGCCCACTTCAAAACAATGAAGTATCAGCCAGAATTCCCGAAGCGGTTTGAAACCATCGACGAGGCCCGCGCTTTCTGCCGCATTTTCTTTGCCTGGTATAACCAAGACCATCATCATTCAGGGATTGGGCTTATGACACCTGACCAGATGCACTTCGGGCAGGCCGAGGAAATCTATGCCGCACGACAGGAAACCCTGGACGCCGCATTCCTCAGCACGCCCCAGCGCTTCGTCCACAAGCCGCCAAAACCACCTCAAATCCCGACCGCAGTTTGGATCAATCCACCAACCCATACGGAAGACGAACAAGTCTAAAGTCCAAACCACGCTGTCTCAAAGTCGTTGACACGTTCCGTGGGGCGAAAGGATGTATTCCTTGCACCCACCCCAAGAATACCTCGTCAGACGACGGTGTTTCGCCGGAAATAGCGCGACCCAAGCCAGCCAAAGCAGGCGCGAAGCGTGCTTGATACTCTGTGGATTGATTGCCCGCTGTCGATTCGATGCTCTCGAATGCGACACCCTGTTCCGCCGGGGTCAATTCGGACATGAACGCGATCATCTGGCGCCACGCATAGGCGGTGTTCTTCGTCATCTGCAATTTAGCGCGCCAATCGGTTAGTGGCGTCTGCTGGCGCCAGCAAATCCATTCAAAGCACCGAAGTGCCATGTCCTCAAATCTAAGGTCACTCAAATCAAGCACGGACAAAACCTGCGCCAGATTGTGGGTCGTGATGATTTGTTGCTGTTCAATGATCATCCCATTGGATGAAACCGACCAGTTGCGTGTTTTGCGCACGCCAGCACGCTCAGCACAGATTTCAGCAAGACGTAGGGTTCTTTTTTGATCAGGTAGGTCGTAGTAGCGCGCATAAAGAGTGCCTGCGTAGTAAGACAATCCAACATTCGCCGCCTTCGCGAATTGCTCTGAGAAAGCCCCCATGAAGATGTCAGCCGCGATCTCATTGGTGAACGGAATTTCCAAATCCGCCAATTTTGCGAGCATCGAAAACTCCTGAATCAGAGTGTTTGGGAAGATCAAGTGTGGGAAATGGGTCAAAGACAAGCGCACGAGTTCGGTCAGAGCTTGGAGAGGAATTTCCTTTGCATCGTGTTCGCCATCACGCCGCCGCAAGAGAGCCTGTGCCCATGGCAGTTCTTCAAGCCGTACCTGCGATTTCAAATTCAACAAAAGGAGGGACCGCCTGTTGCTGAACGCACGGTATAGGGTGCGGCAGACCTCTGCTTCGGCTTCCGTCGGAAGGCCTGACGCATAGATGCTGGATGTTATCTGCGGCAAAACCTTGGCCAGCACCTCTGATGCTCCGATCTGCCCGCCTTCAACAAGCTCGTCGATAGAAGCCATCCTAGCCGAATGAATTCCTCGCTCGAAACTTCGCGGAAGCTGGGCACCGGAAGGACCTCCGACGACTTCTTCGTCTGGTCCAATCGGGCCAGTGACGCTGCTTGGATCGGCAACGCCCATATCTAGTGGCAATTTGGCTAGGCGCGCTGCCACGATCTTTGCGACAGCATCGTGCCAGACTTTTACATCTTGCTCAGCTTGTGATTGGCGGTGTGCGCGCCGCTCTTCTGCTATGCCGTATTTCAACCGGTGCCGCTTAATGATCGTCTCAACATTGTCGTTGGGATCGCCGCCTCTCCGCAAGGCGAGCAGCGCGCGCCGAGCCCTTTGGAGCTGTCCGGTCGGCTTTTTCCAACGTTGCGCTGTTGGTGCGGTTAGGGCCTGATCGTAGTCGGCACACCAATCATCTACGCGGATTGTCCAACCTTCTGATTCGTGCTCCGCCAGCAGATCGATTAGGCGGTCGTAAAGCGGAATCCATCTCGTCAGGGTGTTGTGTTGGACGACGATCTGTTCACGCGGAACCTTGCCGCTCAACTGATCGCGAATTTCTTGAACGCTCCGTACAAACGCGCCGTCCGTTTTTCGTGCTGCGCAGGGCGCCGGATAAAATCTCAATCGATCAAAAAAAGGGGTGATCTCGGCTAGGATTTCCTCCGCAGCATCGGGATCATGTTCCAACAACAGACAGACTGTAAGCAGCGCCGTTTCTTCGGGCGTCTGGGCCGCGAACTCAGCAGCCGCCGCTTGCTGGCTCAGCTTTTTGAGGCCTTCGTCGGTCAGATGCCAGTTGTTGAGCGCGAGGCGCGCGCGTGAAACATCGGATGTTTGTAGGCCCAACTCTTCCGCCTTAGCAACTTCGTGGGGTCTTAGTTTCCCGCCCGCCGCGAAAGCAGTGGTTGCAAATCCACCTCGAACCACCTCGGGCGTCGCCCATTTCGGCATGCCCGCAACCGGTGTCCGACTGCCAACGGTGAGATCGCCTGCCTTCATCGCGGCAAGAACATCGCGCCATTGTCTGATCTTCTTACTGCTTTCAGCGCTTAGGGCTTTGGCAAGATTAAGAAAAGCGTATTTCTCGCCAGGTTGCTCGGCCATAGTTGCCTCTGTTGGGTCCGAGGGCGGGACTTGCACCCGCGCTCCCCGGGTTACGAGCCCGGTGCTTTGCTACTAAGCTACCTCGGAACAAAGCTATAATTGGCATATGTTTATACTGTGCACTAAACGTCCGGTGCGTCCAAGTCAAAACTCAAATGGAAACTGCAAGCTGATTTCTTTGTGTGTCACCAAAGCTGACATCCACTTTGAGAAATCCAACGGCGGTTTTGTCCGCATCTTACCAGTTCGCGACTCGCGCGGCGGAGGGCAGCTTTAGCCCATGGCGTCGAACGATGCGTTCGAGCTTTTCCGTTCTGAATTTGTCTCCAAACTGCTGCCGCGTTGAAGAAAAACAGACTGAGCCAAAATGCCCACCACCCGCGAAACCGTCCTCGCCGCGCTGCATGCGCGACTGCAACCGCTTGCCGCTCTTGTTTTGCGCGATGAGGTTCTGCCCGAGCGGATCCCGGCCGATGGGCTGATCATTTTGCGCGACGGCGAGCCGGGGGAGCCGGAGGTGACGCTGTCGCCGCTGCGCTACCACTATCAGCACCGCGCCGAGCTGGAGGTTGTCGTCCAGGTTGGGACCAGCCGGGCGAGCGCCTTCGACGCCCTGATTGCCGCCATCGGGCAAGTTCTGGAGGCCGACCGCACGCTTGGCGGCCTCTGCGACTGGGTCGAACCCGAAGCCCCGGCCTCGGTCGATCTGCCCATCGAGGGCGCGGCGGCGCTGAAGGCTGCGGTGATCACGCTCAACTTGCACTACACCACAACCGGCCCGCTGGCCTGACACCCCAACATTCAGGAGAACGACATGGCACGTGCGCAAGGCGCGCGGGCGCAGATGGCGCTTGCGTTTGAGACGGTTTACGGCACCCCGCCGGTCAGTGGGTTCACCAAAATGCCCTTCGCCAGCACCTCGCTGGGATCGGAGCAACCGCTTCTGAACAGTGAATTGCTGGGTTACGGCCGCGATCCGCTGGCCCCTATCAAGGATGCGGTGACGGCAGACGGCGACGTTGTCGTGCCGATTGAGTATCCGTCATGCGCAAGCGGGTCTTTTGGCCCAAAGACGGTCGGCTTTGATGAGTGCGTTCGCGATCTCGATAAGCTTGCGCATGAGTGCCACCAGAGCGACTTTCGCGGGTTTTCCAGCATCACGCAGTTGCTGATATTTGGCCTTGAGATCCGGATTGAACCGCATGGCGACAAGAGCCGGCATGTAAAGCGCATCCCGGAGCGGTTTGCGCCCGCCGCTGATAAAGGACTTACCCTTCCATTGGCCTGACTCCCGTGTGTGCGGAACCAGTCCGGCCAAGCTCCCAGCCTGCTTTCGTCCCAGAGTGCCGATTTCGGGCATGAAGGTCAAAATGGCGGCAGCGGCAATTGGGCCGATACCCGGGATCGATCCCAGAATGTAGCGCTTCCGTGCGGCCGATTTATCTTCGGAAATGCGGCGCGCGATCTCGGCGTCGAGCTCTACGAGTTGGCGCTCTACCAAGGCCAGGCGGGTCTTGCTCTGACGCTTCAGAAGGGTGTCTGTCAGGATCAATCGGCGATTGCGCAAGCGCCCGCGTTCCTTGATCAACGCTACTCGTGCCGTCTGCAAATCACGGAGATCGCGCAGATTTTCCGAAATGGGCTCGTCGGGTTCCAGGCCCAACGCGACCCCCATACGCGCCAGACACTGGGCGTCCACCGCATCCGTTTTGGCATGTGTGCCAAGGGCCTGCGCAAAGCGACGCGCCTGCAACGGATTGACCTTCACTAGAGGCAGCTTGCCTGAGAGAGCGGTTTCGAGCCGCCGATGATAAGGCCCCGTCGCCTCGTACACGATGCGCGTCACCTCGAAAGAATTCAGCCATTTCTGGAGGGCGCGCAAACCCTTCGCCGAATTCTCGAACCGCCGCGCATCATCTGCCTCCAGATGAAATGCATCGAGGTGGGATTTGGAAATGTCGATCCCGATGTTATGCTCCGTCATCTTCGCCTTGTCCTATCCTTGTCATGCGTGATCCGAACACGCGTATCCGTTCAGGCCCTGAGGTGAAGACGGCGGTCGACCTTACTCAATATCGGTCCTGCAAGACCCTTGCTGACACGATCCAACCGCCGCCATGGCCCGCCATAAATGGCGTGGCGGGCCATGGCTCCCGATTACCCCGAGAACCAAGGAAAATCATAAGACAATGCTGAGGCTTTCGGGTTTTGGCTGAAGGCGGCCTTTGGCGATCCGACCACGTCCGGCACCGGCCCTTGGACCCATGAATTTCAGTCCGGATCCTGGACGCTGCCATCGATGTCGATCGAAACCGGTATGCCCGAGGTGCCGCGCTTTGCGATGTATTCCGGCTGCGTGCTGGATCAGCTGTCATGGCAGATACAGCGCTCGGGCCTGCTGACCGCCACCGCGCGGCTGGTGGCGCAGGGCGAGGCCATCGCCACAACAACCGGCGCGGGCACGCCTGCTGATCTGGCCCTGAAACGCTTCGGTCATTTCAACGGCGCGATCAGCCGCAATGGCTCTGCGCTGGGCAATGTGGTGTCAGCAGAAATCACCTATGCCAACACTCTCGACCGGATCGAGACCATCCGCAGCGACGGCAAGATCGACGGGGCCGACCCGTCCATCGCAGCCCTCACCGGCCGGATCGAGGTCCGCTTCGCCGACAGCACGCTCGTCAGCCAGGCGATCAATGGCGATCCCTGCGAGATCAGCTTCGCCTATGTGCTGCCGTCCGGCGAAAGCTTTACCTTCACCGTCCACGCCGTCTACCTACCGCGCCCCCGGATCGAGATTTCCGGGCCGCAGGGTGTGCAGGCGACGTTCGACTGGCAAGCCGCCAAAGCTGCCAGCCCCGCCCGCATGTGCACCGCAACCCTGATCAACGATATCGAGGCCTACTGATGATCCGACTGAACCTGACCGCCGCCCCTGAATGGCTGGAGCTTGCCCCCGGCCTGCGCCTGCTGGTCGCGCCGCTGACCACCGCCCTGATGGTCTCGGCCCGCGCCGATGCCGCCCTTGAGGCCTTGCCCGAAGAGGCCAGCCAGGAAGAGCTGGCGCTGGTCATGGCCAAGTCCGTGGCCCGTCGCGCCGTTCTGGATTGGGAGGGCGTCGGCGATGACGCGGGCAATCTCATCCCCGTTTCGCCCGAGGGCATCGACGCGCTGCTGGAAATCTGGCCGGTCTTTGAGGCCTTCCAGACCCAATACGTCGCGCGTGGTCTGCTGCTGGATCAGGAAAAAAACGCCTCCGCGCCCTCGCCGAATGGTCCTTCGGCGGCGGCGACCGGTACTGCGAAGCTTGCGAAGGGCGCTGTGCCGACTGCCCAGCCAGACTGAACCGGCCCCAAACACAGGACGGCTGGCAGGTCTGGGATCTGGTCGGTCGCCTTGGCGGGCAGCTGCGCGTGACCCAAGGCGCTGTGCTGGGCTGGGACTTGGGCGCGGCCCTCGCTCTGGCCCACGCCCTCGGCATCGACACCCTGATCGCCGCCGAACTGCTGCCCGAGATCGAGGCGGTCATGGCCCGCAAGCTGAATGAACAGATGGAAGGAGGCCGCGATGGCTGAAAAACGGGTCAGTGTCCGCCTCGTGGCGGAAGGCGGCCGTCAGGTGCGGGCCGAGTTGGAAGGCGTCGGTGAGGCTGGGGCGCGCGGTTTCGGGCGTCTGTCGCGCGAGATGGATCTGGCGAATGCGCGCGTCGCGGCCTTCGCCCGTCGCGCCACGCTGGCGGCCGCAGCGGCAACTGCTGCACTGGCCGCTGCCGGGGCTGCGATGATCCGCTCTGGCCTGCAGACGGTGGATGCGCAGGCCAAGCTGGCGGCCTCGCTCGGCACCACCGTCGCCAGCATTCAGGTGCTGGAGCGCGCGGGCGATCTGGCGGGCGTCTCGATGGGTCAGGTCGAACAGGCCACGGTGCAGCTGACGCGGCGGTTGAGCCAGGCGGCGGCGGGGACCGGGCCCGCCGTGGACGCCCTGCGCCGCCTGCACCTCACGGCCGAAGACCTGCAGCGCCTGCCGCTCGACCAGCGCATTGCGGCCATTCAGGAGGCGCTGGGCCAGTTTGTCCCCGAGGCCGAGCGCGCGGCGGTGGCTTCGCAGCTGTTTGGCGACCGCGCTGCACTGGTGTTCACCCGGATCGACACAGCCACCTTGCGGCAGGCAACAGCGGATGTGCTGGATTTCGGGGTGGTGGTATCCGATCAGGACGCGGCGCAGATTGAGCGCACGAACGATGCGATCTCGCGACTGGGGCTGATCTGGCGCGGGGTCTCGAACCAACTCGCGGTTGCAGCGGCCCCGGCGCTCGAGGCCGTGGCCAATGCGCTGGCCAGCGTCGCGCGCACGACCGGGCCGGTGGGCATCGCGATCAAAGTGCTCTTCGACAACATCGGACGACTGACCAGCTATGCCGCCACATTCGCAGGCCTCATGGCCGGGCGCTGGGTGGCCGGGCTGGCGGCGGCGGCCCTGTCCGTTCGTGGCCTCGCCACAGCGCTGGTCATCCTGCGCGGCGCGCTGATCCGCACCGGCATCGGCGCGCTGATCGTCGGTGCGGGCGAGTTGGTCTATCAATTCTCGCAGCTGGTGACCAAGGTCGGCGGCGTCGGTGAGGCGTTTCGCCTGCTGGGGGATCTCGCAAAGGAGGTCTGGTCGCGCATGGGGCTGGCGCTGGATAGCGCGTTCTCCAATATGGCGGCCGGTTGGGAGGGGCTGAAGGCGTCCGGACTATCGGCGCTCGAGGGCACCATCGCAGGCGTTGTCAGCTTCGGCGACCGGACGGCGGCGATTTTCCAGGGGGCCTATGATGCAGCGGTGGCGATCTGGGGCAGTCTGCCGGGGGCCATCGGCGACTTTGCGTTTCAGGCGGCAAACGGCCTGATCTCTGGCGTCGAGGCCATGCTGAACGGCGTGGCCATGCGCATCAACATGTTCATCACCGGCCTCAATGCCGCGCTGGACCTGCTGCCCGCCTGGGCCGTTGGCGAAGACGGCATCCGGATCGGCATGCTCGACCCGGTGGACCTTAGGCGGATTGAAAACCCTTTCGAAGGGGCGGCCACGACCGCCGGAACTGCGGCCGCAGATGCCTTTTCGGCCGCCCTGTCGCGCAGCTATCTGGAACCGCCCGACATTGGCCTTGGCGCAATGGCCGAGGATGCCCGCACCCGCGCCGATGGATACCGCGAGGCCGCTGGCATGCTCGCCGATGCCGCAGGCCGCCCGCTGGCCAGTTGGCAGGCGCTGCGCGACGCGGTGTCTGGCAGCGGGACGGAGGCTGAGGCCGCACTTGCCGGTGCCGCTTCTGCCGCCACCGCGCTGGGCGAGGACCTGGACGACACGACCACTGCAGCAAACGGCGCAGGCGGGGCTGCCCGCAATGCCGGTGCAACGGTTGCTGCCAGTGCCGAACAGGCAGCAACAGGCTGGGCAGCCATCACCGCGTCGCTCGCCGACTACGCCGCCAAGGCCAGCGATATTGGAGGCGATATCGGCCAGACATTGGTCGGGGCCTTCCAGAGTGCCGAGAATGCCGTGGCCACCTTCGTCAAAACCGGCAAGCTCGATTTCCGCGACCTCGTCACCTCGATGATCGCCGATCTGGCCAAGCTGGCAGCGCGCAAGTTTATCCTCGGCCCGATTGCGAACGCGCTCGGTGGGGTGCTTGGCGGCGCAGGTGGCGCTGGCGGACTCTTTGCCAACATCCTGCACGCAGGCGGCGTTGTCGGATCGCCGGGCCCGGGCCGCATGGTCCCGGCCATGGCCTTCGCAGGCGCGCCACGTATGCATGCGGGCGGTTGGGCCGGGCTGAAGCCGGACGAGGTTCCGGCGATCCTGCAACGCGGGGAACGGGTGCTGTCGCGTCGGGAGGCAGCGGGATACGGCCATGGGCAGTCCTCCACGCCCAACGTCAACGTCACCATCATGTCCCGCGACGCCGAAAGCTTCCGGCAATCGCGCACGCAGATCGCGGCCGACATCGCCCGCGCCGTCTCGCTCGGGCGCAGGGGCATGTGAGTGCGACCCCGCAAGTGGGATCCGGTTGCGGGGTCCAGAGCATGAAAAACGGAGAATATTGATGGCGTTTCATGAGGTGCGTTTTCCCGACAACATCAGTCGCGGTGCGCGCGGCGGGCCGGAACGGCGCACGCAGATCGTCGAACTGGCCTCGGGAGAAGAAGAGCGCAACGCCAGTTGGGCAAACAGCCGGCGTCGCTATGATGTCGCCTATGGCATCCGCCGCACCGACGATCTGGCCGCCGTGGTCGCCTTCTTCGAGGCCCGCAACGGCCGCCTGCACGGCTTTCGCTACAAGGACTGGGCCGACTACAAATCGAGCCTGCCGTCACAGACGATCACCGCGACCGACCAGCCCATTGGAACCGGCAACGGGGCCGTCACCACCTTCGCGCTGCTGAAGCGCTACACCTCCGGTGCCCAAAGCTGGACCCGCGCCATCGCAAAGCCGGTCGCGGGCAGCGTCCGCCTCGCCCTGAACGGCGTCGAACAGATGTCGGGCTGGAGCATCGACACCACCACAGGCCGCGTCAGTTTTGCGGCTGCGCCCGGAGCAGGCGTGGCCATCACGGCAGGCTTCGAATTCGACGTGCCGGTGCGTTTCGACAGCGACACGCTCGACGTGACCCTCGACTTTGAACGGCTGGGGTCGATCACCTCCATCCCCCTTTTGGAGATCCGCAGATGAAAGCCATCTCCCCTGCGCTGCAATCCCATCTGGACGAGGGCACAACGACGCTGTCCTGGTGCTGGCGGATCAGCCGTGCCGACGGTGTGGCGCTGGGCTTCACCGATCATGATCGCCCACTTGCCTTCGATGGCACCACGTTTGAACCCGAGAGCGGATTTGCGGCATCAGAGATCCGCGCTGGCTCCGATCTGGCTGTTGATGCGCAGGACGCGACCGGCGTGCTGACCTCGGATCGGATCACGGAAACCGACATCCTCGACGGGCGTTGGGACAATGCGGCGGTGGAGCTCTGGCGGGTGAACTGGGCTGACACCGGCCAGCGCGTCTTGCTGCGCCGGGGGGCTGTGGGACAAATCCGGCGTGGTCGGATGGCGTTTGTCGCCGAGGTCCGCTCGCTGGCGCATGTGCTGGGCCAGACCGTGGGGCGGACGTTTCAGGCGGGGTGTGATGCTGCGCTTGGCGATGCCCGCTGTGGCATCGATCTGGAAAACGCGATCTACAAGGGCGCGGGCGTGGTCGCCAACCTGTTGCGCGACCGGGCCTTCATGGCTTCTGGATTGTCCAGTTTTGACGCGGGCTGGTTCACCTCTGGCACACTCACCTGGACCAGCGGGGCCAATGCCGGGCGCATGACTGAAGTGTTGGCGCACGGGCTGGATGGCAGCATCACCACCCTGACCCTGCTGGAAGCACCAGTGCGATCTATCGCGGGCGGTGATGCGTTCACCATCCGTGCTGGCTGCGACAAACGCATCGAGACCTGCAGCGCGAAGTTCGCGAACACCGCAAACTTCCGGGGGTTCCCGAGCATCCCCGGCCAGGATGCGGTGTTGCGCTATGCCAGCCAGGATGGCAGCCATGAGGGGAATGTGCTGTGAGCCATTTTCCCTCTGTAGCCGATCCCGCTTTGGTCATTGCCACTGCCCGCAGCTGGCTCGGAACGCCTTACCATGATCAGGCCAGCCTGCGCGGGGTCGGCTGCGATTGCCTTGGCCTGGCGAGGGGTGTCTGGCGCGAGGTGGTGGGCGATGAGCTTTTCCCGATCCCACCCTACAGCCGCGATTGGGGCGAGACTGGTCCTCGCGAAGTTCTGGCGGACGGTGCGCGAACGATGATGCCGGAGATCACGGTTGCTGACGCCAAACCCGGAGCGCTGGTCCTGTTCCGCATCGGTCTGAGCACTGCTCCGACGCGCGCCATTGCCAAACATGTCGGGATCCTGACCGCGCCCGACCACTTCATTCATGCCTATGAACGGCTGGGTGTCATTGAAGAAACCCTCACCCCATCCTGGCGGCGGCGCATCGCCTTTGCCTTCCTGTTTCCCAAAAGCTGAGATTTCGCACATGGCAACATTGGTTCTCGGCGCTGTCGGCTCCGCGATTGGCGGCAGCATTGGCGGGTCCATCCTTGGCTTTTCGGCTGCGGCCATTGGCGGCTTCGTCGGCTCGACCATCGGCTCGGTTGTCGACAATTGGATCGTGTCATCGCTGGCCCCGGCCCAGCGGATCGAAGGCGCGCGGTTGGACAGCTTGCGCATCACGTCCTCGACCGAAGGGGCGGTGATCCCGCGCCTGTTCGGCCGGATGCGGATTGGCGGCAATATCATCTGGGCCACTGACTTCCGGGAGGAGGTCAACACGACCCGTCAGGGCGGCGGCAAAGGGGGCGCGCCCAAGGTCACCACCACCGAATATCTCTATTATGCCTCCTTCGCCGTTGCGCTGTGTGAGGGCGAGATCACCGGGATCGGCCGGGTCTGGGCCGATGGCAAGCCGATGGACCTCTCCGGCGTCACCTGGCGGTGGTATCCGGGCGATGAGGCGCAGACCCCCGATCCATTCATTGCTGCCAAAATGTGTGCTGCCAACACCCCGGCCTATCGCGGCACCGCCTATGTGGTCTTTGAAGAGCTGGACCTCAGCACCTTCGGCAATCGCCTGCCGCAGATCAGCTTTGAGGTGTTTCGCCCACTGGCCGATCCGGATACGGCCGAAGGGCTGGTGAAAGCGGTAACGATGATCCCGGCCTCGGGCGAGTTCAGCTATGCGACGGCCCCGGTCAAGAAGACCAGCGGCGCAGGCAGTGCGATCGTGGCGGAGAACCTGAATGCGATCACTGATACCGCCGACATCGTGGTGGCGCTCGACCGGCTGCCGGCGATGGCCCCGGCGGTGGAATCGGTGTCGCTGGTGGTGGCATGGTTCGGCGATGATCTGCGTGCGGGGAACTGCAAACTGCGCCCCGGTGTGGAGGTGGCGGCCAAGACCACGACGCCGTCGTCCTGGTCGGTGAACGGTGTCGGACGCGCAGATGCCTTTATGGTCAGCCAAGACGCTGAGGACCGTCCGGTCTATGGCGGTACGCCTGCCGATTTCGCAGTCGTCCAAGCCATCCAGGAGATGAAGGCGCGGGGCCTGCGCGTGACGCTCTATACGTTCATCTTGATGGATGTCCCGCCCGGCAACACGCTGCCAAACCCCTACAGTGACAACGCAGCCGATGCGGGACAGCCCGCGTTCCCTTGGCGGGGTCGGATCACCTGTTCCCCGGCGGCAGGGTATGCAGGATCGGTGGACAAAACCGCTGCGGCGGCCACGCAGGTCGCAGCGCTGTTTGGCGCGGCCACGCCCGCGAACTTCAATGTTTCGGGTGAGAGCATCAACTGGACTGGACCCTCCAGCGACTGGGGCCTGCGCCGGATGATCCTGCACTATGCGCATCTGTGCAAAGCCGCCGGGGGCGTCGATGCCTTCCTGATCGGGTCTGAGATGCCCGGTCTGACCACCATCCGTTCGGGCGCGGCCACATATCCTGCGGTCACTGCTTTCAAAGCTCTCGCCGCCGATGTCCGTGCGATCCTCGGGGCGGGCACCAAGATCGGCTATGCGGCCGACTGGTCGGAATACTTCGGCCACCAGCCGGGCGATGGCAGTGGTGATGTGTATTTCCACCTCGACCCGCTCTGGTCAGACGCGAACATAGATTTCATCGGCATCGACACCTACATGCCGCTGTCGGATTGGCGCGATGGCTTTGAGCATGCTGATGGTGCATTGGCCCCGGCGATCTACGACCGCGCCTATTTGCAATCCAACATTGCGGGCGGCGAGGGCTTTGACTGGTTCTACGCCAGCGCCGCAGACCGAACCGCGCAGGTCCGCACGCCGATCACCGATGACACTTTTGGCGCGCCGTGGGTGTTTCGCTATAAGGCTCTGCGCGATTGGTGGGACCGGCCGCACTACGACCGGCCCGGCGGCGTCCTGGTGGGGCTGATCCCGGACGGGCACCGGCCAAACCTCTGGGCCAGCGGCGGCTTCGCCACGTTGACGCCCGAGCCACAGACATACCTTGGCGGGCTTTTCGGCGACGCCGTTCGCGTCACTGACACGACGGGCCATTTTCTCTCCATGGCGCGATCGGCGGGCACCGCGCTCATTGCCGGAGAGACCTGTGACGTGAGCCTGCTCTATCAGGCGGGCAGCGCCACATCCCTGCGGCTCACCCTCGATATCCGCGACGCGGACGGCCTCTACTGGGCCTACGTCTTCGGCGCGCCGGGTGCATTGGCCGTGTTGCTCTCGGGCGGCCATGCGTTTGGCCCGATCGAGAATATCGATCACGGGGACGGCGTCTTTGAGGCGCGGTTCACCTTCACACCCGCCAAAAATGATCCCGTCTCCAAATGGGGATTCGGACCGGGCAACAACATTCCGGGCCGGGACGTGGTCCTCATCGCGATCCGTTTGACCTCACGGATCCGCTCGGGCACGGCATGGGGGCCGCAGTCCAAGCCGATCTGGTTCACGGAACTCGGCTGCCCGGCCATCGACCGGGGCACGAACCAGCCGAACGTGTTTTTCGACCCGAAGTCGTCCGAGAGCGCCACGCCCTACTTTTCGCGAGGCTGGCGCGACGATGCCATCCAGCGGGCCTATCTGGAGGCGACGTATCTCTGGTGGGGTGAGGCCGCGAACAATCCGGTCTCGTCCGTCTATAGCGCCCCGATGGTGCATGTTCCCGAATGCGCGGCTTGGACATGGGACGCGCGGCCGCATCCGTTCTTTCCCGCGCTGACCGACGTCTGGACGGACGGCGCGCACTGGCGGCTCGGCCATTGGCTAACCGGGCGGCTGGGGGCCGTATCGCTGGCGGCATTGGTGCGCCACCTCTGCCTGCGGGCGGGAATGCCGGAGGCGCAGATCGACGTCTCCGGCCTCTGGGGCGCGGTCGAGGGCTATGTGATCTCGGCTCTGGAGGCCCCGCGTGCGTCGATTTCCACCCTCGCGCGCCACTTCGGCTTTGATGCGGTCGAAAGCGAGGGCCGCATCCGCTTTCTGATGCGTGGCCGGATCGCCAGCGCGACGATTGCACATGACGACCTGGTAGCTGCCCGCGCGGGCGACCTACTGGAGCTCACCCGCGCGCAGGAAACCGAACTGCCGCAGGCGCTCAAATGGCAGATCGCCCGCGCCGACGAGGACTATGACGCAGCGCAGGTCGAGGCGCGGCGGATCACCGTCGACACCACCCGCATCGCGTCCGAATCCTTCCCGCTGGCCGTGCCGCCAGAGGAGGCCGAACGCCGCTGCCGCCGCGCGCTGATGGAGGCTTGGGTGGGCCGCGAAAGTGCGGTGTTCCGCCTGCCGCCGTCCCGTCTGGCACTGGACCCCTGCGACGTGATCCTGCTTGATCACGATGGCCGCCTGACGGAACTGCGCCTCGTGTCCATCGCCGACTCGGACCTGCGCAGCGTGGACGCCGTGCGTCAGGATCGCGCGGTCTATGACCTGCCGCCCGGCGAACCCCGCCCGGCCACGCTGTCGACGCCGACGGTCTTTGGCACGCCCGACATCATCCTGCTGGACCTGCCGCAGCTGCGCGAGGATCAGCCTGTACATCGCCCTCTGGTTGCGGCCCATGCCAAGCCATGGCCGGGAGAAATCGCGGTCTACCGCAGTGCTGCGACCGATGGGTTTGAGGTGCTGACCACCTTTGGCTCGCGAGTGCGCATGGGGGTGCTGGTGGCCGACTTCTTTGCGGGGCCTGTGTCCCGCTTCGATCTCGGCAATGCGCTGGTCGTCGATCTCTATTCCGGCACGCTGGAAAGCGTCACGGATATCGCCCTGCTGGGTGGGGCGAACGCGCTGGCTGTCGAGAGCGCCCCCGGCACTTGGGAGATCGTGCAGGCGGGCGTGGCAGAACTGATCGCGCCCGGACAATACCGCCTGACCCGATTGCTGCGCGGCCAGCGTGGAACCGAAGAGGCGATGGTCAGCATGGTGCCGATTGGCGCGCGGGTGGTGGTGCTGGATGCGACTTTGGCATCGTTGCCGATTTCCGAAGCTGACCTTGGGCTGCCGTGGAATTGGCGCATCGGCCCGGCCTCTCGCTCGGTCAGCGACGAGACCTATGTGGCGCAAGCCTTCACCCCCGAAGGCGCCGGGCTGCGGCCGTTCTCGGTGGCCCATGTGGAACAGCCTTGGCGCAAGCCACGCTCAACCGGCGAATTGGCGCATCTGACGATCCGCTGGACGCGCCGATCCCGCGCTCTCTCCGCCGACAGCTGGGGCGCGATGGAGGTGTCCGTGGCTGAGGACAGTGAAGCCTACGAGGTCGAGATCCTCGATGGCGCTGCGATCAAGAGAGTGCTGAGCGCGACCACGACCAGTGCAGTTTATTCCGTCGCCCATCAGAGCGCTGATTGGGGCGCGCCGCTCGGCCCCGGCGACACGCTCGCCATCCGCATCTACCAGCTCTCCGCCCGGATCGGGCGGGGGGCCGCCAAAACCGTCACACTGACATTCTGAAGGCAACACCATGTCCGACACCACGACCAACCTGCTGCTCCCTTACATCCTCGCAGCGCAGGCCCAGAAGCATGTCACCCACAACGAGGCCCTGCGCATCCTTGACGGGCTTGTCCAGCTTTCTGTCCTCGACCGCGATCTGACCGCGCCGCCCGGTTCTCCAAATGATGGCGACCGCTACATCGTCGGCTCGGGCGCAACAGGCGACTGGGCGGGATGGGACGAAGATGTGGCACTGTTCACGGATGGGACCTGGCTGCGCCTGCCGCCGCGCGCAGGCTGGCTCGTCTGGGTGCAGGATGAAGCCCGGGCTCTTGTCTGGATCAGCGCCGTCTGGACGCCGCTGGACGTGGCCATGGGGCTGCTGTCACAGGCCGCCAGCGTGGATGTCGCCCGGGGCGCATTGGGCAGCACCACCGGAATAGCCGTGCTGGAGCAGACCCTCGCAGGCCTCACTGGCCTCGCCGGGCCCACGGTGACCTCTGACATCGAGATCCCTGACCGGGCCATTGTGCTCGGTGTCTCGACGCGGACCGCGACCACAATCACGGGTGCCACCTCATATGATTGCGGGATTGCGGGCGAGACCAGCAAGTTTGGCGGCGCGCTCGGCATCGCTGCGGGAAGCACCAACATCGGCGTGATCGGCCCGCAGGCATTTTATGCCGACACGCCCATCCAGCTCACCGCCCGGGGGGGCAGTTTTACAGGCGGCGCGGTGCGCATTGCCATCCATTATCTGACATTGGGAGCGCCCACATGAACGATCACGCCTCCAGCCTGCTGGCCGAGATCGGTCAGGCGTTGCGCGATCACGGACTGACGGCCGCCATCACCGCCCTGATCGGCGGGACCATTGCCCTGCTTGCCGCCGTCACGCGCCGCGCCTTCACCAATGACGCGATGCTGGCACGGCTCGACCGAGAGCTGCTGGCCGAGCGCGACCGCGTCGATCGCCAGCGCGCCGAGGACCGAAAGGGCGACGCAGACCGGCTGGAGCGCATCGAGGCCGACATCCGCGCCATGCGGGATCTGATGTTCGAGGCGTACCAGCGCGGGCACACCGACTGACCAAGACCCAATCACGACCCTGCCGACCCACCCAACCCGCCACCAACCCGCCCCCGACAGGCAATGCCTGCCGGATTCTAAAGTCTGCGTGGCCTTGCCACCCGGCGGGCAATGCCCGCCAGACTCTAAAGTCTGCGTGGCTTTGCCACGCGGGGGCGGGTTTTGCATTTCTGGAGACCCACCATGCCAACCACAACCTACGCCCATTTCCGCGACGTGCCTGACTCCACCTGGCGCTGGCCCAGCTTTTCCCCGGCCGAGATCGCCTGCCGCGGCACCGGCGCGATCAGGATCAACACCGAGGCCATGGACAAGCTGCAATCCCTGCGCAACCACCTCGGCAAGCCGCTGATCGTGCGCTCCGGCTATCGCAGCCCCAGCCACAACCGCGCCGTCGGTGGGGCACCGGCCTCCAAGCACATGCTGGGCACGGCATTCGACATCGCCATGTCGAACCACGACCCCGCAGCTTTCATGGTGGCCGCCCGCGCCGTCGGCTTCCTCGGCTTTGGCACCTATCCCCGCTCGGGCTTCATGCACATCGACCTCGGCCCCGCGCGCAGCTGGGGCGAGCCGTTTCCCGCACGTCCCACGCCCTTCGCGCTAGAAACCCCACCCGCCCGCGAAGTGCTGGCCGACAGCCGCACCCTGAAGGGCAGCGGGGCCGCAGGCATCGCCACAGTCGGTGCCGCCGGTATCGAGGTCGCGCAGGACGTCCTCGCCGAAACCCAATCCGCCATCCTGCCGCTGCTGCCCTACCTCGACACCCTGCGTTGGGTCTTCATCGCCCTGGCGCTGACCGGCATAGCCGTCGCCATCCACGCCCGGATCGACGACTGGAAGCGGGGCCAGCGATGATGGGCTGGATCACCGCGAACCTCACCAGCGGCCTGGCGCGCAAAGCGCGGCACCTCCTGCTGGCCGCCCTCACCATCGCTCTGTTCCTTTTGAACCTCCGCCGCACGGGCGAACGCGCCGGGCGGCTGGCAGAGCGCCTTTCAACATCGGAGAGAGCCCATGAAATCCAACGCCAGATGCTGGACGCCGCCAGCCGCCGCCCCGCTGATCGGGATTCTCTGGCTCAGCGCCTGCGCGACAGGCGGTTCTGATCGAACGGGACAGGTCTGCCCGCCGGTGGTCGACTACAGCGCGGCCGAACTGGCCCGCGCGACCTCAGAGGTGGAGGCGCAGCCAGACGGCGCAATGATCGTCCGGATGCTCCTGGAAGCCGCGTTCGCCACCGTGCTGGAGCGCGCCGAGCGCATCCTTGAGCAACAGAAAGACGACAAGGTGAAACTCTATGCGTTCCACGCGCCGGAGGTGGAATGCATCGGCAAGGGCAAGGCCCGCACCCGCTACGAGTTCGGCTGCAAGACATCCATCGCCACGACCAATGAGCGCTGCAAAGGTGGCCAGTTCGTCCTCGGAGCCATTGCGCTGCCTGGCAATCCCTATGACGGTCACAGCCTCGCCGGACAGATCGACCAGGTGGTCCGCCTGACCGGAACATCCGTCGCACGCGCCTATGTCGATCGCGGCTACTGCGGCCACAAGATCGACCGTGACGGCCTCGATATCACCATCTCTCACACACGAGGGATCTTGGAGAAGAAAGGCAACAACTGCACCCGTCTCAAAGGTCGGTTGAAGGCGACGTCTTCGTCTTCTGTAATGCCGTGAACTTGAAAAACGTTCTTGGCCAGGTCCAGGCCGATTGTGGTAACTTGCATTGTATGCGTCCGGCCACGCAGCGCTTGACGCCTATTTCGGCGTCCAGTTCCATGGCGCGAGTTCGCCGATGCGGTTGATCTTGTGATCGGCGATCCGTTCGAGAACCCAGGTGAGCCAGGCTTCGGGATTAACGCTGTTCATGCGGGCGGTTTCGATGAGTGTGTAGGCGACAGCCGCGGCCTTGCCGCCACCTTCCGAACCCATGAACAGGTAGTTTTTCCTGCCGAGAGTCAGGGGCCTGATTGACCGCTCGCAGATGTTGTTGTCCAGTTCCAGAAGCCCGTTATCGAGGTATGGACGCGCCTTGGGCATGCGGCCGAGCGCGTAGCGGATCGCCTCGGCCAGCTTGGT
>NZ_FZON01000062.1 GCF_900188425.1 Antarctobacter heliothermus
AGACCGGCGGCCAGCTGCTGTTCCACCTCGTCAGTCGTCTCTACGAGCGCACGTCCATCATCGTGACGACCAACCTCGACTTCGGTGAATGGCCATCGGTCTTCGGAGACGCCAAGATGACGACAGCGCTACTTGATCGCCTTACCCACCACTGCGACATCGTCGAAACCGGCAACGAGAGCTGGCGCTTCAAGACCAGGGAGTAACCCAGGCCCCGCTGGCCCGACGCGGCTGCGCTGTGTGATGGCTACACCGCATCGGGCCAGCTACCCCTGCGCAAAATAAGGGGGTCATTTTTGGGCGCCGATAGGGGGTCAGGATTGCGTGCCGATTGACAGTGCCGGACATGGCCACGCCCGTCGACGAAGTCGTCTTTACCCTCGCAACCGAACGCAATGACCTTGTAGACATGTTCCTTAACGCGTCCCGCGTCTTCGCGAAAACGCATGCTGAAACGGTCTAACCTGAGGAGAGCAGCCTTTTTTGCAGCTTTAGACAATGCCCCAGACAGGCGGATGCGGCAAACGCGGCGGCAGGGGGGCAGACCGCACAGCCTGACCTGCAAGCGAGTTCAAACAGATCAGCTGTATTTCTCGATGAAGCCGTCGATATCCAGCGTGCGGATGTCTGGCAGGGCGGCCTGATACCTCTCGCGCGGCCAGTCCCAGACGGCGATCTTCATCAAGGCCTCGGCCTGTGCCTCGGTGAATCGGCGTTTGATGAACCGCGCAGGCACGCCGCCGACGACCGTGTAGGGTGCAACGTCGCGGGTGACCACGGCCCCTGCCCCGATCACCGCGCCCGTGCCGATGGTCACGCCCGCCATCACCGTGACACCATGCCCGATCCAGACGTCATGGCCGATGGTCACCCAATCCGCCTTGCGCCACTCGAAAAAATCGTGGTCGTCCTCGCCCAGCCCATAGGCCTCGGCGCGGTAGACCGAATGATGCTGCACCGCGCGCCATGTGGGATGGTTGCCGGGGTTGATCCGGGTTTCATTCGCGATCGAGCAGAACTTGCCGATCGTCGTCCAGACCACGTGGCAATGCTGGGTGATATAGGAATAATCGCCCATGCTCGACGATTTCATCATCGTGCCCTTGCCCACTTCGGTCCAGACACCAAGCGTGCAATCCTCCACCTGCGCCTCTGGGTGAAGTGTCGGCGCCTCGGACAGACGCGTGTGTGATCCCGCCCCGCTCATTTCGCAAGCTCCTCTTTGCCGATCAGCCGCGTGCGCACCCGCCCTGACAGCCAGTCGATGACATAGACCATCGCGATGATCATAAAGATGATCGTCCAAGCCTCGTCCCATTTATAGGCGCTGATCCGGTCGGACAGCAAAAAGCCAATGCCCCCAGCCCCGACAATCCCTAGGATCGTGCCAGAGCGGACGTTGGATTCAAAATTATAGAGCAGCACCGACAGATGCACGGGCAGCACCTGCGGCATCACCGCATAGCGGATCGTTTGCAGGCGCGACCCGCCAGAGGCAACGACCCCCTCGACCGGCTTGTTGGATGTGTTTTCCAGCGCCTCGGAAAAGAGTTTTGCAAAGGTGCCGATCTCGCTGACGGCGATGGCAAGGATCCCGGCGAGCGGCCCAAGACCAAAGGCGCGGATAAAGATCAGCGCGAGGATCAGGGTTTCGAACGCCCGGATCACGTCATAGACCCGGCGCGTGCCCTGCCGCAGCCAAAAGACGCGGTTGATATTTTTTGCGCCCAGAAAGGACAGAGGAAAGGCAAGGATCGCGCCCAGCACTGTTCCCAGAAAGGCCATAGACAAGGTCTCTCCGAGCCCTTCAAGGACCTCGGCCCAAGCCTCCCATGTGGTCCAGATATGGGGCGGAAACATAAAGCCAAGCACCCGCCCCAGACGCCCGATCCCGTCAATGATCCGCCCCGGCGCAAAGTTGAAATCATAAAGACACCAGCAGAACAGCCCGATGAACAGGGTCCAGAGGGCGATCTTGCGCGCGCGCTGTGGCAAAGGCGTGCGAAAGGCCAGCGGCACGCGCGCTTGGGCAGCGGCGATGCGCGTGTTCAAGGGGGCAGAGTTCATGGGGTTCTTTCCAGTCCGATGACGCGGTGGCGCAGCTTTTCGGATCCATAGTCGATGACAATGACCGTCACGAAGATGATGACAAACAGCGCCGAGAGGTCCGTATATTCCTGCAAGGACATCGCCTCGCGAAATTCCTGCCCCAACCCGCCCGCGCCGACATATCCGATGATCGACGAGGACCGAACGTTGATCTCAAAGCGCAGCAGGGTGTAGCTGATGATATTGGGCAAGACTTGCGGCACCGCGCCATAGCGGATCTGGTCAAACCATGTGCCACCCGCCGCCTTGACGCCCTCAAGCGGACGCATATCGATGTTTTCATTGACCTCGGAATAAAGCTTGCCCAGCGATCCCGCCGAATGCAGCCCGATGGCCAGCACGCCCGCCATTGGCCCGACGGAAAAGCAAAACACAAAGATCAGCGCCCAGACGAGATCCGGCACGGTGCGCGCGATTTCCAGAACGCGGCGGCTGAGCCAGAGAACCCACCTGTTTGGGGCAAGGTTGCGCGCGGCGGGAAAGGACAGCAGGAACCCCCCGACAACGCCGAACACGGTCGCCATAAAGGCGATCAGGACGGTCTCGACCAGCAGGTTCAGCCAGATTTTCCAGCGCCAGAACCAATCCGCCAGATCCGCGCCCAACGTCGCCCAGTTCAGGTCTGGCACGGTCTTGGCGACATATTCGCCCAAGCGCGGAATCCCCGCCGGAATGATCCAGCGCCATTCGCGCGATCCATCCGCAAGGGAAACCTGGGTGATCTTGAAAAAATCGCCCAGCCAGGACGACAGCGCAAAAAGCACGAGGAAAATAAACGACCCCACGGCCCATGTGATGCGCGCACGACGACGCAGGGCGGCATAATCCTGTTCGAACACCGCGATGGGTGGCGCATAGGCGCGCGCGTCGCTGGTCTGTGCAAGTGTCATCAAAGTCCCCGGAAAAAGGAAAACGGCGACCCGCGTTGGCGGGCCGCCGTTCAAAAAGGATTTAGCCGGTCTTGCGACGCTCTTTTTTCAGCCAGTCGCGCATATCGACGATCCACTGATAGCGCTCGTGATCAACTTCGATCCAGCCCTTCTGGGTCGAATCTGCGCCACCGGACATTGCCTTGAACGCCTCTGGGTCCTTCATCGGGATCTCCATCACGGCGGTTTTCATCGCGTCGATCAGACCCTCGGGCAGGTTCGTGCGCGCAGCCAGAGGACCAGAGGTGATTTCAGGGCTCTGCCAGATCGGGCAAATCTCGCCCTCTGCGATCATGCCCTTGGTGACCATACGCTGCGGGATGCCACTGGTTTCATTGGTCTGATAGGTGGCGGCTGCGTCGAACGTGCCGTTCACGACGGCCTGAACGCCTGCCTCGTGGCTGCCCGAAAAGGGGATCGCCTCGAAATAGGTCTTGGGGTCGACCAGCTTGGACAGGTTGAAATAGGGCACGGCGTAGCCAGAGGTTGAATCCGGATCAGCAAAGGCCAAGACCTTGCCTTCCAGCGCGGCCAGATCGGTCAAACGGCTGTCACAGCGGGTCACGATGATCGAGTAATAGCCGGTGGACCCATCGTTTTGCAGACGGCTGACCAAAGGCTTTACGCCGCCGTTGGTCTCTGTGTAGGCGGCCGCATAAGAGGACGAGCCGAAGAAGGCAAACTCGATCTGGTCGGCTGCGATGGCCTGGATCACGCCGTCATAGTTGCCGGCGGTGAAGATCTCTACATCGACCCCCAACTCACGCTCCAGATAGGCTTCAAAGGGTGTATAGCTTGCGATCCGGTCTTTTTCGTTTTCGCCCGACAGAATGCCGAACTTGACGACTTGATAGTCTTGCTTCCAGCTGTCGTCCGCAAAAGCGCCTGTGGCCGTCAGGGCGACCAGCATCGTGGTAGTCAGTAAACGCATAGGATATCTCCTCGGTTGGTTTGGCGATAGAATGTGCTGTGTCACGCCGATATCGACGTGGTGGGTTGTCCGGTGATGGTTTGGGTCGAGGTCACGGCGGCGTTGAATTCGCGCAGACCCTCGGTGCCGTAGATGTCGCGCACCACGTCGTCGGTCAGTTGCGCGGCAGTGCCGTCAAAGAACACGCGCCCCTGCCGCATCGCGATGATCCGGTCGCAATAGGCGCGTGCGGTGTCCAGCGTGTGCAGGTTCACCAGAACGGTGATGCCATGGTCCTTGTTGATGGCGCGCAGCCCGTCCATCACCAGCGTGGCGTTGGCCGGATCAAGCGAGGCGATGGGTTCATCCGCCAGCATGATCTTGGGGTTCTGCACCAGCGCTTTTGCAATGGCGACGCGCTGCTGCTGACCGCCCGACAGGGTGCCCGCCCGTTGCAGCGCTTGCGGCACCAGATCAAGACGGTCCAGCGCCTCGATCGCCATGGTGCGCTCTGCATCGCTAAAGCGCATGGTCATCGAACTGAGAAAGCCATGTTCTGCCAGCCGCCCGATCAGGACATTGGTCAACACGTCAAGACGGTCCACAAGGTTGAACTGCTGAAAGATCATCGCGCAGGACCGCCGCCAGTCGCGCAGCGCGCGCCCCTTGAGGGCTGTCACCTCGACCCCCTCAAAGGAAATCGACCCCGTCGTGGGGTCAATGAGACGGTTGATAAGCCGCAACATGGTGGACTTGCCCGCGCCAGAGCGGCCAATCACACCAACGAATTGACCCGCCTCGATCGACAGGTTGACGTCGTCAACCGCGCGGGTATCCCCGAAGTGGCGAGAGACGGAACGAAGCGTTAAGACAGAGGTCATGGCAGGTCATCCGGATGTTTCCCCGTCAGACTAGCCAGATAGCGTAACAGGGATTTAACCTGTCGGTAACACTTCCTTGACAGTTTCGCGTTGTGTCGAGGTCATCGGGTGCAAGGAAAGACAGCCGTTGGAAAAGATGACCGCGCCACCGCTCAGCGACGCCAGAACCCGGTTGCCGGAAACCAGTGCAAGATCAGCACGTTTGCCGATGTCCAGCGTGCCACGGTCGCCCAACCCCAAAGCTTTGGCCGGGTTCGCCGTCGCCAGACGCGCCGCCCCTGCCAGACCCATGGGATCGCGCGTCGCCAGATCGCGAATCGCAGGCAGGATCGTGGCCGGGTGGTAATCCGCCGCCAGAATATGCAGCAGCCCCGCCGCATGGGCATCGCGCGCCGACAGATTGCCCGAATAGCTTTGCCCGCGCATGGCGTTTGGCGCGCCCATCGCGATCATCAGCCCGCGTTTGGCACAGGCGGCGGCGGCCTCCATCGTTACGGGAAACTCGGCGATGACCACACCCAGATCGGCCATCAGATTGGCCTTGTCCTGCGTGTCGTCATCATGGCTGGCCATCGGCACGCCGTGGTCGCGGCACATCTGCGACACGGTCTGCATATTGAACAGCAACTCTTCTTGCGGGCGGCAGCGTTCGGCCAATGCGGTGGCGACCATCTGGCGGGCTTGCGTTTCAGACACCCCGTGATGGGCGGCCTTGTTCTTGATATGGATCTCAAGGTTGCGATATTGCCCCTGCCCCGGCGTGTGATCCATCAGGGACACCAGATCGACGCGGTTTTCGGCCAGCAGATCACCCAAGACCCCCACCGCATTGTCGAACGTGATGTCAAAGCGCGCGTGAATGCGATGATCTACGCGGGTGGTCTGACGCGCCGCGTGCATCTCGCGGATCACCCGGCTGGTATGCTCGAAAGAGCGCCGCTCGCCGTCGCGCACCCCGCGCGAAAAGGACACGCCCGCATAGGCCGTGGTCACGCCAGAGGACGCCAGACGCATGTCCAGATGGTTCAGCGCGACATCCATCGGGAAATCGACGCGCGCGCGCGGTTCCAGTTCGACCTCGATCATATCGCCATGCATGTCGATGAAGCCGGGAAAAATCTCTGCCCCGTTTCCAGCCACGCCGCCCGCAACCGGGCCTTCGACGATCTCGGCAATCCGCCCATCCTCGATGCGCAGAGAGCCGTGGGGCAGCACCCGGTCAGGCAGGATCAGGGTAAAGTCAGACAGCCACATCTTGGCGCTCCTCTTGCAGCGGGGCATTGGGGGTCAGGTCTATCACGCGATCAATCAGATGTTCCACATCGCCGGGATGATGAAACACGCCGATCATCGCCGTGCCTTGCGCCTTGAGATCTGCCAGACGCCGTACCAGCGCAGCGCGGGCGTTGGCATCCAGCGACGCCGTGGGTTCATCCAGCAGTAACAGCTTGTGCGGGCGGATCAGCGCGCGGGCGAGGTTCACCTTTTGCTGCTCGCCCCCCGAAAAGGTCGTGGGATACGCAGGCCAGAGGGTATCCTTGACGCCAAAGGTCTGCAACCAGTGGCGCGCAGTGTCCAGCGCCTCTGGTTCTGCCATTCCGGCGAGGCGCAGCGGTTCGGCCACCAGCGCTTCGGCACTGACGCGCGGGCGCGCCACAAGGAACTGCGTGACAAAGCCGATCTCTGTCTGGCGCAGATAGGTGATGTCGATATCCGCCGCGCGGGCCAGATCAATAGGGCCATGGGCGGATTGGAACAGAACCTGCCCCGCTTGCGGCAGATAACTGCGGTACAATGTGCGCAGCAGCGTGGATTTACCCGCGCCATTGGCCCCCTTCAGCAGCACAAATTCGCCCGCATTTACCGCAAAGGAGATATCCGAGAAGGCGGCAAAACCCTGCCCCAGATGATGCATGGTAAAGCCTTTGCTCAGGCCGCGAATATCCAGAACGGGGGTCATAGTTTTGCGTGCACCAATTGTTGCGTATAGGGATGTTGCGGGTCCTGAAAGATCTGATCTGCCAGACCCACCTCGACCACTTCGCCGCGCCGCATGACCATCACCCGGTCGGCCAGCGTGCGGATCACGCCAAGGTCGTGGCTGACGATCACCATCGTGATGTGCCGATCCCGTTGCAGGCGCTTAAGCGTGTCCAGAACCAAAGCCTGCACAGAGACATCCAGCCCCGTTGTCGGCTCGTCCAGCAGCAACAACGCCGGTTCCAAGGCGATGGCCTTGGCCAGTTGCACGCGCTGCTGCATCCCGCCCGACAGTTCAATCGGCGGCGCGTCCAGACGTTCCAGCGGAAATTCCGATGCCGCCAAAGCCTCGCGCGCCTTTTCGCGCAGCACGGCAAAGCGCCGCTCGCCCGCGACCAGCAACCGTTCGGCCACATTGCCGGAACTGGAGTGTCTCATCAAAAGCCCCAGATGCGGGTTCTGATAAACGATCCCGATCCGGGTCGCGCAGAGCATCCGACGCGCAAAGCGGTCCAGATCAAACAGGTTCCCGTCCAGATCGGGCAGGTCCAGCGTATAGCTGCCCGCGTCCGGCGTTTCCTCCAGGTTCATCATCCGCAGCAGCGTCGACTTGCCCGATCCGCTTTCGCCCACGATCCCAAGGACTTCACCGGGATAGACCGTGGCGGCCACATCGCGCAGGGCCACAACAGAGCCGTAGGATTTATTCACACCACGGATTTGCACCAGCGGCGCGGTCTTGACGATGCGGGGCGCGTCCAGCGTCAGTGTCATTGCGGCATCTCCCCGTTCTTGTACCAAGTCTCGCCCGTCTCTATGGCCTCGCCGTCGCGCGTGCGGATCGCCTTGACGCCATATTCACTGTCAGAGACCTCATAGGCCGAACTGCCGTCGCCCTGCGGGATTTCATTCATGAAAAACCCCTTTGCCCCGGAACGATAGCAGGTCAGCCCGCCGTGTTCCTCTACCCTGTAGGGCACATCGTCGAACACCAGCGGTTCAACCCGAGTATAGGGTGGCACGGCAAAGATGCGTTTCTCGCGCCCCGCCGACAGGATCGTCAGGTGCTGCGCCATATGCAGCTTGGGCACGTCCCAGCGCGGGATGGGTGAGGGCGTCATCACATGGCGGCCATTGACCATCGAGGGATAGCTGGCCCCCTGCATCACCCGGCCAGAGCGCACGATTTGTTCGTAAAGCTGCAACCACATGCGCCCGTAATCCGCATCGCCATGCATCTGGCGCGCGATAGACATGTTTGGCTGCACAGAGCGCAGCGGTTCGGGGTTGGGCACTTGCAAGACCAACACCTGATCCTCGCGCAGGATTTCCTCGGGGATGCGGTGGCGCGACTGGATCAGATCGGCCTCTAGCGTGTCCAGCGTCGCAGGCGCGCCGGACACCCGCGCCAGAAAGCGGCGGATCGAGGCGGCGTTGACACTGTCATCGGCCCCCTGATCGATCACCTTGACGCGCATCTGTGGATGGATCAGCGTCAGCGAGACTTGCAAGCCCCCCGTCCCCCAACCGCGCGCCATGGGCACCTCGCGGCTGGCGTAGGGCATCTGGCATCCCGGCACGCAGACCGCCTTGATCATCTTGCGCCGCAGCTCGCGCTTGGCCGATGCATCCAGGAAACCGTAACTCATCGGGGCCCATGGTTTTGTCAGGCTGGCTAGGGTCATTCGGCGGGTTCCTTGACGGGTTTGGCGCGCGCATCCCGCATCGCATCCAATGAGGATTGGAAGGTGACGTAATGCGGCAGCTTGAAGTGGATGCAAAAGCCCGACGCCTCGACGCCTTCGGTGTGATAGAGAAAGAACTCTTCTTCAGTGGCCGAGCCCTTGGGCGCGCCCTTGGCGTTCAGGTCAAGCGTGGCGGCGGCGATGCACTTGACCTCGTTCCAGCCAAAGGTCGCGGCAAAGCCAAGCCCCAGCGTTTCGCCCTGTTTCGACACGACCTCGGCCTGAGACACCTTTACCCGACCTGCGGAAAACGCAGTGCCACTTGGGTGTGTGACCATGACCTCTGCCTCGGCCAGACGCAGTTCATTGACCGTCGGATGCGCCTGCCCATAGCCGCGCATCGCCGCATAGCCCAAGGCCAGAACGCTGCCGGTTTCCGCACGGGCAAGGCTTTGCAGCGTATGCGCTCGCTTGGACGGGAACAACAGCGGCTCGCGGGTCACATCCGGGATCGCCTCGCCCTTGGTTGTGTCTGGCTTGGGCAGATCGACCAGATCATTGGCTGCCTGCCATGCGCTGACAGAGGGCTGAAAGGCCGGGGCGGGATTGTCCGCCGGGTCCACTTTGGGCGGATCAAAGGGCTTGCCCGCCAGCACATCCGTTTCCAGAACCCGGTGCGAATAGTCCAGCGTCGGTCCCAAAACCTGCCCGCCGGGAATATCCTTGAAGGCCGCTGAAATCCGGCGATGCGTGAACAGATCGCCTTGCTCGACGGCGGCGGCCACACCAAGGCGCGGCTGTGTCGTGCGCCATGCGCGCAGCAGCAGAACAGCCTCGTATAACTCGCCCCCCGTCTGCGCGAGGGCCAGCGCGGCAAGATCTTCGTCATAAAGCGAGGCCTCGCCCATCACCCGGTCGATCAGATAGGGCATTGCGGCGCGGATTTCGGCCACGCGAGCGGCCTCAATCGGGCCCATCGCCTCGCGGAACAGCCGTTCGGATTGTTCAATCGCGCGTTCCCCGCCACGGGTTGCAACATAGGCCATCAGAGCACCTCTATGCTGGTAGAGCGTGGCAGGCCGATGATCCGGTCGCCGTCCAGCACCAGCAGATCAAAGCCCATGGGATAGCGCAGCAGTTCGGCCCGCCTGTGCCAGAAACCGCCCGGCAGTCCACCGATTTGAACCTCGACCGCGCCGTTCACCCCCGGCCCGGTCAGGCGCAAACTGTCGCCGCTGCCAAGGCTGGCGCGCAGCACCACGGTCGCGCCGTCATCCGGGTAAAGGTCAGAGCCGACAGCGCAATGCCCCAGAAGTGACAGATCCGTCAGCCTGCCCAAAAACACGTGATCGGCCCGCGCGATATCAACCAGCCGTGCGCCGGTTTGCCCGATCAAAGGGATCAACAAAGGATCACCCGCATAGACCTGACATTCGCGGTCCAGCAGGGCCTCTATCAGCACGCCCTCGCCCGCCTCGGGCAAGGCGCGCGGCAGGCCGGGGCGGGACAGCGCCCAGAGGATCGCATCAAACGTGGCATTGGCGCGGGTTTCGGCCGCATCGGGCAGCGGGGGGCTGAGCATCAGAAAGTCTCCATATCCACACGGGTCGCCTCGATCCGGCGCAGGTTGTCGTGATCTTCGCGGGCCTGTGACGCCGCCTCTTGCGCGCAAAAGCTGTGACATTCCGCCAGCGCCACGCCTTTGGCCACGGCCAGATCCACCAGCGCCATCGCCATCGCCGCCTCCAGATCGCGTCCCCGGCGCATCCCGTATCCTTCGACCGCGCCTGCGCTGATATGCGCCTCGCTCATCAGCACTTCACCCAGATGAAAGGCCGTCCCCCCAGCCGTATCGCGCATTGGCAGCATCACCAGCCCGGTGCGGCTATGCCGAACCTCGATCTCGCCCAGATCGGCGATCAATGTCTCTGCAAAGGTCTTGAGCCGCGCGGCATCTGCCCGCGCCAAAACCGACAACATCTGTCCATGATCAATCATAAGCATCACTCACAATGGTGAATTTCACACGCGAGGCAGCCCAGATCACCTCTGACATGGAAATCGGCGTGCCATCGGGCAAAGCATCCACCGCGCGGATCACCGTCACGGACAGATCGGGGTGCTGGCGCAACATCCGCGCCTCATCCGGGCGGGCCTGCCGTGAATGCAACGTCGTCTCTAGCCGGATGTAATCGTCAATCCCGTAAGAGCGATAAGTCTGGGTGACAGAGCCAAAGACCGCGCGCCGTTCCAGAAACGCGGGAAAGCGGTCGACCCCGTGAAAGGCTGACCCAAAGGCGATGGGCACCTCATTGGCGCTGGTGATCCGGCGCGCATGGGCAACCTGCGCGCCCCTGTCCAGCCGCAGCGCCGCGCGCACGCGGTCCGGGGCAACGGTGATCTTGGCACTTAGCAAAGCGCGTGAGATATCAACATCCTTGCCGTCCAGACTGCTGCGCAACCGGGTGCGTTTGCCCAATTCGTAGTGCAGCATCTGCGGCGCGCCCACAAACGTACCGCGTCCCTGCTCAACGCTCAGCTTGCCCTGCTTGGCCAACTCGCCAATGGCCCGGCGCACGGAATGGCGGCCCATGCCAAAACGTTCGGCCAACTCCGGCTCTGTCGGGATCCTGTCGCCGGGTTGCAAATCGCCGCGCGCGATGTCGTCTGACAAGGCGTCACGGATGGATGTCCAGGTTATGCTGCTCATGGGGCCTCGAATTCATTCGGATGAATTTCGGATACGCGCCAAAGATCACCGGAGTATGACATCAGGGGCTTTGCTGTCGCCTAAGACGCGGAAAATGCTGTCCAGACAGGCAAATGATCCGATCCGATGGCGGTGTCATCCACCCAGACGCCCGCCACGCGATCCGCAAGGCCAGCCGAGACAAAGCAATGATCAATCCGCGCGGGCGTGTCGGCAAGGGTCTTGCCCTCGGCCTCGGGATGACCGGCCAGAACCCAGGCATCCAACAGACCATCGCGGTTCGTCAGACGGCCATAGCGCGGCGCGACGGGGCCGATAAGGGCGTCATATTCTGGCATTTGCGCGGTGAAATTCATGTCACCCATCAGAATCACATCGCGGGGCATCGGCGGTTCTGCCTCTTCGGTCCACCCGGCGGCAGGCTCTGGATGGCCACCGCACCACGCGCCACCCTCTGACGGCGCAGCGGCGAGGATCTGTTTGATCCGGTCCACCTGCGGCATCCGCGTGGCCACGCACAGATGGCTGAGATGGGCCGAATAGACGCGGAGCGGCCCAAGCGGGGTGCCAATCACGGCCTCTAGCATGCCCTGCTGGATCGAGTGAAACTGACGGTCGCCCCATTTCGGCAGCAGGTGATTGCGCGAAGACAGGATCGGCCAGCGCGACAGGATCATGGTGCCAAATTGCTTGCGCCGCGCGATGATCCGCGTGCCGTCGTCAAGGCTGGCATCCATGTCGAGGTTGGCACCGTAAACCCAATGATGGCGCGGCAGATGTTCGGCCAGAACTGCGGGGCTGTCGACCATGCCAGAGCGCGCCCAATAGCGATCCACCTCTTGCAGGGCGATGATGTCGGCCTCTGCGACCTCGGCGGCGATGCGCGGCAGGTTATAGCTGCCGTCCTGCCCCAGCCCGTATTGGATGTTATAAGTCACGCATTTCATTGAATGTCCTCCAGCACCTTCAGGCTGATATCGAGGTGGTCATGGTTGATGTAATCAACGCCGAGGCTGCACATATTGCGAAACACCGCCGCGTCATCGCTTTCGCTATAGGCCATCACCGCCAGCCCTGTCGCACGGGCGGCTGCGACCACGGGCGCGCAGATCTCTGGGCCCTGAAGTTCGATCAGGTCCGCGCCGTGCAGGGCACGCGCCACACCCATATTGCGGGCAATGGACAGGGTGATCATCTGGCGCAGATCGGGGGCGGCGGCGCGCATCCCGGCCCGCATCTCGGGCTTGAAGGAAAAACAAAAGGCGTGCTCCATCATCCCCGTCTCGCGCAGGATGGCCGCCGCGCTGGCAGGCGTGCACCATTTGATTTCCACATAGGCCCCCGCGCCACGGGCCTTGAGATGGTCCATATAGACGTCAAAGCGCGGGATGCGCTGGCCCTCAAACTCTGGCGCAAACCATCGACCCGCATCCAGCGCATCGACCTGCGCAGAGGTCATGTGTTCGATCAATCCGGTGCCGTCTGTGGTGCGATCGACCGTGCGGTCATGCAGGACATACAAAACGCCATCGACGCTTTCGCGCACATCCAGTTCGATCACATGCCCGCCCATCTCAAGCGCCGTGTTGGCAGCGGCAAAGGTGTTTTCCGGGGCCCAAAGGCTTGCCCCGCGATGGCAGACGAGCTGCGGCGTCATAGGGTGACCTTTGTGGTGATAAGTTCATGATCTGAAAGGTAATCCCCACAATCACAGATCGCCGGGAGGATCGCAGGGTCAGAGGCGACACACCCGCGCACAAACAGCCAGTCCAGCTTTTGCAGCGGATAGCGCACCGGCTTGCCGGGGGCGGCGCGGGTGGTGATGCCGGGCTGGTTGCTGCTGGTCCAGGTGAAGCCCGCCTTGGCGAAACCCTCAAAACTTGGCTCAATCTTTGCCGGGTCTTGCAGGGTCTCTGCGCCGCTCTTGCGCGTCTGTGCAAAGGCAGCTGTGTTCAGATCGCCCCCGATGACACAAGGCCCATTGCCATACTCTGCATCGATCAAGTCCAGCAAGCGGCGCGTCTGCACCGCGCGCCCCATCGCATCGCTTTCGCTTTCATAATGGACCGCGACAAAGGTCACGCCCTTGATCTGCACGGCCATCGCCATGCGCCCGCCAATGCGGAACTGCCCGTCGTTCTTGGGCGTGCCGATGAACCAAGCCCCAGAGTCGTCCAGCGGCAAAAGGCGCGGGGTCTCGAACGGGTAGCGCGACAGAATGGCATTGCCGTGCAACCCGTGATCATTGGGGACATCGCCAAACTGCCCGGTCTCATAGGAATCGCCCGTGCCAAGCTCGACAAACTCAACACCGAACGCATAGCCAAAGCCCATTTCCTGCGCCAAATCGCGGGTGGTGTGGTGCTGGCCGGAACGCGCCATGCCCCAATCCATTTCCGTCGCAAGCACGATATCCGCCTCGCTTTGGCGCAACAGATCGGCGCTTTCAGAGATCCGTTTGCAGCGTTCGATGTTCCATGCCGCCACCGTCACGTGTGGGGGCAGGTCAGCCATCGGAGGCTGGACGATTTCGATGCTGGTCAGACAGTCCCAGCTTGCCAAAAGGGTCGCATGTTCGCCCGCAGAGCGCGCGCCATTGGCCGCTATATCACGTTGCTCTTGGGTCGGTGGCCCCATGCGGGGCGTCGTGGCGCGGATCGGGTCACGCATAGGCAGTTTCCTTCAGGGTTGCATGGGCCTCGGGGATACGCTGGCCCTTTGCGTCGAACAGAATGGTGTCGGCATTGTCAAATGTCAGGCGCAGCAGATCGCGGGGGCGATACTTCGGCTGGGCCGTCGCCTCGATAAAGCGCAGATCGCCCAAGGGCGTGTCCACCGTCATCATCGCCTCGCGGCCCATCGGTTCAACGCTGAGGACTGTGGCGGGCATCCCGACTTCGGACACGCGCAGGGCCTCTGGGCGCAGGCCAAGGGTGTGGCAGCGGTCCGGCAGGCTTAGAACGTCGCGGTCCGGGGGGATCAGGTTGATCGGGGGCGAACCGATGAACCCCGCCACAAACAGTGTATCGGGGCGCAGGTACAGATCGGCGGCACTGCCCACCTGCTCTATCCGGCCCTTGTTCATGCACATCACGCGGTCGGCCATAGTGGTGGCCTCTAGCTGGTCGTGCGTGACAAGGATCGTGGTCACGCCCAATTCGCGGGTGATGCGGCGGATCTCGGCGCGCATGGACAGGCGCAGGGTGGCGTCGAGGTTCGACAGAGGCTCGTCCAGCAACAGAAGGTTCGGGCGTTTGATCAGGGCGCGCGCCAATGCCACGCGCTGTTGTTGACCGCCAGACAACTCCGACGGACGGCGGCCCAACAGATCGGTGATCTGGACAAGTTCCGCCATCTCATGCGCGCGGGCCTGCGCGTCATCTGTTTTCTGGAACCGCGTTGGGAACAGGATGTTTTGCAGCACCGACATATTGGGATAAAGTGCATAGGATTGAAACACGATGCCCACATTGCGCAAACGCGCCTCGACATCGTTCACGCGCGCGCCGTCGAACATTATATCGCCGGATGTGGGCAGATAGACCCCCGCCAGCATGAACAGAGTCGTCGACTTGCCGCAGCCCGAGGGGCCGAGGATCGCCAGAAACTCGCCATTTTCGATTTTGATCGACACATCGTCCACCGCGGTGGCCGTGTCCCAGTCTTTGCGCAGATTGCGCAGCTCTACCTCAGCCATCAGCCCTTGATGCCCCCCAGTTTCATTTGTGTCAGATAGCGTTGGCAGGCAAGGTACAGGACCAGCGAGGGGAGCATGTAAAACACCGACACCGCCGCTACGAGGCCATAGTCGACCCCCATCACATCCTCGGCCACATAATACAGATAGGTGGACATCACCCAATAGCTGTTCCCGGTGCGCAGGGCGGTGACAAAGACATATTCCTCCCACCCGGTGATGAACCCCAGCACGCCCACCGCGATCAGACCGGGGCGCACCTGTGGCAGCACGACCATGTGGAACGCCTGCCTGCGCGTCGCCCCGTCGGCCATGGCCGACATCTCGATGTCCCATGGTACGGCGTCAAAAAAGCCCTTCATGATGAAGATAAAGAACGGCAGGCCGATGGCGGTCAGCACAAGGATCGGCCCTGCGAGGGTGTTCAACAGGCCCACCCAGTAGATCACCAGAAAGATCGGGATGGTCAGCATCCAGGGGTGAAACACCTCGATGATCAGCAGCCCTTGCAGGAACCCATTGCGCCCGCGAAACTGAAAGCGCGAGATGTAATACCCCGCCAAAGTCGCGACGGTGACCTTCATCACGGTTGAACAAAGCGCCACCAGCAAAGAGTTGCCAAAGGCCGTCCAGACCCATGGAAACTGCCCGCCCACGGTGCCCGCGCCGCGAATATCCTCGATCAGGTTGGCGTTGATCAGAAAGCGGTAGTTGTTCAGATGCAACTCTGCCCCGACACTTAGCCAGAGGCCCAGTGCGGTCAGCCCCAGAATGCCAGCCCCCGCCAAAAGGCGGTGCGCTATGCGCGGCAAGGTCAGATGCGCCACGCCATAGGCCAGAACCGCCGGAACAAGCACAGCGCAGGCCCGCCAGAGGATCGCGGACTCGACCCCGCCTGTGCGGGCCGAAAAAGAGATCACCACCACCCAGAAAAAGGGCAGGATCACCGGCACCGACACGAGCGTCAGAAACAGGATCAGGCAGGAGTTCTTGATCAATCGGTGGCGGCGCGACTGCGCGGCCAGTTGATCCCAGTCGATCTGCGCCATCACTGCACCTCGATCCGGGGGCGCGTCAGCAGCCTTTTCATATTGGTCAGCCGGTACAGCAGCAGCGCCGACACCATGCCGATCCCGATCAGGATCAGCGTGATCGCGGCACCATAAGCGTATTGACCAGAGCCGATGCCGGGGGCCAGCGTCTTGGTATAGGCCAGCATCGACATGGTCATGGTGGACCGCGCAGGGCCCATGATCAGGAAAATATACTCAAAGCTGACCAGCAGGGACAGCGATTGAAACACGGTGATATAGCTCAGCGGCCAGCGCAGCGCGGGCAGCACGATGTGGCGCGTGATGCTAAGGCTACCTGCCCCGTCGGCGCGCGCGGCGTAGAACAGATGCTGCGGGATCGAACGGATCGAAGACGTCAGGATCAGCATCCCCAGCGAGGCCCCGATAAAACCATTGGCAAAGACGATCAGCGTCACGGGCGCGTCCAGCTTCATGTTGATCGGGTCCAGACCGAACGCCAGCAAGATCTGGTTCAACAGCCCGCGATCCGTCGGGTCCACCACCCACAGCCACAGCAGGCCATAGACCACCGACGGCGCCATGCGCGGCATCAGCCAGATCGCGCGGTACAGCCCGCCCAACCAGTCGGGCAGCGCCGTGGTCGTCAGCGCCAAAATCAGCGCAAAGGTCACGTTAAAGATCGCCAGAGTGCAAACCACATAGACCGCAGACAGGCTGAGCGCGCGATAGAACGACCCGCGCAGTTCGAACCCCAGCAGGGCCTCGGGGTTTGCCTTGACCAGCTTGCCGAATTGGTCCGTGGTGAATTCACCAACGCGCACGGTCTGGCTCATATCGGTAAAGGCCACGACCAGATCGACGATGATCGGGATCAGCAGCAGGCAGACCAGAAACAGACAGGCAGGCCCCAGAAAGAGCAGCGCATTGGTGGCTTGACGGGTGTTTGAGGGGGTCATCAGGGCAGTGGACCGGGCAGCGCGCCACCCGGTCCATCCTTTGTGCAAACTGTCCAGTACATCAGTCGAGGATGATCACATCATCGCCAAGCTCGATCTCAAGCTCTTCGATGACCATCTCTGCCGCCTCTTGCGGGCTCATCTCGCCAGTTTCGACCGCCTGAATGCCGGTATAGGTGATGGCATTGTATTGGCCGATCTTGGCGTGGTTGGGCATGAATTCTGCATATTTCAGCATCGGCGTACCTGCGATCAGGGCCCAGCCCTTTTCGATGAACTCGGGCATGGCAGTCTGACCATACATGATCGGCGTGTGGTTCGTGCCAACCGCATGGGCGGTGTTTGGCACATGCTGGGACGCCATGGCGACCAGCAGGGCGGCCAGATCCTTGTTCTCTGTGTCACCGACCACATAGACGACCGGGTGGCTGAGGTTCTTGGGTGCACCACCCTTTTTACCGGCAGGGGCATGGATCCATGTCAGCTTGTCGAAATACTCTTTTTCGTTGCTCAGGCCAAAGGAGTCCATCTGCGCGCCAACGTTCCAGATCCCGTGGAACTTGCCCATCGCATCGCCCCCGCGAAAGGCCGCATGGGTGCTGTCCCAGCTATAGGTGGTCATGTCAGCGGGCAGCGAGCCGTTGTCGACACAGTATTTCAGCCAGCCGTAATAGTCCGTCAGACCCTGTTTGGTGATCTGTAGCTTGGCCTCGTCGTCGTTGTAGATGTCGATGCCAAAGCTGGCCATGGCCATCTGGAAATCGGGGCCCACGTTCGGACGATGCACCCAGCCGATTTTCGCCGCGCCCTTGGTCACCGTGTCAGCGGCCAGATCACACCAGTCGAACATGGTGAACTCGCCCGTTTCAACCTTGCCCGGCAGAGCGTCGATATAGGCCTGATCATAGCCAGCCGCACGCAGGATGTCGTTGTTGACAAAGAACATCCGGATTTCGCTGTCCTGCGGGATGCCATAGCGTTCGCCCTTGTACATCACCGATGTCCAAAGCTCTGGGATCATATCGGCATACATCGCAGCGTTTGCGGTGATATGCTCTTCGAGATTGGCTGCAAAACCGGCCTCGACAAAGGATCCGATCCATTCATGCGCTGCAATCGCGATATCGGGCGTTTCGCCCACCGAATGGGCCTTGAGCAGATCCAGCGCGTCGGCGTCAAAGCCAGCGGCGTTGGTTTCGATCAGGTTGATCCCGACCCGCGTGTCAGACCCTGCGGCGGCAAAGACGCGGTTCAACTGCTCTGCGGCAGAGACGATATTGCCCGCCCGCAACGGGCCAGAACGGTCGGCGCGCGACCACAGATCAATGGTGACCGTCTCGGCAAAAGCCGGAGCGGTAAAGGAAAGAGCGGTGAAGGCCGTGCTGGTCATCAGCACCGCGGCGACGGCGGAAAGAGTGCGTTTCATGGAATCCCCCAAGATAAACCGGAACATGCCCCCGAGGTCGGCTGTTTGTGTAACGCTCCCATGTCATTGGGATGAATTTTTTCCCAAAGCCACACAACGCGTCGCTGGGCAGTCAGTTGCTGGGCAGTCAGTCGCTGGGCAGTCAGTCGCTGGGCTTATTTGCCCCACCCCTTGCGGCGCGAAACCGATACTGAACTCGCCCTGTCTTTTGATCCGCACACCGGCGCAAATCCACCTGCCAGACCTGCATGGATCGGGCACTCCGACATCATGCGCGTCACAAAGGTTTCACGAAACTGTAGCTTTGGCGATACGCGCTGTCGGCATTCATTCGGACGACTCAATCTGGAGGGTGCAATGAAACTCAAATCCTTACTTCTGGGCGTAAGCCTTGCCGCCATCTCTGCTTTCTCAGCAGCGGCGGAGAACTGGAAACTCGCCGTCACGGACGTTGAAGGCATGGAGCGTCTACAGCTTGAATGGGGTCCGTTCAAGGACGCTCTGGAAGCGGCCACAGGGGATACATTCGAATTCTATGCCGTAAATTCCCGCACCGCCGCTGCCGAAGCGCTGCGCGGCAAAACGGTGGATTTCGTCGTCTCTGGCCCGGCGGAATATGTGGTGATCAACAAACTGACCAACGCCACACCGCTGATCGGTCTGGGTCGGCCCGACTATCACTGCGCCATCATCGTGCGTGCCGACAGCGGCATCAACGTGCCCGGCGATCTCAAGGGTAAGAAGGTCGCGTTTGGCGACATCGGGTCCACTTCGAATATGCTGTGCCCGATGCAGGTTCTGGCCGATCACGGCGTCGACCCGGTCAACGATATCGAGAAGACGCATACCTCGCGCAATATCGCACATGAGGCGCTGAAGAACGGCGATGTGGATGCACTGGGCTCGAACGCCGGATCCTGGCTTAGTGTGCGCAACAAGGAAACCGATCTGCCCTACGGCTTTTTCAAGATGATCGCACGCTCGGGCGACCTGCCCAATGACATGATCATGGTCGGCGCCCATGTTCCGACCGAGGCCGCAGAAATGGTCAGAGACGCAATCCTTGCAAACAAGGCGCAGATCATCGCCGGTATCACCGCCCATGAAGAGAACGACAAATATATCGGCATGGACCTCGTCGCGATCGAGGACAGCGCCTACGACTATGTCCGTTCGATGTATTCGAACGCGGGCTACCCTCAGTTCGATACGTTCATCGGTGAGTGATCTGATCGTGACAGATCGCGCGGCGCAAGCCGCGCCGCCAAGGCAGGCCGGGGCAAATTTTGCCCCGGTTTCGCCTATTGATATCGAGGCGCGTGACTTGGCCAAACGCTTTGGCGAGAAGCCTGTATTTGCCGATGTCAGCTTTCGTCTGGCGCGCGGCGAGGCGGTGGCTTTGGTCGGGGCCAACGGCACGGGCAAGTCGACGTTGCTGCGCTGTCTGATGGGGCTGATCCCTGCCTCAAGCGGCAGCGTGCACTTGTTGGGACAGCAGACCAACGCGGCCACGGGACGTCAATTGCGCGCGCTCCGGGCGCAGGTCGGTCTGGTCTCTCAGAAACACAATCTGGTGCCGCGTCTGTCGGTCCTGTCCAACGTGGTGCATGGGCTTTTGGGCAAGCATCCGGGTCTGCGCCACTGGAGCCATTCGCTGGCCCCGCACGCCTCACGCGTCGCTGCCATGTCTGCCCTCGAACGGGTCGGCCTTGCGGATTTTGCCAATAGGCGCGCGGATCGACTATCGGGCGGGCAGTCACAGCGCGTGGCCATCGCGCGCGCAATCGTGGGCACGCCATCGGTTCTGTTTGCAGATGAGCCCTGCGCCTCTCTCGACCCAAGCGCGGGCGAAGACGTTATGGAGTTGTTTTTCCGCCTTGTGCGCGACGAAGGCGTCTCTGTGGTCTTTACCTCGCACAACATCGAACATGCGCTGAGATACGGCGACCGGGTGCTGGGCCTTGCGCAGGGGCGCTTGCGGCTTGATGCAACGGCGGTGTCACTCAGCGCTGCTGATCTCAGAGGTCTTTATGACTGATATCGCCCCCACCCGGTTTTCACTGGCCCGCTTTGAGCGACCCTCAGCCATCGCCTTTCTGGGCTATGTCTTTGGCCTTGTCATTATCTTCTGGTGTCTGGCAGGGGCCGGGTTTTCTTTGGAAAAAGTGGCAAGCTCTCCGCCCCGCTTTGCCGATTTTGCCACCCGCGCCTTTCCCCCAAATCTGGAGCCGCAAGTCTTGGCCCGGCTTGGCTGGAAAATGGTCGAGACCTTGCAGATTGCCGTCGCAGGTGCTGTCATTGGCGTGATCCTGTCGGTGCCGGTGGCGCTGCTGGCGGCGCGCGGACTGATCGCCGGACCTTGGGTCAATCACACGGTGCGCACCATTCTTGGCTTTATCCGGGCGGTGCCCGATATCGCATGGGCGCTTGTGTTTGTGGTGGCTGTGGGGCTTGGCCCCTTTGCCGGGATGCTTGCCATCGCGATCGACACCGTTGGCTTTTGCGGACGGTTCTTTGCCGACGATATGGAAGCCACTGACAAAGGCCCGGCCGAAAGCCTAACCGCCACAGGCGCGCGCAAGATCGATGTGGTGGCCTGTGCCACGATCCCCGGCGCGATGCCCGCTTTTGTCTCGACATCGCTTTATGCGCTGGAAAAGGCGGTACGATCTTCGACCATCCTTGGCCTTGTGGGCGCGGGTGGTATTGGCATTGAACTGAAGGTCGGTTTTGATCTGTTCGACTATCCCACCGCGATGACCGTGATCCTGATGATTGCCGTCGTCGTGATCGCCATCGAAGCCGTCAGCGGATGGGCCCGCACCAGAATTATCGGAGAACAGCGTTGAAGACAGATACAGCGGACCAGCATTGGAATGACCAATGGGCCGGGATCGAAGCGGGCAGCAAGTGGCTGACACCCGAGGCGGACGTAAAATCCTGGGCGGCAGCCTTTGCGCCGGGATCGCGGATCCTCGATCTGGGTGCGGGTGTGGGGCGTCATGCCCTCTGGCTTGCGGCACAGGGCTTTGCCGTGACCGCACTGGATGCCGCCCCCGAGGGTTTGGCCGAGATCGACAAAGCGGGCGGCGTTGACACCATTCTGGCACGTATGGACAAGCTGCCCTTTGAGGACCACAGCTTTGACCATGTGCTCGGTTGGAACGTGATCTATCACGGTGATGAAGACATCCTTTTGCGCACGATTGCCGAGATCCGGCGGGTCTTGAAACCGGGCGGCAGCTATTTGGGCACCATGCTGTCCAAGCGCCGCCTGCCCCATGAACGGGCAACATATCCGGGTCGGGAAATCAGTCGCAACGCCTGGGTCTTTGACGCGCCGGGCACCGATAAGGTCCACCCACATTATTTCTGCTCTGCGGAAGAGCTTTTGGCGCTGTTTTCAGGGTTTGAATGTGCAAGGCTACAAGACCGCGAACACGAAAAACCCGGCTCATGGCATTGGCATCTGACACTGGAAAAGCTTTGATGTTCACCTTTGAAGGCGCGCGGGTCTACCTGCCCGGCGAAATCGCCGAAACAACTGTAACCGTCGCCAACGGACAGATCGCCGAGATCGGCGGGCCTGTGCAGGGGGAAGTGATTGACGCGCACGGTCTGATCCTTGCCCCTGCCCTGATCGACGTGCATGGCGATGCGTTCGAGCGGCAGTTGATGCCACGCCCCGGCGTGTTCTTTCCGACGCAAACGGCAGTGATTGACACCGACCGCCAACTCGCGGCCAACGGCATCGCGACCGCCTATCACGCCATCACATTGGGATGGGAGCCGGGCCTGCGCGATGTGGCGCGCGCGCGCGATCTGATGCAGGCGATGCGCGATCTGGCCCCCCGTCTGACCGTGGAAAACCGGGTACAACTGCGGTGGGAGACCTTTGCCTTCGAGGCGTTGGACGTGATCACATGGGCGCTTGACGGGCCGCTTCTGCCCTCCGTTGCCTTCAACGATCACACCTCTATGACGATGCGGGCCTATGACGTGGCCATTCAGGACCGGGCGTTCGAACTATCGCCCGATTTCTCGATTGCCGCCCTTGATGACGACCGCATGAAGAAACGCACCGCCTCGAAGGCGCAGCGCGCGGGGCTTGGCGAAGCGGACTATATCGCGCTTTTGGGCAAGATATGGGACCGGCGCGACGCGGTGCCCGATGCGATCAAACAGGTGGCTGACATGGCCCGGCGCGCCGGGGCGCCCATGCTGAGCCATGACGACACGCGCGCCGAGACTCGCGCATGGTTCCGCGATCTGGGGGCCCGTGTCGCAGAGTTCCCGATGGTGATGGAGGCGGCACAAGCCGCCCGCGCAGGCGGCGATCCGATCATCTTTGGCGCGCCGAATGCCGCGCGTGGTGGCAGCCATATCGGCTCGCTTGGGGCGGGCGACATGGTCGAGGCGGGCCTGTGCGACGCACTTGCCTCGGATTACTTCTATCCGGCCATGCTGGCCGCTATCGCCAAACTGGACCACGAGCAGCGCGCGGATCGGCTTGCGCTGTGGTCGCTGGTCTCAACCGGGCCTGCGCGTGCGATGCAACTGGACGACAGGGGCACGATCGCGGCGGGCAAGCGCGCCGACCTTGTTCTTGTCGATTGGCCCGAAGGCTCTGTTCCGGCCATTCAGGGAACATGGGTTGCGGGGCGCTGTGCCTATCGTGGGTTGCCTGCGGGATGATGCACAGAGCCTTGAGTACAAACCTGCGCCACGGCCCCATGGCGCGGGACTGCCGCCCTTGAACCGAGATTATCTGCCGGCCGTCGGGCTGGGGATCACTCAGGTCATGGGCTATGGCACTTTGATGTATGCCTATGCCGTGCTACTGCCGGAAATGGCAAAAGACCTTGGGCTGTCCCTGTCGGAGGTCTTTGGCATCCTGTCGCTGGGCCTGTTCTTTGGCGGCATGGTCTCGCCCGTTGCGGGCAGGCTGGTGGACCGTTTTGGCGGACGCTGGGTCATGACCGCAGGCTCTGTGGTGGCTGGTCTTGCCTTGATGGCCATGGGATTGGTCGAAGGGCCGGTCAGCCTGTTTTTCGCGATCCTGCTGGCCGAAGGCGCGGGCATGTTCGTGCTTTATAACGTGGCTTTTGCCAGCGTGGCGCGGCTGGATCTCGGCCTGCCGCCGCAACGCTCGATCTCGGTCATCACGCTGTTTGGCGGGGTGGCCTCGACCATTTTCTGGCCGCTGACCCTTACCCTGTTCAATCGCTTTGGCTGGGAGGTCACATGGGTCATCGTTGGGCTCAGCGCGCTGCTGATCAGCACACCGATCCACTTCGCGGTGCTGCGCGGCCCCGAACGCCACCCCGGCTCCGCCAAACAAGCAAACGCGCCCCATTGGCCCGAACTGACGGGGCCTGCCCGCAAGCGCGGGATGCTGTGGATGGTGGTTTCCTTCATCTTCTCGGGCTACCTGACGGGGGCTGTGATGACGCTTTGGGTGACCAATGTTCAGGATCTGGGTCACACGGCGGCGATGGCCGCCCTTGCAGGCGCGGTGATTGGCCCCTTCAAGACGGTGGGCCGGTTCTTTGAGATGCTGGTCAGCCGCAACATGTATCCGCTGGTGACCTATGCGCTGAGTATGGTGTTGATGCTGGCGGGCTTTGTCGTCTTGCTGTCCCTCGGTTTTACGCTGCCGGGTGTCATTCTGGCCGCCGCCCTGTACGGCATGGGGGATGGGATCAAGACCATTGCCCAAGGCACCCTGCCCCTCGCGCTGTTTGGCGCAAAAGGCTATGGCGCGCGGCTGGGCTGGATTTCTTTCGTCCAGATGGGGGTCAACGCCTCGGCGCCCTTTGCCTTTGCCTTGGCCACGCAGACCTTTGGCGGCTGGTGGTCCTTTGCTGTCATGGCATTGTGCCTTTGTTGTGCGATTGCCACTTATATGTTCATTCCCGACCCAAGGAACCCAGCACATGACCCCGCTTAAGATCGGTGCCTGCCTGAAAACCTCTGAGATCGCGCACCATCGCGATTGGCTGTTCGATGCGGCCCGCGATATCGAGGTGCAGGACTTCATGACCGACGCAGCTCTGAGCACAGAGTTCGAGGACAGGATCGCTGCAGCCAAAGCGGGCCTTGAGGGACACACCGGACGGCTTGGCATTCACGGCCCCTATGAAGGGCTGGATATCGACAATAAGGATGCCGAACTGCGCCCGATCATCACCGCGCGGTTCCTCAAGGCGCTTGAGGCGGCGGACCGGATCGGCGCACGCCAGATGGTGCTGCATTCCCCCTACACAGCCTGGTATCAAAACAATATCTTCAGCTTTCCCAACTATGCCAAAACAAAGCGCGCCCGTATTCATGAGGTCCTCGACCCGGTGGTGCGCAAGGCCGAAGGATTGGGTGTGACGCTGGTGATCGAGAACATTCAGGACGCGCGGCCGGAAACCCGCCGCGCCATGGTGGATGGTTTTGGCTCTGACGCTATCGCGCTGTCCATCGACACAGGCTTTGTTGCGCAAAGGCTGGTTGAGGGATTCATCTCGTGAATCCAGCGTGGTAGCTGTCCTGCATGAGCAGACCGATCCCGCCGAGCTACAAGACCAAGAACTGGCCGGCCTACAACGAAGCGCTGAAGCAGCGCGGCTCCCTGACGATCTGGTTCGACCCGGACATGGTCTGGGTGCCACCGCCGACCGGCAAGCGAGGCCGGCAGCCGCTCTATAGCGACGCCGCGATCCAGGCATGCCTGACGATGAAAGTCCTTTTCGGCATGGCGCTCCGGCAGACGACCGGGTTCGTTGAAAGCCTACTGAGCCTGGTCGGCCTCGACTGGGCGGTGC
>NZ_FZON01000088.1 GCF_900188425.1 Antarctobacter heliothermus
GATGACGCTCGCGCTTGCAAGCAGCGCCGCGCCTTTCTGGTCTATGCTATGGCCGACAATCATCAGGATGCATTGGGCCGGCCCCTGATCCGAACCGCCTGTATGACCGCGCTTCCCGACCGTCGCCACCGATCCCGGTGGCGTTCAACGCCGTGTGCGGATGCATCACCGCGTTCGCCCGAAAGCGCCGCGAACACATCCACCCACACGTATGACGCGAACGTCGGCAGCGTGATCGCCCTTCCTGCCACACGCAAGGTCAAGAAACCCGACCGCGCCCCGAAATCACACCGCACACGGACCGCCGGTGAATATTGCGGGTTGAGGTCTTTGAGGCCCTGGCGGAGAGCGGGTCGGTGGCCAAGGCCGCCAAAGTGACCGGGTTGAGCCAGCCAGCGGTCAGCCAGCAGATGCGAAATCTGGAAAGCGCGCTGGGTGTCGATCTTGTCGATCATGGGCGCCGCCCGATGCGGGTGACCCCGGCGGGACGGTCGTTCCTGCTGCGCACGCAGGCGGTGCTGCGGCAATTGCGGCTGGCGCAAAACGAACTGACGGTGATGGACCTGACCCATCTGTCGACCCTCAGCCTGGGGGTGATCGACGATTTCGACAATGACCTGACGCCGCGCCTTGTCACCATTCTGGCCGAAAGCATGACGCGCTGCCGGTTCAAGCTGATCACCGCCCCCAGCCACGAGATTTCCGCCGAGATCAAGGCGCGCCGCCTGCATCTTGCCATCGCCGCCTCGAGCGGTGAAGTCATTGACGGCATCGTGGAATACCCTTTGGTGCGGGACCCTTACATTCTGGTCTGCGCCAAGGGCGCAGTCGAGGCGGCTGGCGGTGTCGGGCCGCTGATGCAAAGCCTGCCGATCCTGCGGTATGACCGCGCGCAGATGATCGGCCGTCAGATCGAGGCGCATCTGGCGCGGCAGAAACTGGATTTTGCCGAACGGTTCGAGATTGGCGCGCATCTGTCGCTGATGACACTGGTGGCGCGCGGCATGGGATGGGCGATCACCACGCCCTTGGGCTACATGCGCGCGGGCCGGTACCACGACCAGATGGAGGCGCATCCCGTGCCCTTCAAACCCTTTTCGCGCACCATTTCGCTGTTTGCCAGCACCGATTGGGCCGACCGGGTGCCGCGCGACGTGGCGCGCACCATGCGGATGCTGGTGACAGACATGGTGATTGGCCCTGCGCTGACGCAGCTGCCCTGGCTGGAGGGCGATCTGAGGGTCATGGAAGGCTGACAGCGCACGCCCCGGGCGCGCCATCGCGTGAGTGACGTGTGGCATGGGGCCAGAATGCCGTTGCGGCATGTTCTGTAAATGGACAAGCGGCGGATTTCGGAAGGAAAACCTGTAGTTTCGAAAATCCTGAATTGGCTGGGCCGCATGGGCGATGCAGAGCCCCGGCACAGATCATGCACGCCTGATGCGTCTGCGCGGGCATGAACGGGATGCCTGCCGCCCTACACCGGGTCCACATGATCAAGGAAGGCGCGCACAGATGCCTCGAACCCGCGCGGGTCATCGGCGTGCAGCCAGTGCCCTGCATTGGGCAACTTGGCGTAGCGCGCCTTTGGGAACAGCGCGCGGATGCGGTCGCGGTGTTCCGGCAGGACATAGTCGGACTGCCCGCCAGACAGGAACAATGTGGGGCCATCATAGCTGCCGGTCACCTCGGGAAAGCCAATGATCCCGGGCATTTCGGCGGCCAGCGTATCAAGGTTTAGCTTCCACCGCTTGTTCTGCAGGTCGAGCGACTGGGTAAAGAAGCTTTGCAGCGCCTTGTCGGGCACATGTTCTGCCAGTTGCGCCACCGCGTCGGACCGTTTTTCGACCCGCGACAGATCCACGGCGCGCATCGCCTCGATGAACTGGATCTGGCTGTGTGTGTAGGCGACGGGCGCAATGTCAGCGACCAACAACGAGGCCAGTTTTTCGGGATGCTGTAGCGCAAGGGTCATGGCCGCCTTGCCGCCCATCGAATGGCCCACCACATGCGCCCGCCCGCCATGGGCGTCGATCAGTTCTGCCAGATCGGCGGCAAGGTCGGGATAGCTGTGGGTGCCGGTGTGCGGGCTGTCGCCGTGGTTGCGCATGTCCGGCGTCAGCACATGGCGCTCTTCGGACAGGCGTTTGGCGATCACCCCCCAGTTGCGACCAGAGCCATAGAGGCCGTGGACGATGATCAGCGGAGTCGGGCCGGGGGCGCCGTGGGAAATCGTGTTCAGCATGAGGGTGTCATACGGTGCCGCGCGCCCAAGGGCCAGAGGCGCGCGGACCTAGTCCTCACGCATTTCGACGCCGCGCAGGCGCAGGAACAGGCTGGCCTCATCGTCGTTGCGGAAGAAGGGGACAGAGGCCGGTGGCGTCTGATCGGTGGCGCGGGCGGCGACCTCTGCCAACACCACCTCTGTGATGAAGGGCAGGTCGTAATGCCGGATTTCATCCACCGCGATCCATTGCAGGTGCGACAGCTCATCCGCGGCCCCATGGAAATCATCGGGGTCCGAGACCAGTTCATCGGCGTCGAGCAGGAAAAAGCGCGCGTCGAACCGGCGCGGGCGACCCGGTGGGGTGATGGCGCGAAAGATGAATTGCAGCGGTTCGGCAGAGGGGCGATGCCCCGTGCCGGCAAACTCCAGCCAGTCGTCCGGGACGGCGTCGGGCCAAGGGGCCGGAACCCCGAGGATCTGACCGGTTTCCTCCCAAAGCTCACGCACCGCAGCGACGGCCAGCGCCGTGGCGATCCGGGGGTTCGCGTCTTCGGTCAGACGGGCGGCGCAGAGCGCGGACAGGGGGCGGGCCAGCGGTATGGCGGCGTCCTGGGCATCGACCGCGCCGCCGGGAAAGACGAACTTGTTCGGCATGAACGCCGCCTTGGCCCCACGCTGACCCATGAGGACACGCGGGCGCGTCGCCCGGTCGCGCAAGACAACAACAGTGGCGGCATCGCGCAAGGCGGTCTTGTCGATAGGTTTCGCTGCGGTCTGATCAGTCGTCGATCCGGTCATGTCGGCCCCTCAGGTCGGGGGCGGGAAGCCGTGCATCCCGCGGACCCACTGAAACGCCACAATCGCCCCTTTCAATCGAGGCAGAAGATAGAGCGAGAGCGCGACACAGCCAACGCCAAAGATCGTGAACAGGACCAGCGGTTCCGGCCGAAAGGTCGTGAACACCACCAGCAGCAGCGGCGCCATCAGGTGCCCGACAATCAGGATGGTCAGGTAGGCGGGTCCGTCGTCGGCGCGGTGATGGTGCAGTTCCTCACGGCAGACCGGGCAGCTGTCGCGCACGGTCAGATAGCCCGACAGCATCTGGCCGGTGCCGCAATTGGGGCAACGACGGCGCCAGCCGCGCCAGAGCGTTGGCCAGAACGTATCCGCGCCCTTGTTTTCCTGAATGTTGTCCATGCTCGACCTCACGTTTGGCACCATAAGATGGCCGTCGCAGCGGACGGTCGGTAGGGTGCAAAACGTCCTTGCGTCCGGATGTCACAGATCACGCGAGCGTGAAGAAAAGTCGTATCTTTTTCCGACGGAAGTGTCGGGACGGCCCGTGATAGCTTGCAGAGACGCCCGAGGAATGGCGGCTCGGAACACCGAGACAACCTCTGGAAGGACAAGACATGAAGAATTCTGCACTTTGGGTCACCGGCGCACTGGTCGTCGTGATGGGCACCGCAGGGATCGCATCGGCGCGTGGTTACGGCGACGGCGAGCGTGGTCCGCGCGGCGCGGGCATGGAAAAGATGTTCGAACAGATTGATGCCGACAAGGATGGCAAGATCACCAAGGACGAGATGGAGGCGCACCGGACCGCGCGTTTCGAAGCGATCGACGCAGATGGCGACGGCAAGCTGTCGAAAGAAGAGATGGACGGTGCGCGGGATGCCCGCCGCTTGGAACGCACGCAAAAGATGGTCGAAAGCCTTGACCAGAACGACGACGGCCTGCTGAGCGCCGAGGAACTGGCCGCCGGTGGCCCCAAGCGTGGCCCGGAGGCGATGTTTGACCGCCTCGACGCGGATGAGGACGGTGCGCTGACGCTGGAGGAAATGCAGCAGGCGCACGGCAAGATGCGGGACGGTGGCAAACATCGGTCCGGCGGCAAACGCGGTGAGCATGGTGAGCGTGGACATCGCGGTGGTCATGGCCACGGGTTCCCGTTCTTCGGTGGGCCGGACGCGTCTGACGAAGGCTGAAACTGACACCCGGGCGGCGGCAATCGCCGCCCGGACCGTTGCATGCGGGACCTTGCCGGGATAGCGCGTAGCGATGGATGGGACATGCCGTTTGAAGCCATGAGCGCAGTTGCGGACGAGGATCTGTTGGCGGCCTATGCGGCCGGCGATGCCACAGCGGCACGGACGCTGACTCAGCGGCTGACGCCGCGTGTCTTCGGCCATGCGATGCGGATGCTGGGCGGCGACCGGGCCGAGGCCGAGGACGTGGCGCAAGAGGCGCTGTTGCGGCTCTGGCGGGCGGCGCCGGGCTGGCGCATGGGTGAGGCCAAGGTCACGACATGGCTGTACCGAGTGACAGCCAACCTGTGCATCGACCGCATTCGGCGTCGTCGCAGCGGGCCGGACCTGGACTCGGTTCCGGAACCTGCGGATGAGACGCCCTCGGCGGCGATGGGAATGCAGCAGCAGGCCCGCGCCGAGGCGCTGCAAGAGGCGCTGGACCAATTGCCGGACCGACAGCGTCAGGCGGTGATCCTGCGACATATCGAAGGGCTGGCGAACCCCGAGATTGCCGAGATCATGGACATCGGGCCACGCGCGGTCGAAAGTCTGGTGGCGCGGGGCAAAAAGGCTTTGGAAACGGCGCTGATCGGGCGGCGCGATGAACTGGGATACGAAGACGATGACTGAGCGCAAGGACAAGAGCGACGAGCTGTTTCCGGCCGGGGCCGAAGGGGCCGGTCTGGATTCGTTTTTTGCGGCTGCGCGGGCAGAGGCTCCGCAGCCCGATGGCGGTTTTCTTGCCCGGATCGAGGCGCAGGCGCTGGCCGAACAGCCGGTGGCGCGCGGCGGTGCTCCGGCTGTGGCCCGGCCAAGGCCAACCGGGGTCTTGCGCCAGTTGCGCGAGGCGCTGGGCGGATGGGCCGGCATGGCCGGTCTGGCCACGGCCTGCGCTGCAGGTATCTGGATCGGGGTCAGCCCGCCGGACGGGCTGACGGTTCTGTGGGGCGGCGACGCGGCCGCGCTGGGGACCATCGGGGTCGATCCGCTGAGCAGCTTTGATCTTGCGCTGATGGAAGGGTGACGAATGGCCGCTGAGGTGGAAAAGAAGGGCAAACCGGGGCGCTGGCTGCGGGTGGTGCTGTTTGTGTCGCTTGCGCTGAACCTGGCTGTCGTCGGGGCAATCGGCGGGATGGTCCTGAACGGTCCTCCGGTGCCGCGCACCGATCGCAGTGATCCGGCGCTGCCCTATACCCGTGCCTTTGACGAAGATCAGAGGCGGGACCTGCGGCGCGCGCTGTGGCGGTCGGTCCGGCGCGATGGCAAGGCCATGCGGGCGGCCTATCTGGCGGATTACCAACAGGCGTTGATGCTGCTGCGCGGTGAGCCATTCAATCCGGCGGCGCTGAAAGCCTTGCTCGACGCCCAGGGCGAGCGTGCGGTCGATGTGCGTCTGCGCGGGCAGGAGGTTCTGATGACCTTCCTGTCCGACATGTCGGTCGAAGAGCGGCGCGACTATGCCGACCGTCTGGAGCGGGAGCTTGAAAAGATGCGCCATCGCGGGGGGCGCGATTCCTCACGGGATGATGGCAAGGGCGGCCATCGGGACGAGCGGGCCACAGACGACTGACCGGCGCCCGCCTCTGCGCGCCTGTCCGGCGATCAGGTCAGACCGGCGCGGCGCGGCGTTGTGGGCTCGGGGATGTCCGAAATCGCGCTGTGCGTGGGTTTCGATGCGCCGAGGAGGCGGACTGTATCGGCCATGACGACGGTATTGCGGCCCTTGTGCTTGGCCGCGTACAGCGCCTCATCCGCACGGGCGACAAGGTCAAGTGGTCCGCTGTCGTGCCCCGGCTTGCCGGTGGCCACCCCGATCGAAAGGGTCACGGTGATGCGCTTGCCGTCGGGCAGCGTGACGGGTTGGCGTGCCATGATCCGGCACAACCGTTCGGCGGTGCGCTTGGCGGCGTCGCTGTCGGCATCGGGCATCGCGACAAGGAACTCCTCTCCTCCCCAACGCGAGATCAGATCGGCGGCGCGCAGATTGTCCTTGAGCCGTTGCGCCAGAGTGACCAGCACGGCATCGCCCGCCGCGTGACCGTGATCGTCATTGACCTGCTTGAAGAAATCGAGATCGGCCAGCAGCAGCGCGTAGGGGCGTTTCTGCCGCGCCGCGCGTTCGGCCAGACGCGAGACATGCGGCACCGCGTAGCGTCGGTTGTACAGCCCGGTGAGCGGATCGCAGACCGCCGCGCGCAATCCGTCCTGCATGTTGGCACGCAGCCGGTCATTGGTCCGCTTGCGGTCGATTTGCTTGCGCAGGCGGATCGCCAGTTCATCAAAGTCGAGACCCGAGCAAAGCAGATCGTTGGCGCCCATGTCGAGCGCGCTGGCCGCCTCACGCTGCTGGTGCGGTTGCGCGATGTAGATCAGTGCAGAGTGGCGAGTGTCGCGGCTGGCCCGCAGTTGCGGCAGCAGGCTCAACGCCTGGCCCGTGCCGCCCGGCGGCTCGGCCACGATGACGACATCGGGCGCGCGCGGCAGTTCGCGCAGCGCATCGTCGGGGTCGACAACCTCGATCCGGTCGGAAATGCGCGCCTCCAGCCCGTCTTTCAGGGCGCGGGTTTCGGGAAGGCGCGGCGGGGACACCAGTCTGACCAGCCCCGCTGTGACAAATTCGGCCCCCTGTTCGGCCAGGCCAAGGGCGCGGCGTGTGTCGTCGCGCAGTTGGAGTTCGGCCTCAGCGTCGCGCGCGCGCAGCAGAGAGCGCAGCCGTGCCAGCATCACAAGATCGTTTACTGGCCGGGTGAGCACATCGTCCGCCCCGGCCGCCAGTGACGCCAGTCGTTCGCCCGGATCGTCCTCCCGGTGCAGGATCACAACGGGGATTCGCATACCGGCCTTTCGGTCCTGGATCGCGGCACAAAGCGCACGGCCGGTCATATCGGGCAGGTCGGTTGCGGTAATCACAAGGTCGGGGGCCGTCCGGCGCAGCAATGCCAATGCCGCCGCACCGCTATCCGCCTGAATCACCTCATAATATGCGGCGGAAAGTTTGACGCGCAGGATGATCCGGTTGGTGGGAACCGAGTCGACGATCAGTATTCTTCCGGTCATATCGCGCCCCCCCTGGCAGGTGGTTTGACGGTTGTCCGCCGACTTGCACTTTCCTGTCTGCTCAGCTTTGATGAATATTGGTTAAGAAACCCTTTCGGAAAGAAGTCAAAATGAATCTGTCGCGGGAAGCCGCCGAAACCGTGGGCCTTCAGGCTGTTGCCTGGATGGCGGGGAACGACGAATTGCTGCCGGTCTTTCTGGGCGCGACGGGCGCGTCAGAGGCGGATTTCCGCGACGGGTTGCAGGATCCGACGTTTCAGGGCTCGGTGCTGGACTTTCTGCTCATGGATGATGCCTGGGTGATGGCGTTCTGCGCGGAACTGGGCCTGAAACCCGAAGAGCCGATGGCTGCCCGCATGCTGCTGCCCGGCGGCGAAATGGTGCATTGGACATGATGGGACGGGGTATCGAGGCGGTCCTGTTCGACAAGGACGGCACCCTGTTCGACTTTGCCGCCACCTGGAACACCTTTGCGTCCAGGCTGATCGACCAATTGGCAGAAGGCGAAGACCTGCGTCGGCACGGGCTGGCACGGGCATTGAAATTCGATCTCGAATCGCGGCGTTTCCTGCCCGACAGCCCTGTCATCGCGGGAACCAACCGCGAAGTGGCGCTCTTGATCGCGCCGGTCCTGCCAAGGCGCACCGTCGATGAACTGGAGGCGCTGATCATGGCCGAGGCGGAGGTCGCCCCGCTGAGCGAGGCCGTGGCGCTGGTGCCTTATCTGGCGGGGCTGGCGGCGCGGGGTCTGACGCTGGGTGTGATGACCAATGACAGCGAGTCGGTGGCGCGGGCGCATCTGCGGGCGGCCGGCATCGAGGGCATGTTCGACTTTGTCGCCGGGGCGGACAGCGGACATGGCGCCAAACCCTCACCGGCGCCATTGCTGGCCTTTGCCAGGGCGACGGGCCATGCGCCGGAGCGGGTGGTTATGGTGGGCGACAGCCTGCACGATCTGATCGCCGGGCGCGCGGCGGGCATGTGGACGGCGGGCGTGTTGACCGGAATGGCGGGCGCGGACGCGCTGGCCCCGATGGCGGACGTGGTTTTGCCGGATATCGGCCATCTGCCGGGGTGGCTTGCCGGGGTGGGTACCTGAAAGCGACCAAATTCGTCGGTTTTGCGAAGGCGCTTGCCGCCGTGGCGCGGTGAGATGCGGCTCACCTGCCATGGAGAGTCGTTATGCCGGATGTCGCTGATCCCCTTCACGAAGCCCACAAACGCCGCCGCACCGGCGGCCGGGCCGGCAACAAGCGCCGGGGTGGACCCGTTGTCGAGCAGATGCCCTGGCGGCTGCCAGTCAACATCGACCGCCCGACCGAACCGCTGTCCGAAGAGGGCGTCGCGCGGCTGGACAATGCCTGCATGCGCATCCTCGAGGAGATCGGGATCGAGTTCCTGCACCCCGAGGCGGTCGAGATCCTGAAGCACGCGGGCTGTACCGTGAACGGCGAAAACGTCCGCATGGGGCGCGACTTTGTCCGTGAAATGGTGGCCAAGGCGCCCTCGACTTTTACCCTGACGCCGCGCAACCCGGACCGGACGCTGACAATTGGTGGCAATACCATCCTGTTCGGCAATGTGTCCTCACCGCCGAACTACTACGACCTGGAGATCGGCAAGAAGGTATCCGGCACCCGCGAACAATGCGCCAATCTGCTAAAGCTGACGCAGTATTTCAACTGCATCCACTTTGCGGGTGGCTATCCGGTGGAGCCCTGCGATGTGCATGCCAGCGTGCGGCATCTGGATGTGTTGTTCGACAAGCTGACCCTCAGCGACAAGGTCATGCACGCCTACAGCCTTGGCAAGGAACGCGTCGAGGACGTGATGGAGATGGTGCGCATCGCGGGCGGCCTCAGCCACGAGGAATTTGACGCGACACCGCGCATGTACACCAACATCAACTCGACCTCGCCGCTGAAACACGACTATCCGATGATGGATGGCTGGATGCGGATGGCGCGGCGCGGGCAGGGGCTGGTGGTGACGCCCTTTACCCTTGCGGGGGCCATGGCCCCGGTGACGATGGCGGGGGCCGTGGCGCAATCGCTGGCCGAGGGATTAGCGGCGGTGGTGCTGGCGCAGGTGATCAATCCGGGCGTGGCCTGCGTGATCGGGACGTTCACCTCAAACGTCGACATGAAAACCGGTGCGCCTGCCTTCGGCACGCCGGAATACATGCGCGCCACCCAGATGACCGGGCAGATGGCGCGGTTCTACGATCTGCCGATGCGCTCCTCTGGCGTTTGCGCGGCCAACGTGCCGGACGGGCAGGCCATGTGGGAAACCGAGCATTCGCTTTGGGCGGCGATCCAGTCGGGCACCAACATGGTCTATCATGCGGCCGGTTGGCTGGAGGGCGGGCTGATCGCCTCGCCCGAGAAATTCATCATGGATTGCGAGGTGTTGCAGCAGTTGCAGCGCTATATGGAGCCGGAAATCTGCGATGTGTCTGATGATGCACTGGCGGTCGATACCATCCGCGAAGTGGGGCCGAACGGGCATTTCTTTGGCGTGCAGCATACCCAAGATCGCTATGAGACGGCATTTTACCAGCCGTTCCTGTCGGACTGGAAGAACTTTGAGGGCTGGGAGGCGGCTGGCGCGCTTTGGACGCCGGAACGGGCCCATGTGATGTTCAAGCGGATCATCGAGGAGTTTGAGGCGCCGCCAATGGATGCGGGCATCCGCGAGGAACTGGAATCCTTCGTGGCCCGGCGCAAGCGTGAGGGTGGCGCTCCGACAGATTTCTAGCGTTTGCGCGCGCTGGCAGGCGGCAGGCCAAAACATGCGCAATTGTACCTGTTTGCCGATTCTTAATCGCTGCTGTCCATGCTTCTGCAAAGGCATTGAGGTGTGGAAAGATGCACGGGTTGATCCTGCGAACCTTTCAGGTTTTTATTGAGGATACTTATGGCCCCAAAACATGGGGCGACATCGCCGTCGGGGCGGATCTTGACCTACCCGCATTTGAGCCGATGTTGAATTACCCTCCCGAAACCTACAGCGCGCTGATCGGCGCGGCAGAACAGGTTCTGGGTAAACCGGCAGAGGCGATCTGGGAGGATGTCGGCACCTATCTGGTGTCCCACCCGAACAGTGAGGGGCTGCGCCGTCTGCTGCGGTTCGGCGGGGTCGATTTCATCGAATTCCTGCATTCCCTGGACGACCTTCCGGACCGGACGCGCCTTGCGGTGGCCGATCTGGTCCTGCCGGAACTGGAACTGACAGACAGTGGCAACCTTCAGTTCGGCCTGCGGGTTGGCGACGGACTGCCGGGCTTTGGATATGTCATGATCGGGGTGCTGCGCGCCATGGCCGACGACTATGGCGCTCTTGCGTTGTTGGACACCGAAGGCGGCCATCGCGGAGAGCAGATCCTGATGATCACGGTGATCGAAACCGCCTATGCCGAGGGCCGGGAGTTCGAACTGGCGGCCAACACCGGAGGCAGCGAAGGATGAGCGCACTGCCAGAGGAAATCCTGCATCTGATCTGTCCGCTGCACCTGTTGCTGGACCCGACAGGGCACATTCGGCAGGCCGGTCCAACCCTGCACAAGATCAGCCGCGAGCGCATGGAAGGGGCGCGGTTCCTTGAGATCTTTGAGGTGTTTCGCCCGCGCGCCGTGACCAGCATGGAGCAGCTCTTGCAAACCGAAGGCCGCAAGATCCGGCTGCGGCTGCGCAGTGGCGTTCGGACCCCGCTGTACGGTGTGCTGGTATCGGACGGGCAGGGCGGTGCCGTTATCAACTTGTCCTTTGGCATCCATGTGTTGAGCGCGGTGCGGGACTATGCGCTGACCAGTTCGGATTTCGCACCCACCGATCTGGCGATCGAGATGCTCTACCTCGTCGAGGCGAAATCAGCGGCAATGGATGCCTCGCGCAGCCTGAACACACGGTTGCAGGGCGCGATGGTGGAGGCTGAGGAGCGCGCCTTTACCGACACATTGACCGGCCTGAGCAATCGTCGCGCGCTGGACACGGTTTTGGAACGGTTCAAGCGCAGTGGAAATCCCTTTTCACTCATGCACATCGATCTTGATCACTTCAAGCAGGTGAATGACACCCTTGGTCACGCCGCAGGGGACCAGGTGTTGCGCCATGTGGCCAGAGTGATGACGGACGTGGTCCGCCAGGATGACATTGCGGTGCGTGTGGGCGGGGACGAATTCATGATCGTCTTTGGCAAACTGGTCCTGCCGGACCGGCTGTCGGAAATCGCCGAGCGCCTGATCCGCCGCATAGAAGAGCCGGTGATCTACGACGGTCAGACCTGCGAGGTTTCGGCCAGCATCGGGATCGCCGTCACGGCTGGGCCGGTTGATGACCCGGCGGAATTGGTGGAACAGGCGGACATGGCGCTCTACGCCTCTAAACGGGCGGGACGGGCGCAATATCGGTTCTTTGCCGGCCCACCCGAAGGCGACATACCGGCACAGCTGGCGAGCAAGTGAATTTCCTGAAAAAATGGTCTTGATCCCAGTGACCCGGCATCGTATGTCCCGCGCCACGGTTGGGGTGTAGCCAAGTGGTAAGGCAACTGTTTTTGGTACAGTGTACCGTAGGTTCGAATCCTACCACCCCAGCCAGTTTTTCCTAACATACCGTGGTGATGCTCTTTCTGGCCCTCTGGCCGGAGGAATGCCCCCCTTTGCCACTCCCTGCTTCTCTGCCGACAAGGAGCCTTTTCTGGTCAGCTGGGGCATGAGAGTGGGTATGTTCAGGAGGGGATAGCAATGTTGAGATTGTATCCGTCCGGCGTGACCGCCGTTGACATTCAACGTGGCTGCCAATTCCACGGCGCGAGTTCGTCGATGCGGTTGATCTTGTGATCGGCAATGTGGGCCAGCACCCATGTCAGCCAGGCTTCCGGATCGATGCGGTTCATGCGGGCGGTTTCGATGAGGGAGTAGGCGATCGCGGCAGCCTTGCCACCACCTTCCGATCCCATGAAGAGATAATTCTTGCGCCCGAGAGTCAGCGGCCTGATTGACCGCTCACAGATGTTGTTGTCCAGCTCGAGTTGGCCGTTTTTCAGATAGGCCCGGGCTTTGGGCATGCGGCCGAGGGCGTAGCGAATGGCCTCGGCC
>NZ_FZON01000060.1 GCF_900188425.1 Antarctobacter heliothermus
CGGCCAAGCCGGTGATCTCGACCGGCAGGAAGAGAGTGTCATCCTTGGCACCACTGGACGCTTCGGCTTCGGCCGGCGCGAAACGCGGATCCCGCAGCCAGGTGAAGATCAGGTTCGAGTTCATCGCATACCGGCGCGCAACCTGCGCCACCGACACACCGGGCGCGCATGTTTGCCGGCAGATCGAGCGTTTCTCCTCGTCAGACCAGAACCGCTTCTTCTGTCCCTTCATGCCCGTCATGGAGTGCCTCAAGATGTCCATTATCGATCATGGACATTATCGACAGCAGAGGCTCACCGTCAGAGCGGTCACAACGGACGGATACCGACATTCCCGCGCTGGCCGACATGCTGTATGCGCTGAATGCGCATCACGCCGCCGACCTGCCAGGGCGGTTCCACACAGAGGGCGACGCGCCCGCGCTGAGGACGTTCTTTGTAGAAAAGCTGGGGCAGGGCGCGCGCATCCTGCTGTACCGAACAGAGGGCGTGCCGCGCGCCTACCTGATGTGGCAGGTTCTGGATCACGCCGCCACGGCGCTGGAACACCCGCGCAGGCAGGCCCTGCTGGACCACATCCACGTCCAGCCGATCTGGCGGCATCGCGGTCTTGCGCGGCGGCTGATTGCGCGTTTTGAAATTGACAGCGCGGCCGAGGGCTGCACCGGCTGGATCACCCGTGTGCACGCCTTCAACACCCCCAGCGCGGCGCTGATGCGCGGCGCGGGGGCGCATTTGGCGGTAGAGACCTATGAAAAGCGGCTGTAGGGCTCAGCCGTCCCAATGCACCTTGGCCGCGCCGGCGGACATGTCCACACCGGCGCGGTCAAACCGCAGATAGGCAAGGGCGTGCCCGTCCGCCTGGGTCAACAGCGTCCCGGCGACCTTTTCGCCGGACAGGATCTCGGTCCCCACCGGGGCCGAGCCGTCGACCGCGACCCGGGCCAGACCTTTGCGCAACTCTGTCTTGTGTTTCATCCGCGCGGTGACTTCCTGCCCGACATAACATCCCTTGCGGTGGTCAACGCCGTTCAGGCGTTCAAAGCCGACCTCAAGGATAAAGGTGTCCGGCGTCAGTTCGACCCCCGTTTGCGGCACGCAGGCGGCCACCCGCAACGCATCCCAATCCACTGCCTCGCCCGGCTGTCCGGCATAGCCGCGCCAGCCCATTGAGGCATGGCGCGGGTCGGCAAAGGCCCCCTCGGGCGCATCGCCAAGACCTCGGCTGACGGTGATGTCGGTGTCTTCGATTTCCACCGGAGAGCGCAGTTTGTACATCATCAGACGTTGTTTCAGCGCCGCCGCCTGTTCGGCATCGGCGTCGATCAGCACGTCCGCGCCATCCGGAATCAGAAAGAAATCCGCCAGATACTTGCCCTGCGGCGTCAACAGCGCGGCGTAGACCGCGCCGTGGTCCAGACGGGCCACGTCATTGGTCACCAATCCTTGCAGAAAGTCGCGCGCCTCGGCGCCCCGCACACGCAGCACTTTTCGGTTATCTTCGGCCATTCGCTTTCCCTTTCGTCTTGGGGTCGCATATAGGCCCCTAGGCAACTCCAGAACAGGCCCATGCGCGCACCGATTTCCATTGTCATTCCCACGCTCAACGCGGGCGACAGCCTGCCTGCCTGCCTTGGCAGCCTCTCCGAGGGGCTGCAAGCGGGGCTGATCCGTGACCTTGTGATCACTGATGGAGGGTCCACCGATGGCACGCTGTCCATTGCCCAACAGGCGGGCGCGCGGGTTGTGACGGGGGCGGCGTCACGCGGCGGGCAGTTGGTGCGCGGCACGCAGGCGGCAGAGGGAGACTGGCTGCTGGTTCTGCACGCGGACACCCGTCTGGCAGAGGGCTGGTCCGGGGCCGTGACCACCGCTCTTTCGCGCCCCGGAGCCTATCATTTCCGGCTGGCTTTTGATGTGGCAGGTGTGATGCCCACTTTGGTGGCGGGCTGGGCCAACCTGCGGTCACGGCTGTTTCACCTGCCATACGGCGATCAGGGCTTGTTGATCGACCGCGCCACGTTGGACTCCGCAGGTGGGTATCCCGATCTGCCGCTGATGGAGGATGTGGCCCTGGCCCGCCGCCTTGGCCGCGCGCTCAAACCGTTGCCTGCCACGGCGATCACCTCGGCGGCAAAGTACCAGCGCCAAGGCTGGCTGCAGCGCGGGGGGTGCAACCTGATCACGCTGGTGCGCTATTTCGCCGGGGTCGATCCAGAGATCCTGGCGCGGTCCTACCGGCGGTAACGCCTCTCACTCAGGCTTGTCGAACTGCAACTTGTAGAGATCCGCATAGGCACCGCCCTGCGCGATCAGCGCGTCATGAGTGCCCTGTTCGACGACGCGACCCGCCTCCATCACCACGATCTTGTCGGCGTTGCGCACGGTCGACAGGCGGTGCGCGATCACCAGTGTCGTGCGCCCCTGCGACAGCTGTTCCAGCGCCGTTTGCACCACCGCCTCTGACTGGGCGTCCAGCGCGCTTGTGGCCTCATCCAGCAGCAGGACCGGCGTGTCGCGCAGCAGCGCGCGGGCAATCGCCACCCGCTGCCGCTGACCGCCCGACAGGCGCGACCCGCGCGGGCCGACCTGAGTGTCCAGGCCGGCCTCCAGCCGGGGCAGGAAATCCGCCACATGCGCCGCCTGTAGGGCGGTGTCCAGTTCCGCGTCGCTGACGGTGCGGTCCAGCACGATATTGTCGCGCAGCGTCTCGTCGAACAGCAGCGCCTCCTGGCTGACGACAGAGATCATGCCGCGCAAGGACCGCAGCCGCATCGCCGCCACCGGCACGCCGCCGATTTCCACGTCGCCGCCCTGCGCCTCTGCCATCCGGGTCAGCAGGTTGAACACGGTGGATTTTCCCGCCCCCGATGCCCCGACCAACGCCGTGGTCTGTCCCGGTGCCGCCTCAAAGCTCAACCCCCGCAGCACCTGCGTCTCGCCAAAGCGCAGATCGACACCGCGCAGGGAGATCCCCGGCACGCCCTCGGGCGGGGGCAGGGGGCTGTCAGGGTCGCGCAGACGGGGCTGCGTGTTCAGCATCTCGATGATCCGCTCGATGCTGGCGGCGGCCACCTGCCAGACGCCAGACACCGCGCCCAACCGGCGCAGCGGTTCGAAGGCCAGGCCAATCGCGGTGAAGAAGGCCATGAAATCGCCCACGGTCTTTTCGCCCGCCAGAATCTCACCACCGCCAAAATACAGCACCCCGACAAAGCCGATGCCAGACATCAGATCGATCAGGCCGGGCAGAGAGGCCTGACCCGCCGCCGACCGCGTTTCCGCCCGGATGCGTTGGCGCGTCAGGGCGCGGTATTTCTTGCCCATCCAGCGTTCCAGCTGGTTCAGCTTGACCGGGGTGATGCCGTGAAACACCTCGTTCAGCCGGGTCGACAGTCGCGCCGAAATGTCCCGCACGTTGCGGGCGTTCCGGCGCACGAACCGCTGCAACAGCACCGACGGAAAGATCAGCAAGGGCGCGCCCACCAGCGCCACCAGAGTCCAGCGCCAGTCGATGAACAGCGCGACCCCGAACAGCGAAATCAACGCCACCACGTCGCGCCCCGCGCCGGTGATCAGCGTGCTCCAGACCTTGGAGATGGCGTTCACATCGCCCTCGACCCGCTGGATCAGATAGCCCGGCCCGTGTTCGTTGTGAAACTCCGGGTCCAGCGTCATCAGATGGCCCAGCATGTCCTGCCGGATATCGCCCATCGACATCTGGCTGACCCGCGTCAGCAGCACCTTTTGCACCACGCTGGCCACGGCACGCACGGTAAAGATGCCCATGACCACCAGCCCGACCCAGAGCAGCGCATTGGCATTGCCGCCGACAAAGACATCGTCAAACATCGGCTTCATCATGTAGCTGAGCAGGCCAAACATGCTGCCCTCAAGCGCCATGAAGATCATCGCAATGGCCATCAGCCCCGCGTAGCGTTTCAGATAGCGCCGCCAGAGCCAGAGAAACAGCCGTTTGGGGGCGGGGGTCGGATTGGGGGCGGGGGCCGGACTAGGGGCGGGGGCCGGGTTGGGAACGGGGGTCGGATCAGCCACCCATAATCTCCCGCGCGCAGTCGATCTCGGGGCGGCGGGCGTCCCATGCGGTCTGTATGGGCTTGGCGGCGTACTCGGTCCGGATCCAGTCCTCGAACCCGATCTGACCCAGCGACAGCCGCGCCTCATAGACCCGCAGGATGTAATCCTGCACCCCGGTCTTGGTAAAATCGAGGTGGATATACCGCAGGCCCAGCTGTTTCTTGGCCACCGCGATGGGCGCGTTTTCGAACACCAGCAGATACATCGCCGCGACAAAGCCGGCCCGGTCGGCCCCGGACTTGCAGTGGAACATCATCGGCTTATCAGCGGCCCGCAGCGCGTCGATCACGCCGACGATCCGCTTGCGCGGGGCGGCCTCACGCGCCCACAGCTTGGCATCGACCAGTGTCATGCCCAACTGGTCCAGGCTTTCTTTCTCGAACAGGTAATGGGCAAAGCGGTCCTCACCGCGCAGGTTCACAACCGTCTTGATGCCCAAAGCCGCATAGCGTTCAAACCGCCGGTGCGTTGGCTGGTTCGACCGATACACCCCCGGCGCGATCTGAAAGAAATTGGTCCAGAGCACGCGCAGAAACGCATGATCGAACAGGTGGTAATGCAGCCTGGACCAGCGCCGCGCGGAGGGCGTGGAAATATCCGTGCCAAAGGACCGGCGCAGCTTGCGTTCCGCCTTGTCCAACCTGCTCCAGAGTCGTGCCAGCATGTGCGATGGGTTCCCAGCGTTCCGGCGGGCGGTTTACGCGGCATTCGGCGGGCTGTCCAGCAAAGCGCGTATTGACGGCAGGCCGCCGCTGGGTAACGTCGCGCCGCGATAGACAGGAGTTCCGCCAATGCCGCTGTCCAATGGACGTCCCCACATGGCCCTGCCGGGCCCCTCCATGATGCCGGACCGCGTGTTGCAGGCAATGCACCGCCCCGCGCCGGATATCTACGACGGTGATCTGCACGACATGGTGGCCAGTCTGGTGCCGGATCTGCGCCGGGTGGCGCGCACCGATGGACATGTGGCGATGTACATCTGCAACGGCCACGGCGCGTGGGAGGCCTCGCTGTCCAACACCGTGGCCCCCGGTGAGACGGTCCTTGTGCCCACCACCGGCGCCTTTGGGCATGGCTGGGCGGAAATGGCGCGCGGACTGGGCGCCGAGGTCGAGATTGTCGAACACGGGCGCACAACCCCCATCGACCCGGAACGGGTGCGTGCCGCGCTGGTGGCGGACAAGGGCCACAGTATCAAGGCGGTGCTGGCGGTCCATGTCGATACCTCGTCTTCGGTGCGGTCGGACATCGTGGCCTTGCGCAAGGTGCTGGACGAGGTCGGGCACCCGGCGCTGTTGATGGCCGATTGCATCGCCTCGCTGGGATGCGACGTGTTCGAGATGGACGCATGGGGCGTCGACGTGATGATCACTGGCTCACAAAAGGGTCTGATGGTGCCGCCGGGCATGGCCTTTGTGTTCTTCAACGACCGCGCGGCAGAGGTGCGCCGCGCCATGCCCCGCGTGTCGCGCTACTGGGACTGGGCCGCGCGCGCCGCGCCGGAGATGTTCTATCAGTACTTCGGCGGCACCGCGCCCACGCATCACCTGTACGGCCTGCGCGCGGCGCTGGACATGATCCACGAAGAGGGCATGGAAAACGTCTGGGCGCGTCATGCCCGGCTGGCCCGCGCCATCTGGGCGGCGGGAGAGGCATGGGCGACAGAGGGGCCCTTCCGTCTGAACGTGGCAGATCCGGCGCATCGGTCCCATGCGGTGACGGCGGCGGCCTTGGGCGCGCCGGACGGCGACCGCCTGCGCGCATGGTGCCGCGATGAGGCGGGTCTGGTGCTGGGCATCGGGTTGGGCGTGGGCGATCCCCAGGACCCGACAAATTCGGGCTACTTCCGCTTTGGTCACATGGGGCATGTCAACGCCCACGGCATCCTTGGCCTGATCGGCACGGTCGAGGCCGGGCTGACCGCGTTCGACATTCCGCATGGGGCAGGGGCGATGGATGCGGCAGTCAAGGCGCTGACCGCGGACTAAAATTTACAGCACGCGGATCACTCCGCGTGCAGCCCGCCGCTGTCCAGCCGCAACCGCCGGTCCATCTGCGCCGCCAGTTCCAGATTGTGGGTGGCAATCAGCGCCGACAGGCCGGTTTCGCGCACCAGCGTCATCAGCGCGCCGAACACTCGGTCCGATGTGGTGGGGTCCAGATTCCCGGTCGGCTCATCCGCCAGCAACAGGCGCGGGGTGTTCGCCATCGCGCGGCAAAAAGCGACGCGTTGCTGTTCCCCCCCGGACAGGGCGGCCGGGCGGTGCGTGGCCCGGTCCTTGATGCCGACACTGTCCAGCAGGGTCAGCGCCCGCGCCTCGGCCTCGGCGCGGGGGGCGCCATTGGCCAGTTGCGGCAGCACGATGTTTTCCAGCGCGGTGAACTCGGGCAGAAGGTGGTGGAACTGATAGACAAATCCCACATCCGCCCGCCGCACCGCCGTGCGCCGACGGTCGCTTTGACCCTGCATCGCTTCGCCACCAATCTCAACCGTGCCCGCATCGGGCGTGTCCAGCAGCCCGGCGATATGCAACAGCGTCGACTTGCCAGCGCCCGAGGGCGCGACCAGCGCCACAACCTCACCGCGCCCGACGCTCAAGTCGATGCCGCGCAGCACGCGCACCTCATTCGGCTTGCCCTTGTTATAGCTTTTCTCGATGCCGGTCAGGCGCAGAACCGTGTCACTCATAGCGCAGCGCCTCCACCGGGTTCATCCGGGCCGCACGGCGCGCCGGAAAGATCGTGACGATAAAGCTGAGACCCAGCGACAGCGATACCGCCGACAGCACGTCTTTCATGTGCAATTCAGCGGGCAGCGCGTAGATGCCGCGAATGGAGGGATCCCAGACCCCGCCACCGGACAGATAGTTCACGGCGGCAAAGATCGGGTCGATGTAGATCGCGAACAGACAGCCCAGCAGCACCCCCAGCGCGGTGCCGATCAGCCCGGTGAACGATCCGCAGATGAAAAAGATCCGCATCACCGCCCCTTCGGTCAGCCCCATGGTGCGCAGGATGCCGATGTCGCGGCCCTTGTTCTTGACCAGCATGATCAGCCCGGACACGATGTTCATCGTGGCGATCAGCACCAGCACCGACAGGATCACGAACATCACGTTATCCTCGATGTCCAGCGCCCGCAGGAACCCGCCGCTCGCATCCTGCCATGTCCAGACCAACGCGCCCGCACCCGCCGCCTGTCCGATGGGGCTGCTGTATCTTTCGACCTCTTCGGGGTCTTCGACGGTAATCTCCAGCTCATCCGCCACGCCCTCGCGGTTGAAATACAGCTGCGCCTCGGCGAAGGGCATGTAGATCCGCGTGCGGTCGATGTCATAGCGCCCGGCGGTAAAGATATAGGTCACGTCGTAGGTCTTGACCCGCGGGCTGACACCAAACGGCGTCTTGACCCCGTTGGGAGAGATGAGGTCGATCCTGTCCCCCAGACCCACCCCCAGCATCTGCGCCACACCGGACCCGATGGCCACGCCGCCGCCGAAATCCGTCAGGTTGCCGCGTCCCGTCTCCGGGTCGGCAATGCGCGGGATCTCGATCAGATCCGCCTGCGCGATGCCAAAGACCTCGACCCCCGCATTGCGGCCATTGCCGGTGGCCATGACCTGCCCCTTGACCAAGGGCGCCACCCGCGTGACGCCCGGTACATCGCGCACACGGTCGGCCATGGCGGCATAATCGGGCAGGGTGCGCGTCGGCACCCCGGCGTCATCGACGTGCTGGATGTGGTAGACCGTGACATGGGCATTGGCCCCCACGATGGTATCGACAAACTCGGCCCGGAACCCGGACCGCACCGCCAGCGTCGCGATCAGCGCAAACACCGCCAGCGTGATCCCGATCAACGAGATCCACGTCATGACGGACACCCCGCCCTCGGCGCGTTTGGCGCGCAAATAGCGCCAGGCGATCATCCATTCAAACGGGGCAAAGGGCGGCGGCTGGCGCGTCATGGCGGTCTTTCTGATCCTGCTCGTGGCGGAAACTGGCCTTTTGCCCGGTCCGGGTCAACCAGTCCGCGCGCCCGCCGCGCGGCCATCCGCCCGTTGTGACCGGTCCCCGCCGGGCGTGCCGTGTTATCCCGCCTCACACCGCGCCCCCAAATCCCTCGTTGACGTGGCCACCCGCGCCGACATATTTGCCCCCATGACTGGACCCCGCTATCCCGCCCTCATCGCCTCGCTTCCTGCAACCGTGCCGTTTGTCGGCCCTGAATTGCAGGAACGCGCCCGTGGCATGCGCTTTCTCGCCCGGCTTGGCGCAAACGAAAACGTCTTTGGCCCGTCGCCCTTTGCCGTCGCCGCGATGCAGGACGAGGTGGCAGAGATCTGGAAATACGCCGACCCCTCGCACCTCGACCTCAAGGGCGCGCTGGCCGAACAGCTGGGCTGCACACCGCAGAACATCCTGATCGGTGAGGGCATCGACGGGCTGCTGGGCTACATGGTGCGGCTGCTGGTGGGGCAGGGCGACGCGGTTGTCACCTCGGACGGGGCCTATCCGACCTTCAACTACCATGTGACCGGCTTTGGCGGCGTGCTACACAAACTGCCCTACGCCGACGACCACGAAGACCTCTCCGCCCTGATCGCCAAGGCGGCGCAGGTCGACGCCAAGATCGTCTACCTGGCCAACCCCGACAACCCGATGGGCACCTGGCACAGCGGGGCGGCCATCGCGGCGGCGCTGGACAACCTGCCCGACGGCTGCGTGCTGGCGCTGGATGAGGCCTATGTGGAATTTGCCCCCGACGGCACCAGCCCCGCCCTTGACGCCGAAGACCCGCGCGTGCTGCGGTTCCGCACCTTTTCCAAGGCTTATGGCATGGCAGGTGCGCGGATCGGCTATGTGATCGGCGCGGCAGAGACGATCAAGGCGTTTGACCGCATCCGCAACCATTTCGGCATGAACCGCCTTGCGCTGGCCGGGGCGCTGGCCGCGCTTGGCGATACCGAATGGCTGGACGAGGTGATCCGCCTGACCGCCGAGGCGCGCGATGAAATCACCCGGATTGCAGAGGCCAACGGGCTGACCACGCTGCCCTCGGCGACCAATTTCGTGGCAATCGACTGTGGCCGCGACGGTGATTTTGCCCGCGCCGTGCTGGCGGCCCTGATTGATCAGGGCGTTTTTGTGCGCATGCCCTTTGTCGCGCCGCAGGACCGCTGCATCCGCATCAGCGCGGGCCGACCAGAGGATCTGGAGGTGCTGGCAGACGCCCTGCCAAAGGCGCTGCTGGCGGCAAGGCTCACGTCCGAGTCATGAAGGTTTCGCGCCGATCTTTATCAATTTTTCAGGAGATTGCGGATTCCTGACCTGACTTGTCGGCCCGCTGCGCTACTCTGTCACAGTGGAGGGAGCTGATGCAGGAGACAGCGCAATGGAAAACCGTCACCCCAAACGGGTCGAGGATTACACGACCGCGAACATGGTTCTGATCTTTGTGAACCTGCTGTGGGTCTTTGTGGCGCTCTGGTCCTTTTGGGGGCTTGGTGTGGTGTTGATCCTTGCGATGCTGCTCAACCATCTGATCACGCGGATCGACATCGTGCGCCGCCGCCGCGACAATCGGTTTCGCGGCATCTGATCTGCGCAAATCCGGTTTCCGTTTTGGGCGCGGCGCGCATAGGCTCTGCCAAACGCAGGAGCCACGTCATGCCCAAGATCACCATTACAGAGATTTTCCGCCTGTCCGAAACCGCGCTGGCCGCGCATGGGGCGCAGCCCGCCATTGCCGCCGAAATGGCCCGCGCCATCGCCTGGGCCGAAGCGCGGGGAAACCGGATCTGCGGGCTGTATTACCTCGAAAGCTATTGCCAGCAGTTGCATTCGGGCCGTGTGGATGGTGCGGCCGTTCCGGAAATCAGCCAGCCCCGCGCGTCCGAAATCCGGGTGGATGCGGCGCATGGCTTTGCCCAACCTGCCTTTGCCACCGCATTGCCGCAGGCGTTGCAGGCGGCGCGCGACACCGGGATTGCCAGCCTCGCGCTGCGCCACGCCCATACCTGCACCGCGCTGGGCTATTTTACCGAACAGATCGCCAAGGGCGGCGCGCTGGGCCTTGGTCTGACCAATGCCTCGCCCATCGTGGCGGCACCGGGCGGCAAGACCCGCGTGATCGGCACCAATCCCGTCGCCTTTGCGGTGCCGGACGGGCAGGGTGGCGTGGCGATGATGTTCGACCAGAGCACGACAACCGTGGCCTTGGGCCGGATCACCATGGCCAAGGCGGCGGGTGAAAAGATCCCCGAGGGCTGGGCCTTGGACGCTGATGGCCACCCGACCACGGACCCGGATGCCGCGTTGAAGGGGTCGTTGACCTCTGCAGGCGGTTACAAGGGCTGGGGCCTTGGCCTGATGGCAGAGATCCTCGCCGCCTGTCTCGGGGGCGGCGTCCTCAGCAAGGATGTCAAACCGTTGAAAGCGCCAGAGGGCGCGCCGCATGACCTTGGTCAGTATTTCCTGATAATCGACCCGGGGCAGGGTGATTTCTTTGACCGCTTGTCGGGTCTGGCGCAGGTGGTCACGCAGGATGACGGCGCGCGGATGCCCGGCGCAGGCCGCGTGCCCGCCGACAGCGCGGAGGTGCCTCAGGCGCTGTGGCAACAACTGCGCGCGCTGGCCGGTCAACCGGACTGATCCGCGCCGCCCGTCTTGCTGGGTGTCTTGCCGGGTTAAGGCACCGTGCGGCGCTTGTTGGCGGCACCGTGTTTGTTGTCAAAAGGTAAAACCGTTTCTGTAACCCATTGATCTTGCGTGGCCTGCAGGCTGTCCACACGCGGACAGCCTCAGGCCCGCTGGGTGATCCAGACCCCCAGCGCCATGACGGCAATCCCCGTGGCGCGGGTCAGCGTAAGGGGCGTGAGTCGCGCGCCGAACAGCCCGAAATGATCAATCACGGCGGCACTGATCAATTGCCCGATCAGCACGAAAAAGATCGAGTTTCCAATCCCGAATTTCGGCGCGATCATTGTCACGGACAGAACGTAGAAGGCCACGAAACAGCCGCCCAGAAACAGGTGGCGGGGGGCCTCTGTCACGCCGCCCAATCCCTTGGCCCCGCTCGCCAGCCAGATCGCCAGGGTCGAGGTCAGCGCCACACAAAACAGCACCACCGCCGCCGAGATGGGCGACCCCAGCCGCACGCCAAGCGTGGCATTCAACGCCGCCAGCGTCGGGATGCCGATCCCCGCCAGCAGCATCACAAGGGCATATTGGCTCATGTCCGGTCTTTCATCTATTCAGGCAGGAAAAAGGTCGCGCTGGCCGCCGCCACCGGAACCGCGTCGGGTAGGCGGATCAGCGTCGCCTCGGCAAAGATCAACGCCCGCCCGGCCTTGATCACCCGCGCCGTACAGCGCACCCTATCGCCCCGCGCGGCGCTGAGAAAGCGGGTCTCAAGGTTGGTGGTGGCCACCGGTTTGAACGCGCCCAACCGCCCGGCGCAGGCAAACACCATCGAGGTATCCGCCAGCGTCGCCAGCGCCTGACCACAGACAATCCCGCCCATGCGGGCAATCTCGGGCGTGACAGGTATCTCCAGCACGACCGCCTCCGGCCCGATCGCGGTGATGGTTGGCTGCAACGCCTGCACCCAAGGAGCGAAATTCTCTTCCAACAGGCGCTGCGCGGTGGCAGGATCAAGCATGAGGACCTCCCGTCTGACCGGCGCGACTATGACCGGACCTGTGGCGGCTGTCACCACCTGTCGGGCGGTGACGTGGTTCCCTTGGGGCGACAGGCCGTCCCGAAACGACAAGACCCTGAGCGACAAGAACAAGAACGGAGCGGGACATGTATATCAAGGCACTGGGTGTGGCGGCGCTGATGACAGCGACCGCCTGCGCGCCATTCTGGGGCAAAAAGGACGGCACGAGCCGGGCGTGGTTTGCCCCGTCGCGGTCAAGTCTCGACCAGGTCGACCTGCATCCCGGCGCAGAGGCCTATGCCGCCAACTGCGCCTATTGCCATGGCGACACCGGGCTGGGGGACGGACCATTGGGCGCGGATCTGCCGGTTGCGCCGCCGGACCTGACCGGCCTTGCGCTGGCCAATGGCGGGGTCTTTCCGGCGGAACGGGTGATGGAAACGATCCATGGCTATCCCGGCAAATTCCATCGCGGGTCCATGCCCGAGTTCGGGCAGGAACTGAAAGGCCCGGTGGTGGAATGGCGCGCGCCTTCGGGTGAGATCATCATGACGCCTGAGGGGTTGATGGACGTGGTCGCCTATGTGGACAGCCTTCAGGCCGACGAAGACATCTGACAGGGCTTGTTCCCGAGGCCAAGCTTTGGCACGAGTTGGGAAAAGACACAAAAATTTGGGAGCAGGCATGCACAGGGTGATCATTGGGTTGGCGGCGGCATTGGGGCTGGCCGGCTGTATGGAAGACGGGGCCATGCCCGAGGCGCAGGACGGGCGCGCCCTGTTCATGACGAACTGCGCGGTCTGTCACGGGACGGATGGCAAAGGCGACGGGGCCATGGCGCGGGCGATGAAGACGCCGCCAAAGAACCTGACGCTGATCCAGCTGCGCAACGGGGATGCTTTCCCGCGCGCCAAGATCATGTCAATCATCGACGGATATGCGCGGTCGGATCTGGCCGGTCCGGGGATGCCCGAGTTCGGCGCGCTGCTGGACGGCGATCTGGTGCCCTACGACAGTGGCGATGGCAAACCGACGCCGACCCCGCGCAAGCTGGTGGCGCTGGCCGAATACCTCGAGTCGATCCAGGCGCAGCGGACACCCTGATGGTTTGGGGGTGAGCGCGGGCTGGCGAGCGGGACTCGTCACGCCCCTGCGGGCCGCAACATCGCCCTCCCGCCAACCCTGCCGTGTCGCGCCTGGGGGCGCGTTGTCCGCTTCGCGATTCACCCGCAAACAGACCCGCCTATTCCCCCGGACCAATCGCTCGCTTTCTTGCTGCCTGAGCCACCCGGCGGCGGGCCACAAGGGCAAGCCGCCTGCGGCGGGGCTGCGCCCCCTTGTCCCCCGCCGCCGGGCGTCTCTGATCGGCATCAAGCGAGAGATGGCTCCGGGGAACAGGCTGGCGGGTTTGGGCGCTGGGTTATGCCGCGACCGCCTTGCGCACCATGTCGCAGTAGAGATCCTGCACCTGCGCCACGCCGAGGCGGCCGCCGGGACGATACCAAGTGGTGATGCCGGTCAACATGGCGATGACCGCTAGTGTCGTCAGCTTGGTATCCGTAACGTCGAACAGGCCCGCGTCGCGGCCTTGGCGCAGGATGGCCTCCAGCGCGTCTTCGTAGTCGCGTCGCAGGCTTTCGATTACCGCGAAATGGTCGGGCGTCAGGTTGCGCAGTTCCATGTAGGCAATGAATACCAGTTCTGGCCGTTCGAGGTGAAATCCGATGTGGAAGCGTACGAAATCCTCCAGTCGGGTCAGCGCGCTGCCGGTTGCGGGGCGCGCACGCCAATCGGTCAGCAGGTCGTCCATGTGGTCGCGCATCAGTGAGAACAGAAGCGCCTGTTTGTCGGGCGTGTAGTTGTAGAGTGCGCCAGCCTGCAGTCCGACCTCTGCCGCAATCTGGCGCATCGAGACGGCGGCATAACCGCGCTCGGCGAACAGCCGAAGCGCGGCCTCGCGGATGCGCGGGCCGGTGATCTCGGAGTGGCTTCCCTGGGTGCGTGCCATGGCGGACATGGTTATCTGAACGTGCGTTCAGATCAAGCGGGATGCTTGCCAGTCTGCGCAGGCTGGGGCATGACAGTCACATGCGCCGCACGTTGTGTCCTTTCCTGATCTGGCTGGCTGTCGCCGTGGGCGGCCTTGTCGGTTGCACCCAGTTCCCTGAACTGGATGCGGTGGCGACGCCGGGTGTCGCGACGGCCGCTTATCCGGACTTCCTGCCGCTGGGTGATTTGCTGACTGGGGAGGTTCCCCGGGCCTCCGCCGCAGAGATTGCCGCGGTCGAGGGGCGTGTCGGCGCGTTGCGCGCGCGGGCAGATCGGTTGCAGCGCGTGTCGATTGCGCCGCGTGGCGTTGACGGTCGTGTGGCCCGGTTGCGGCGCAAGGCGGCGGATTTGCGGGCGCAATAGTCTGCGGTTGTGCCTTTTCCACGGGCGGGATGCGATCTGACGGTGGACCATGCGCCGCATGCTCTTGTCCCTGCGGCTGCTTGGCGATAACCGGGGCTGTGTTTGATCCAGGCAAAACAGGAGCCCGTCCCATGTCCCAGCCACTTCGTCTTGGTATTGCCGGTCTGGGGACCGTGGGCACCGGAGTCGTCAAGATCCTGCGCCAGAAAGCAGCATTGTTGACCGAGCGCGCCGGTCGTGCCATCGAGATCAGCGCGGTGTCGGCCCGCACGCGGGACAAGGATCGCGGTGTGTCGTTGTCGTCCTACGCTTGGGAGGATGATCCGGTGGCGCTGGCGACACGCGACGACGTGGATGTCTTTGTCGAACTGATGGGCGGCAGCGATGGACCCGCCAAGGCCGCCGTGGAGGCGGCGCTGAAGGCGGGCAAGGACGTGGTCACTGCCAACAAGGCGATGCTGGCCCACCACGGGCAGGCCTTGGCCGAACTGGCCGAATCCACTGGCGCGGTGCTGCGGTTCGAGGCGGCTGTGGCCGGCGGCATTCCGGTCATCAAGGCGCTGACCGAAGGGTTGGCCGGCAACGAGATCGAGCGCGTCATGGGGGTGATGAACGGCACCTGCAACTACATCCTGACGCGGATGGAGGATGGCGGTCTCAGCTATGACGAGGCCTTTGCCGAGGCGGACGGGCTGGGTTTTCTGGAGGCGGATCCGCAGCTGGACGTGGGCGGGATCGACGCGGGGCACAAGCTGTCGTTGTTGTCGTCGATCGCGTTCGGCACGCAGGTTGCTTTCGACGCGGTAGAGCTGGAAGGGATCGGCAGTGTCTCTATCGAAGACATCCGGCAGGCCGCCGACATGGGGTTCCGGATCAAGCTGCTGGGTGTGGCGCGGATGACGGGCCGGGGGCTGGAGCAGAGCATGGCACCTTGTCTCGTGCCCGCCAATTCGCCGTTGGGGCAATTGCAGGGCGGCACCAACATGGTGGTGATCGAGGGCGATCAGGTTGGCCAGATCGTGATGCGTGGCGCGGGGGCCGGAGAGGGCCCGACCGCCAGCGCCGTCATGGGGGATGTCATGGACATTGCGCGCGGATTGCGGGTGTCAACCTTTGGCAGGCCCGCGGGGGCGCTGAAACCGGCAGTCCCGGCCATGGTCTCGACCCCGGCGCCCTATTATCTGCGCACCGCGCTGGCGGACAAGCCCGGCGCGCTGGCCAAGGTGGCCACGGCACTGGGGGAGGCGGGTGTGTCGATCAACCGGATGCGCCAATACGATCACACCAATGACAGCGCCCCGGTTCTGATCGTGACCCATCGCACCACGCGCGCCGCGCTGGACCAGGCGCTTGCGGGCATGGAGGCCACTGGCGTGATGATGTCGTCGCCTGTCGCGCTGCGGATCGAAGAGGTCTGATCCGTCTTGGCGCGCGGTGTGCGGTGTGTGCCGCCCGCCGCCTGTGGTCCTGATTGTAGTGATCGGGGCAATGCCGCAGTGGGGACAGGATACCGTGCCAGGCGCAAAACGATGACGCATGGACCGGGCACAGCAGGCCGCTGATTGCCGAATGGGCGGTTTTGCGGATCGGGCCCATGCATTCCCCAAACCCGTCTGGCCGCGACCCGCTATCCACTTGCGGCTTTGTCCCGGCGCGGGGTACTCAACAGGGGACGCGGCTCTTACGAAGGATTACCGGCGATGTCCACTCCGATCGATTTCAATGACCGAATGCTTTCCCTGGGCCTTGCCCGCGTGGCCGAACAGGCTGCCATTGCCAGTGCCGACTGGATCGGGCGCGGGGATGAAAAGGCCGCAGACCAGGCCGCTGTAAACGCCATGCGCGATCAGCTCAACAAGCTGGACATCAAAGGTGTGGTGGTGATCGGCGAGGGAGAGCGCGACGAGGCCCCCATGCTGTTTATCGGCGAGGAAGTGGGCAACGGCAACGGCCCCGGCGTGGATATCGCGCTGGACCCGCTGGAAGGCACGACGCTGACGGCCAAGGACATGCCCAACGCGCTGACCGTGATTGCCATGGGACCGCGCGGGTCGATGCTGCACGCACCGGATGTCTACATGGACAAGCTCGCGGTTGGCCCCGGCTATTCGGACGGTGTCGTGACGTTGGACATGTCGCCCGCAGAACGGGTCGCGGCGCTGGCGTCGGCAAAGGGCTGTTTGCCGTCCGATATCACCGTCTGTATCCTTGAGCGTCCCCGGCACGAGGAGATGATCGTCGAGGTCCGCGCCACCGGCGCGTCGATCCGTCTGATCACCGACGGCGATGTGGCGGGCGTGATGCATTGCGCCGAACCGCATCTGACCGGCATCGACATGTACATGGGGTCCGGCGGCGCGCCGGAGGGCGTGCTGGCGGCCGCGGCGCTGAAATGCATGGGTGGCCAGATCTATGGTCGCCTGCTGTTCCGCAACGATGATGAACGCGGGCGCGCGGCCAAGGCCGGGATCACCGACCTGGACAAGATCTATGCCCGCGACGAGATGGTGACGGCGGATGTGATCTTTGCCGCAACCGGGGTCACTGGCGGGACATTGTTGCCCGGCATCAAGCGCGAAGTTGGCTGGATCACCACCGAGACGCTGCTGATGCGGTCAAAGACCGGATCGGTGAGGCGAATGAACTATCGCAACCCGTTCAACCCACAGGGCTGAGCGTCACGGGGCAGGCGATTTTTCGTCGAAAAATCGTATACGGGGGCGTAGCCCCCGCCGCCCAGCGGGCGGCACCCCATGGGTATTTGAACAGAGAAGAAACCGGGAGAAGCCTTGTCCTATCTGGGGGTGGAGAGCAGTCTGACCGGACGGCGCTGGGTGGGGCCTGGCCCCGAGGAAACCCGGCAGGCCGAGACCTTGGTACAGCGGACCGGGCGCCCCCACGCGTTGTGCGCTGTTCTGGCGCGTCTGGGTGTGACGGCGGAGGAAGTTGACGGCTATCTGGCGCCGACGCTGCGAGCGCTGTTGCCCGATCCGCGTAGCCTGAAGGACATGGAACCTGCGGCGGCGCGATTCTTGCGCGCCGTGTCCCGGCGCGAACGGATTGCCATCTTTGCCGATTACGATGTCGATGGCGGCACGTCGGCGGCGTTGCTGATCGACTGGCTGCGGCAAATGGGGCGGCAGGCAACCTTGTATGTGCCTGACCGGATCGACGAGGGCTATGGGCCGAATGTGCCCGCCATGCGGCAGTTGGCCGAGGCGCATGACCTGATCCTCTGTGTGGACTGCGGAACGCTGTCTCATGAGCCGATTGCCGCCGCCAAGGGCGAGGCGGATGTGGTCGTGTTGGATCATCACCTTGGGGGGGAGATCTTGCCCGATGCGCTGGCCGTGGTGAACCCCAACCGTCAGGACGAGGACGGCGCGCTGGCGCATATCTGCGCGGCGGCGGTGGTGTTTCTGATGTTGGTCGAGGCGGGGCGGCAAATGCGCGCCTCGGGGACTGAGGGCCCCGACCTGATGGCGTCGCTGGACCTGGTGGCCTTGGCGACGGTGGCGGATGTGGCCCCGTTGAAAGGTGTGAACCGCGCCTTTGTACATCAGGGATTGCGGGTGATGGCGCGCCGCGCGCGGCCCGGTCTGGTGGCCTTGTCGGATGTGGCCCGGCTGGAGCGCGCGCCTGCCTCCTATCATTTGGGCTATGTTCTGGGACCGCGTGTCAACGCGGGCGGGCGCATCGGCAAGGCGGATCTGGGTGCTCGGCTCTTGGCCTGCGACAACCCGGTCGAAGCGCAGGCCATGGCGGAACAGTTGGATCTGCTCAACACCGAGCGGCGCGAGATCGAGGGGGCCGTTCGCGAAGCCGCTCTGGCACAGGCCGAAGCGCGCGGGTTGGAGTTGCCGCTGGTCTGGGCGGCGAAAGAGGGCTGGCACCCGGGTGTGGTAGGCATCGTTGCCTCCCGCCTGAAAGAACAGACTGGACGGCCCTCCATTGTGATCGGGTTCGACGGGGATGAGGGCAAGGGTTCGGGACGGTCGGTGCCGGGCGTGGACCTTGGTGCCGCGATCCAGCGGCTGGCTGCCGAAGGTCTGCTGGTCAAGGGAGGCGGGCACAAGATGGCCGCCGGGCTGACCGTGATGCGCGATCAGCTGGAGCCTGCCATGGCACGTCTGTCAGATCTGCTGGAACGACAGGGCGCGGGGCAGGGCGGCGCGTCGGATTTGCGGGTCGATGGTCTGTTGATGCCCGGTGCCGCCAGCGTTGAACTGGTCGAACTATTGGAAAGTGCCGGGCCGTTTGGCGCGGCGGTGCCGGGGCCGCGCTTTGTTCTGCCAGACATGCAGATCCGGTACGCCAAGAGGGTGGGCAGCGCGCATCTCAAGCTGACGGTTTCAGACGGGATTGGGGCCTCACTGGATGCGATCCTGTTTTCGGCTTTTGAGGGGCCATTGGGACCGGCCTTGGAGAACCATCGCGGTGCGCGTTTCCATCTGGCGGGCAAGCTGGACATCAATTTCTGGCGCGGCCGGTCGACAGTACAATTGCGCCTTGACGATGCGGTTCCGGCGGCACGGAGCGCGTGAGAGACCCTCGCTGGAAGGGGTTGAAAAACGGTCGGAGAAATCTGCATTTTCCGCTTGCATGCACCGCGCGCTTTTCATAGAAACCGCCTCACGCTGCAGCGCTGGCTTGCATGTCACCGCCGCCGCGCATCAGAGTGGCCCGTTCGTCTATCGGTTAGGACGCCAGGTTTTCAACCTGGAAAGAGGGGTTCGATTCCCCTACGGGCTGCCACTTTATCTCTTAAATCTTTGATTTGACTTCGTTTTTCAGGGTTGAATGTCCATCCCTTCCGATGGATTGGACAACATTGAGCGCCTGATGGACGGGATAGACCGCTATCGGCCAACCGCCCTCGATCTGCTTTTTTCGTGTAGGTCGCGCCCTCCGCGTTGGTCTTGTGCGCAAGGCAGGCCATGACCTCATCAGGCGAGCTGCCGTCATTTGCGATCCGAGTTACTTGTCCTTTGCGAATGCCGTGCAGGCTGCAATGGATAAGGCCCGCTGCTTTGCATTGTTCCTTGAACCAGTTCCCCAGCGCTTCGGGGTTGTAAGGAAGTCCCTTTCGGTGATGAATCAACACCATCGCGTCGCGCGAAAGGCGCGTCAATTCTTCGGCCAGTTCGGGTGGGATCGCATATTCCCGCCGACGCCGGTCTTTCTGCGATAGTAAGCGATCGGGACTGGTGGACACAGTGGCCCGACGTGAACAACGGGGTGAACCTGGCCGCGTCCGGGCTGGTGGCGCGCGATGCGGATACCTACAAGCCGAACTGCGTATGGCACACATATTTACGCGGACGGGTTCTGACTGCCACCGCGACGCAGCGCGACGCGCGGTGCCGGTCAATTCATCTTGCAGGCTCAAGATGGCGCGCGTTATCCCGGAAAGCTCTGCGAGGGGGGCTATGTCAAACACCGCAGCCATTTTCTGCTTGCCCCATCGACTTTCAGCGGCGTTCCCTACTTTGTGGAGCCTTTTACGAACCGGTCCTGGCGCTGACCTCGTCGGCAAGCGCCCGTCGGTACGGATGGGAGAGAGCCAGCCCACTCTCCCATCGACAAGTTAATGACAATCCGCCCTATCTCTCGCATGACCACCTCGCCCTCGCCCTCGGCGTCACAGCTAAGATGCAAATCCCCGACATGTCGCGTTTTGGGGCAGGTGGTTGTTCTGGAACGACACTCACCGGCAATGCGACGACAGGCCGGAGCATCTCTCTCGCATCCGCGCCTACCTACGCGAGCGGGCTGGGGGCGTTGCCAGCTGGGCCGAGCGGAAAGCTGCCGTGATGGAACACGAAACCGATACGAAGAGTGCAGAAAAGGTGCAAACCTGGGCCCGAGATCAGCTGACCTTGATGATCGCGGGCGACACACAACTCTCATTCAAGGACGTCGACGAGGCGACCCGCAGCCGCGTGGTCCTCGTTCCTTTCGCCGCAACCCTCCCGTCCGAGGAACGCGACCGGGGGGGCTGACTGAAGAGTTGCAGAGCGAGAGACCGTCAATCCTCAGGTGGTGAATCGAGGGCGCTGTTGCGTGGCGCGAGCGCGGCCACGATATACAACGGGCCCTTGCCGCGGCGTCCAACGGCTGGTTCGACGCAGAGGGCACTGTGGGCCAGTTTCTGGACGGCGAGACGGTAGCCGATCCGCATTTCATTGCCCTGCGCGGGATCACTGAACAACTGAACGCCCGTGGGATCCAGAGGCGGCGCGATGGATGTTGGCATGTCTCGACCGTCCTTACTCTGCTGGTGCGATGGAAGGCGGGAGCTACCAACTCAAACCCGTGATTTCGCACCAGCGCCTTGCTTTGTGCGGAAATTCAGGTGAGACGAAGATAAAACGCAGAGGCCAGATCATGAACCGACTCCCAGTCATTTCCTTACTCGCGCTTGTCCTTGTCGCCAGTTGCAGCGGCAGTGCAGGCAGCCGCGTGGTGGTCAAAGGCGCCGGGCCGGACGAGCTTTTGAAGCTGCGGCACGGACCAAGCCTGGGCTACAGGGTCATGCTGGGTTTGCCCGACGGCACCGAACTGGTACGCCGCGACTGCGTGACCGAACTGGGCCAACTCTGGTGCCGGGTCTCGCTCGCAAAAGCGCCCAACATCACCGGATACGTCTCCGCCGACTATCTCTCGGGGCCGTAGGCTGTAATTGTCTGCAAAGACCAGCGGCCAAGGATCAGGATATCAGCCTGCGCCGCAGGCGCTCGTCCGGAATGGCGCACATGTCGGAGCGACCGAGGCGATACCGGTTCCGTGCAATCCGGCGGTACAGCCATTCCCGAAGCGGCCTTGGAAAGATGCGCATCACCGAGGCAATCCGCGCCGGGCCGCCCAAGGCCTCGCCAATCCGGATAATCGCCTCCATGCCGGACCAGGCCCGCCCGTCCTGTAACAAGAGCCAAGTCTCCGGATCGTCTGGTTCGAGGCCGAAATGCGTCGCGAGCGCAGTTCCCGTGGCGGATTGGACCGGACAAATGCGAAACCTCTCCCCACGATCGAGCCGCGCGATGGTGCGCGCGCCCCAGGAACAAAGGGCACAATTCCCGTCCATCACGGCTACAGGGCCAGCGTCGTCGAAGCTGGGCACGTCAGGGTCTTGACGGTAGGAATAGTCTTGCCGTTCGAGAGGTCTGGCCATCGCTAATTCCTGTCCTTGCTGGCGCCAACCTAACGCGTCCGCTTCACAAGGGAAACGGTGCGCATCCTTCAGAAGGAAATGAGCGGTCGGACCCATTGTACCCTGGGCACCGGCACCCGCAGCGCACTCAAGCTTGTCTTCATATGGCGTTCGTTGCCGAAAAATGGTATGATCACAATGGGTTGCAATGTGCTTTGCGGTGCCGAGGACCTAGGGGGCGGTTCATTCCTGATAGCTATTCGACTGGGTCCGGCGTGGGGGGCGATTCCGGGGCCAACGGTGGAGAATTGACCCTGCGGACCGCCTTCGTGGCCGGGGCGTTAGTCGGCCTCTTCGGGTCGGACCGCTTCGGGTTCGCGGTCTCCGCCGACGGCAGCACTTTTTTCGACGAGCTTGGCGTCGACAATACCAACGGCACCGTCGATGTGCTCCAAGTGCCGCGAACAACCCCTTCGTGGTCCGGCGAACGCGCGGGCCGCCTCGCCGAACGTCGAAAAACAGCGGAGAAGGCCAATGATGTCCAACGCCGGAAGCTGGAGGCGGAGGCAACGAGTTGGCTGACAGGATTCGCAACGGGCAGTTCTGAAGGTTGCCGGCTCGGGGTCTGATCTTCGCGTCGCCCTCGCTATCATTGATCCACGTCATCGCCCTGAATACTCATTCGAATATAGCGAAAGCCAAGTAATCTGAGAGTTGGTGGCTGGAATGAAGTTCATTGTCGGAATGCTGATCGTACTTGTTCTCGGCCTCGTCGCTCTGGCGATTCTTTTGCTTATTGATCGTCGGGCGGATCACGCCGAGTGGAACAGGCTCGCGGCTCTTCAGCCGGAGGTTCCTGCGCGGTTCGCACCGGAGATGGTGGCCGACCTGCCCGAGCCTGCGCGACGGTATTTCACCTATATGATCCAGCCAGGCACGCCACTTTTACCGGTGGCCGAGATCGACATGACGGGCAAGTTCAGCCTCGGACCCAAGGAGGATCCCCGCTATCAGCCGATGGAAGCGCGTCAGATCCTCGCGGTGCCCGAGGGGTTTGTCTGGGCGATGCGCACGCGCGGGGGGATGCCACTCTCGGGCTCGGATTCGGGACAATGGACCCGGTTCCGGGTCTTCGGGCTGATCCCTGTCGCGCGGCAGGGCAGGGACCCCGACCATACCCGCTCGGCCTTTGGTCGCTACGTCGGGGAGGCCGTGATCTGGGCACCAGCCGCCTTGTTGCCGGGGCCAGGTATCTCGTGGGAGGCAGTGGACGACGATACCGCAAGGGTGACGGTCCGCCACGGCGATCTCAGCCAGGCAGTGGAGGTGACGGTCGACGGCGATGGCAGACCTGTCACGGCTGTGTTCCAGCGCTGGAGCAATGCGAACCCCGAGAGGGAACATCGGTTGCAGCCTTTTGGCGCCGTCATGTCCGACTTTCGAGAGATTGGCGGCTACCGCCTGCCGTTCCGGGTCGAGGCGGGCAACATGTACGGCACGGACGAATACTTCCCGTTTTATCTCGCAGAAGTCATCGACATCAGGTTTCCGGAAGGCGAACCATGATCGCCATGGTCCTCGCTGTGCAGATCGTGCTGCCGCTGGGACAAATCGCGTGGCTGGCGATTTTGCCAGCGGGCAGCCTTGCCGGGTTTGCTTTGCAGGTGGCGAGTGCGGGCGCATTTCTCTGTGCGCTCGCCCGTGACGCGCAATGGGCGGCTCCGGTTTGGTGGCCGCCCTGCGTCTATGGCGTGTTCTGGCTCGCGGCGGTGCTCTCGTGCGTCTTGCGTCATTCGTCGACGTGCCGACGGATTCCCGATGGTGCCCGAGACCCCTTGGGGATGAGCGGGCGTCACCTTGTCGATCACCCTGCTCGGCCTCGGCGGATGGTATGGCGCGAAGGCACTGGCAGATCAGCGTCTGCCCCAGGACGAAGTCGTCGGCATCGCCAACTCCTTTGGGCCGGGACGCTACTTCGTTGGACATGACGGGTCGAGTATGCTTGTGAGCGGGCACATGCGGACACTCGATCTCAGCGTCGAACGGTTTCGCCCGTGGCGTGGCCAGTCCCATGCCGTCAACTTCTCCGGGCCCGGCCCCTGGGGTCTGCGCGCGCGGGTGGCGTCCCGTCAACCCGGCGGCCTACGCGACCTTCGGTGCGGAGTTGCGCGCGCCATGTGCAGGGAGCGTGGTTTCCGCCGAGGGCGAGATGCCGGATTTCGTCGTCCCCAACAAAGACACGGTGAACCGGCTTGCCACCCATGTCATCCTACGTTGCGGCGATGCCGAGATCGTCTTCGCGCATTGCCGCCTGTACCGCCGAGCGGCGTCGCGGTATCGCTGCGGCCGAGAAGACGTCCGTGCCGACCTCCGCGATGAGGCCGTTCCGGATCAGCACGGACTGGCCGGGGGTGAGTGTGCCATCGGTGACATCGACGATTGTGTCATCGGTCAGCAGCGCCTGCGCCGGGATGACGAAGGTCAGGGCGGAGGTCAGCAGCAGCCTGAGGGCGGGTTTCATTGGTCTGTCACCCTCAGCACGAGTTTCCCCGCGACCTCGCCCTCCTCCACCTGTTCATGGGCGCGCCGCACCTCCAACAGCGGCACGATGTCCGCGACAACCGGGGCAATACGGCCCTCGGCCAGCATGTTGAAGAGCGTGGTCAGGTCTTCGTGGAACCATTCGGGGTGTTTCCGCCGCATCGCGCCAATGGAATAGAACGCTGTCGCGTGCCCGTTCGGCAGCCAGTCCCAGACCTTGAGTTTCACAAGGTCCATCGGGATCGATCCTCCGGGCCCCAGCACTTCGTTTTGGAAACCGAAGGCCACCAACATGCCGTCGGGTTTCAGCGCATGGAGCGAGCGTGACAGGTTTTCGCCGTCAGAGCCCCGTCAGAGCCCCCGGCGACCGGCAGGCTGTCGATGCCCAGATGGTCGAGCAGCGCGACCAGCACATCGGCCTGGTGCACTGCGAGGCGTCGTCGGGAAAGGCGCTGCCGAGATAGCCGAAGCGCGACGGCGCAACGATCCGGAACCCGCTCTGTCGCAGCCCGGATGCGAAGAGAAGACCCTGATCGAACCCGCCGCCTGTGCCGTGGATCATCATCAGGGGCGGGCCGTCGTCCGCGTTGGCGTATTCCAGTGCGCCTGCGGGCGTGTCGATCACCGTGCCTTGGCGCCACCAGAATTGTCGCGCCGAGGAGGGCCGCGACCACCGCAGGAAACCGTGCGGCGGAGGTCATGGCCGACCGCCCACCGCCTGAGGGATCACCTCTGTCACCGCCCCTTCGCGGGTGAACATCGTATCCTTGTTCCACCACACGACGATTACGGCCACGACGACGAGGATCCACGTGTCCCAAGGCTGCGCATCTGGCCAGAACGGGTTGATGAGCTGCCAGTGGAACAGCATCGGCCACAGCAGGCTGCCCCGCGCGCTGTTGAAGATCGGTGTGACCAGCACTGCGAGCGTCACGTTGCCGACAAAGAAGGGCAGGAAATTCCAGTCGGCGAAGACCACGCCGGCAAGGAAGAACGCCGGCAGGTGCCAGAACCCCCATGTCGCGCCGATAAGCAGGCCCGCCCAGATCGGCGCCATGTGCCGCTGAAGAAGAGGCTGCATCACCCCGCGCCAGCCGAACTCCTCGATCGGGCCGAGCATCAGCATCATGAACAGAACCGCCACGACCGGGCCCACCCCTTCTGGTGGCAATGGCGCCAGGACCGGGCCACCCTTGATCAGCGAGCCGGCGACGAACACGAGCGGCAGCAGCAGAAAGATGAAGGCTACCCAACCCGTAGAGCACCGCCACAACAGGAGACGAGACAGAAAGGCCCGGATGCCGGATAGGCCCGAATAGAGAAGCAGGACGACGAAAGTCGCGATTGCCGGTGACCATGTCGCCAAGAAGAAGAACGGATGCGAGCCGCTGATCTCTCCGAACGTGGCAGACGCCATCCCCGGAGCAATGATGTAGATCCCGATAAGCGCCCAAGTGATCAGGAAGGTGATGGCGAGAAACGTGACCAGCGCCGAAGACGGGATAATGCGCGTGGAAAGCGCAGGGCGCTTGGCTGACATCAGGAAACCTCCAAGGACCGAAGGGGTCCAAGAATTATCTTACCAACCAGCGCCCAACGCTTCGCTGATTTGCATCAAACCGAAGGCGGCTCGCACCTGTGTGCGGTCGAGCCCGTTGTCAATAAAAACAATAGCTTGAAGTGGATAAGGTTGTCTTTCAGTCGCCGCCCCTCCCATGTAACGGACATCCAACCTTCGCTGCCTTGTGAAATTGGCGACAGCGCACCATTTCCGCAGTGCGGCATGCGGTGGTGCCACGCACGAAGGGCGGAAAAAGTGTGAATTCGCGGCACGTGCTCGGGCCGTGCCTCAGCAATGCCAAAGCAGCCGTTCACAGAATGAAACACTGGGCTACTCTCGCTGCGGCCCCGAACGTGGGCAGAAATGCGTGTCAATCGGCACGCAATCCTGACCCCCTATCGGCGCCCAAAAATGACCCCCTTATTTTGCGCAGGGGTAGCTGGCCCGATGCGGTGTAGCCATCACACAGCGCAGCCGCGTCGGGCCAGCGGGGCCTGGGTTACTCCCTGGTCTTGAAGCGCCAGCTCTCGTTGCCGGTTTCGACGATGTCGCAGTGGTGGGTAAGGCGATCAAGTAGCGCTGTCGTCATCTTGGCGTCTCCGAAGACCGATGGCCATTCACCGAAGTCGAGGTTGGTCGTCACGATGATGGACGTGCGCTCGTAGAGACGACTGACGAGGTGGAACAGCA
>NZ_FZON01000063.1 GCF_900188425.1 Antarctobacter heliothermus
CTCGGCCGCATGCCCAAAGCCCGGGCCTATCTGAAAAACGGCCAACTCGAGCTGGACAACAACATCTGTGAGCGGTCAATCAGGCCGCTGACTCTCGGGCGCAAGAATTATCTCTTCATGGGATCGGAAGGTGGTGGCAAGGCTGCCGCGATCGCCTACTCCCTCATCGAAACCGCCCGCATGAACCGCATCGATCCGGAAGCCTGGCTGACATGGGTGCTGGCCCACATTGCCGATCACAAGATCAACCGCATCGACGAACTCGCGCCGTGGAATTGGCAGCCACGTTGAATGTCAACGGCGGTCACGCCGGACGGATACTTTGCGCGTTATGCTGTTCTGCCTGTTTTCTGCCGTGGCAAGCTTGCCCTCCGTTGCATTGGACGTTCCGAATGGACCGCCGATCCTGACTGTCAGCGGTGACATCGGCGCGACCAACGCTGGTGACGCGGCAGTGTTCGATCGCGCAATGCTTGAGGCGCTCGATTGGCAGCAGATTGAAACATACACACCGTTCACGGACGGGCCGCAACGGTTTGCAGGCCCGACGCTGGCCTCGTTGCTGGAGGCGATTGGCGTCGACACGGGCACGCTCATGGCTACGGCATTGAACGACTTCTCGATCGGTATTCCGGTGTCGGACGCAGGCGTGTATGACGTTTTGCTTGCGCTTGATCACAATGGCCAGGCGATGCGGACGCGCGAAAAGGGTCCGATCTGGGTCATCTACCCATCGGACAGTGCCGACGTGATCGACGATGAACTCGGGTCGCGCATGATTTGGCAGCTGAACCGCATCCAGGCACAGCGATAAGGCGGGGCCATGGTGCGGTGGCTGCAGGACAACGCGCGCGCGTTACGGGCACTGACGGCGCTTTGCGTCGCGGTGGCGCTGGCTGTGCTCCTGTTCGTCGTCGAGCAGGCCCATGTCAAGAACCGCGCAAAAACGGTTCATATTGTGACTGCCGGCCTTTGGTCGATGAGCGAACTGCATTTCGAAAGCCAGCGGACGGTGTCCTCAATTGAATCCCATTGGGCAGGGCGGTCAGACCTCGCTGACGTCAGGCTGCGGTTTGATATCCTGTGGAGTAGGGTGGAGGTCGCAGGACGGGATGCCGCCCGTCTGGGCCCCGTGTTTGACAAGGTCATGTCAGAGTATGCCGCTTTACTGGCGGTCAACGATTCTTTGATCAACGGTGCGGATCCGCCGGACCGCATCCAGCTCGAAGAATTCGTCGAGGCGCTGTCCGGACTCACTCTGGAGTCTCGTCGGGTTTGGTCGATCACCTTCGGCGTTCGCGACCCGGTAGAGCGGTTCGCCAGCACCACGGCCGAGAAGATTGATCAAATGCGTATCCAGTGGGGGGCTTTCTCCCTCATCGCGATCCTACTCACCTATGTCTTGGCCGAGGTCTATTTCGCCAATCGTGGCCAAAGGAGGGAGGCGGTTTTGCGGCGTGAGGCGGCGGATGCGAATGCTGCCAAGACCCGGTTTCTGGCAAATGTCAGCCATGAAATCCGGACGCCTTTGAACGGAATTCTGGGGATGGCATCGGAACTGTCCGAAACCACCATGACGGACGACCAGGCAAGCTGTCTGCATGTGATTGAACAGTCGGGGGCCGTTCTGCTGGGCACAATCAACGATGTGCTGGACCTGTCGCGCATCGAGGCCGGACAGCTTGGTGTGGATGAGCGTCCTTTTGTTTTGCATGATCTCGTCGCTTCGGCCTGCGCCCTGTACAGCGCGCGCGCGCGTGAAAAAGAATTGTATCTCACACTGGATATTCAGGCGAATTTGCCGCCCATTCTCATGGGGGACGACATTCGCATCCGCCAAGTGCTGCATAACTTGATCGCCAATGCGGTGAAATTCACGCGCGAAGGCGGCGTGAAGGTGCGGGTGCGCCCCGATCTAGCGGGCCGCCGATTGGTGATTGCGGTACAAGACAGCGGCCTTGGAATTGATCGCAAGGCGCAGGCACGCATCTTTGAGCCGTTCATGCAGGCCGATTCGAGCATCACCCGCCAACACGGCGGCAGCGGGCTGGGACTGACGATCTCTCGCCAGCTTTGTCAGGCCATGGGCGGTGACCTGATGGTTGTGAGCCGACCGGGTCATGGCGCAACGTTCTTTTGTGATTTGCCGTTGCGTGTGGCCAGCGCCGAAGAAGCCAATCAGGTCCGTTCCGAACCTGCTGCTGTGCCGGAGCTGGACGGAATGCGGATCATGGTGGCCGACGACAATGCCACCAACCGATTGATCCTGTCGCGCTTTTTGGCCAAGACGCAGGCGCACCCGGTGTTTGCGGACACCGGCCAGGTGGCGGTCGATACCCTCCGAGAAACGCCTTGCGAGGTCATCCTGATGGATGTCCAGATGCCGGTGATGGACGGCGTCGCAGCCACCAGAATCATTCGCGACAGGGAGGAGGCCGAGGGGACGACACCTGCGTTCATCGTCGCGGTCACGGCCAATGTCCTGAGCCATCAGGTTTCAAGCTATCGCGCGGCCGGCATGGACGAGGTGCTGAGCAAACCTGTGTCAAAGCGCGATTTGCTGGCCTTGCTGGGCCGGCAGTTTCCGAAATGGACCGGCCCACAGTCTAACAATACAAAGAGTGCTGCGGTGCACAGCGCGTCTTCCTGATGGCGCAACCTTAGGCTAGAGCGTCTCTATGAAACGCGTCTTGCTATTGCTGCCCTTGCTTCTGATCGGCGGGCTTTACCTCAACTGGCAGTTGACGCCGGCCTCGCATGATCGCGACTGGCGGGATGACTACAGCCGCCTTCCAAAGGTGACGAAACAGGGCAGCCGCTTCCGTGTCGTGGACATTCGCAACTGGGACTATGCTGCAGATGGCACGATCGCGCGGCAGGACTGGATCACGGGTGACATAGATCCGGACACGCTGGAACAAGCCTATTTCCTGCTTGAACCCTTTGGCGCCGTTGAGGCTATCGCACATACGATGCTGGCCTTTTCGTTTGCGGATGGCACTGCCTATGTCGCTTCGATCGAGGCGCGTCGGGAAAAGGGAGAGGCCTATAGCGCCGCCAAGGCCGCTGTGTTGCCGATATTTGAATACATGTTCGTCTGGACAACAGAACGCGACATGTACGGGAACAGCGAATTTTATGCAGGTGATCAGCTGTACCTCTACCCGCTGTCGATTCCGCTGGAGCAACAAAAGGCAGTCCTGACGGCGATGCTGGAGGAGACTGGTGAAATTGAATAGTCGCCGCGCTGGTACAATACGTTGTTCTCCAATTGTACCAACGTGTTGGCCCGGACCGTGAACAAGCTGGATGCCGGGGCGGTACCATTTGACATAGCGTGGTTTCTGCCGGGCTATTCGGATGAATTCCTGTACGAAAAAGGGTTTCTGGCGCAAGCCGACAGTTTTGAGGCGGCACACCGGATGGCTCATATCTCTCCTTTGATCCGTGAGCTGTACCAGATCGCGGATCCGGCCGCGTTTTCTCAGGCGCTGCGCGCGGCTCAAAGGCGCGATTGAGCAGTTTTTTCGACCCCTACGGCAGAGCCCCCTTGGCACCACCCGCAAGAGTGATAAAGGGAAGGCCTGCATGAAACTTTCGATTCGTCGGAATTGACATGTATTCGTCCGAGACGGTGGGTTGGCTTTGGCCTGTAAGTCCTGCCTGAGACGGGAAGAGACATCTTTGCGGAACGGCATCCCCGTTCCCGACGGACGGGCCCCGGCCAATCCGTGATGCGTCGACCCTTATCGGACATTCCGTCCGGGGCCATCCCCCGGGCAAAATGAGCCGGAGGGTCCGCCCTCCAACAACTGGAGTGAAACTGTGGATAGAGCTCAGAAAGAAAAGGTGGTCGAGGAACTCGGCCAGATCTTCGAAAGCTCTGGCGTCGTGGTGGTGGCCCGCTACGAAGGTCTCACGGTTGCCGAGATGACGGACCTGCGGGGGCGCGCAAGCGCTGCCGAAGCTTCGGTCCGCGTCGCCAAGAACAGGCTCGCCAAGATCGCCCTCCAAGGTTCGCCCTGCGAAAGCATCGGCGACCTGCTGGGCGGCATGACCGTTCTCGCCTTCTCCGAAGATCCTGTGGCTGCGGCCAAGGTCGTCGAAGATTTCGCCAAGGATAACAAGAAATTCGAAATCCTTGGCGGGAACATGGGTGGAACGGCTCTGGACCGGGCCGGTGTCGAGGCCGTGTCGAAAATGCCGTCGCGTGATGAGCTTATTGCTTCGATCGTTGGCTGTATCGGCGCACCTGCTTCGAACATCGCCGGCGCCATTGGCGCACCTGCTTCGAACATCGCCTCCATTCTCTCGACCATCGAAGAGAAAGCGGAAGCGGCGTAAGGCACACCGAAACGACTTGCGTAGGGAACGTTCCCTGACGTCGGAAAACACATCTAAACGGAAAGAGTCTCAAAATGGCTGATCTTAAAGCACTTGCAGAGCAAATCGTCGGTCTGACCCTGCTCGAAGCACAAGAACTGAAAACCATCCTCAAGGACGAGTATGGCATCGAGCCCGCAGCCGGTGGCGCGGTCATGATGGCAGGTCCCGCTGACGGCGCTGGCGCCGCAGCCGAGGAAGAAAAGACCGAATTTGACGTGATCCTCAAAGCCGCTGGCGACAAGAAGATCAACGTCATCAAAGAAGTCCGCGGCATCACCGGCCTGGGCCTGAAAGAAGCCAAAGAGCTGGTCGAAGCCGGCGGCAAGGCTGTCAAAGAAGGCGTTTCCAAGGACGAAGCCGAGGAAATCAAGAAAAAGCTCGAAGCGGCTGGTGCCGAAGTCGAAGTCAAGTGATCGCCGGGAGGCGCTGTCTCCCAGTCTCATTGCAACGCCTCCGGGATCCCCGGGGGCGTTTTGCATTTGGCGTGCGTGGCCGCAACGACGCATTTTTACCGGCGCGGAATCGGGGAAAATGCTTCCCAGCTTGACGATCGGATCAGTTTTTGCCATTCTCGCAGGATGTGGAAAACGCGAAACCCCGCTGTGGGTCTTGCGTTCGCGTGCTTAACCGAATATTCGGAAGTCTCCTGCGGGGTCGAGCGATTCGAGTCCGCTTTCGCTTTTGGTTTGACGAGGTGTCGACACGCAGCATTGAAATGTCAGCGCATCGTTCCCATCTCGCACGGCTCCCCCGGAAATCACGGAAAAGCGCCGCGCTTGCGTCGCCTGGGCACACGATCTGACATCGTTGAAAGCCGATTGTACCAGTCTTGGCAAGCCCCTCGGCTCTGAGGGGTTTTCCAAGGCAGGGCATACTGGATCGAGAGGCGCGTGGTGGGACGCGCGCCGAGAATGGATCCGCTTGTCTGTCATCACTGACGCGCGCGATACCGTGGCCCCCGACGGTATGGACGTGCGGACAGAGAACATTGAAAGGGTGGCTCCACTCATGGCGCAAAGCTTCCTCGGTCAGAAACGCCTCCGTCGTTATTACGGCAAAATCCGCGAAGTTCTTGAAATGCCGAACCTCATCGAGGTTCAAAAGTCCAGCTACGAGCTGTTCCTGAAGTCCGGTGACCAGCTTCAGCCGCTGGACGGCGAAGGCATCAAGGGTGTGTTCCAGTCGGTCTTCCCGATCAAGGATTTCAACGAAACGGCAGTTCTGGAGTTCGTGAACTACGAACTGGAAAAGCCCAAGTACGACGTCGAAGAGTGCATGCAGCGCGACATGACCTACAGCGCACCGCTGAAGGTCACCCTGCGCCTGATCGTGTTCGATATCGATGAGGACACCGGCGCAAAGTCGGTCAAGGACATCAAGGAACAGGACGTATTCATGGGCGACATGCCCCTGATGACGCCCAACGGCACCTTTGTCGTGAACGGCACTGAGCGGGTCATCGTCTCCCAGATGCACCGTAGCCCAGGCGTGTTCTTTGACCACGACAAGGGCAAGACGCACTCCTCGGGCAAGCTGCTGTTTGCCTGCCGGATCATTCCCTACCGCGGGTCGTGGCTCGATTTCGAATTTGACGCCAAGGACATCGTCTTTGCGCGCATCGACCGTCGCCGCAAGCTGCCTGTGACGACCCTGCTCTACGCCCTTGGGCTGGATCAGGAATCGATCATGGACGCCTACTATAACACCGTGAACTTTGAGTATCGCCGGGGCGAAGGCTGGGCGACCAAGTTCTTCCCCGAGCGTGTGCGTGGCACTCGCCCGACCTTTGATCTGGTCGACGCGGACAGCGGAGAAGTGATCGGCGAGGCGAGCAAGAAAGTCACTCCGCGTGCGGTCAAGAAGCTGATCGACGAAGGCAAGGTGAAGAACCTGCTGGTGCCGTTTGAGCATATCGTCGGCAAATACGTCTCCAAGGACATGATCAACGAAGAAACCGGCGCGATCTATGTCGAGGCCGGGGATGAGTTGACGTGGACCGTTGACAAGGACGGCGAAGTGTCCGGCGGCACGCTGAAAGAGCTGCTGGATGCGGGCGTGACCGAGATCCCGGTTCTGGACATCGACAACATCAACGTCGGTCCGTACATGCGCAACACCATGGCCGCAGACAAGAACCTGGGCCGTGACACTGCGCTGATGGACATCTACCGGGTCATGCGCCCGGGTGAGCCGCCCACCGTCGAGGCCGCCTCGGCCCTGTTCGACACGCTGTTCTTTGACGGCGAGCGCTATGACCTGTCCGCCGTTGGCCGCGTGAAGATGAACATGCGCCTGGCACTGGAAAAGCCCGACACCCAGCGCACGCTGGACCGCGAAGACATCGTCAAGTGCATCAAGGCACTGGTCGAACTGCGCGACGGCAAGGGCGACATCGACGACATCGACCACCTTGGCAACCGCCGGGTGCGGTCCGTTGGCGAGTTGATGGAAAACCAGTACCGTGTTGGCCTGCTGCGCATGGAGCGCGCGATCAAGGAACGCATGTCGTCGGTCGAAATCGACACGGTGATGCCGCAGGATCTGATCAACGCGAAACCGGCGGCTGCTGCCGTGCGTGAATTCTTTGGCTCTTCGCAGCTGTCGCAGTTCATGGACCAGACCAACCCGCTCTCTGAGGTGACGCACAAGCGTCGTCTTTCGGCGCTTGGACCGGGCGGTCTGACGCGGGAGCGCGCAGGCTTTGAGGTGCGCGACGTGCACCCGACCCACTATGGCCGGATGTGCCCGATTGAAACGCCGGAAGGCCCGAACATCGGTCTGATCAACTCGCTGGCCACCTTTGCCCGTGTGAACAAGTACGGCTTTATCGAAACGCCTTACCGAGTGGTCAAGGATCGCCACGTCACGGACGAAGTCCACTACATGTCCGCGACCGAGGAAATGCGTCACACCGTGGCGCAGGCCAACGCGAAACTGGATGAGAATGGCCGGTTCGAAAACGATCTGGTCTCGACCCGGAAATCGGGTGACTACACCTTGTCCCCGTCGGACAACGTGGACCTGATCGACGTGTCGCCGAAACAGCTGGTGTCTGTTGCGGCTTCGCTGATCCCGTTCCTTGAAAACGACGACGCCAACCGCGCCCTGATGGGTTCGAACATGCAGCGTCAGGCGGTTCCGACCCTGCGGGCCGAGGCGCCGCTGATCGGCACCGGCATCGAAGAGGTCGTTGCCCGCGACTCCGGCGCGGCTGTCATGGCCAAGCGGGCCGGCATCATCGACCAGGTCGACGCGCAGCGGATCGTGATCCGGGCGACCGAAGATCTGGAGCTGGGTGACGCGGGCGTCGACATCTACCGGATGCGCAAGTTCCAGCGGTCGAACCAGAACACCTGTATCAACCAGAAACCTCTGGTGAAGGTGGGCGATACGGTGCTCAAGGGTGAGGTCATCGCAGACGGTCCGTCGACCGATATCGGTGAACTGGCGCTGGGGAAAAACGTGATCGTCGCGTTCATGCCTTGGAACGGCTACAACTATGAGGACTCGATCCTGATCTCTGAGCGGATCGCCAAGGATGACGTGTTCACCTCTGTCCACATCGAGGAATTCGAAGTGGCGGCGCGCGACACCAAACTTGGGCCCGAGGAAATCACGCGCGACATCCCCAACGTCGGCGAGGAAGCTCTGCGCAACCTCGACGAGGCGGGTATCGTCTACATCGGTGCCGATGTAGAGCCGGGCGATATTCTGGTGGGCAAGATCACGCCCAAGGGCGAAAGCCCGATGACACCGGAAGAAAAGCTGCTGCGCGCCATCTTTGGCGAAAAGGCATCGGACGTGCGCGATACCTCGCTGCGGGTCAAGCCGGGCGATTACGGTACGGTCGTCGAAGTGCGGGTGTTCAACCGTCACGGCGTCGAAAAGGACGAACGAGCCCTGCAGATCGAGCGTGAAGAGATCGAGGCGCTGGCCCGTGACCGGGACGACGAACTCGCCATCCTCGACCGCAACATCTATGCGCGTCTGAATGGCATGATCCTTGGTAAGACCGCCGTGAAAGGCCCGAAAGGCGTCAAGTCGAACTCGGAGATCAACGAGGATCTGCTGAGCACTCTGACCCGTGGTCAGTGGTGGCAGCTTGCCCTTGCCGAAGAAGAAGACGCCAAGCACGTCGAGGCCCTGCACGAGCAGTACGAGATCCAGAAGCGCGCGCTTGACGCGCGGTTCGAGGACAAGGTCGAAAAGGTCCGCCGTGGCGACGATCTGCCCCCGGGCGTGATGAAGATGGTCAAAGTGTTCATCGCGGTGAAGCGCAAGCTGCAGCCGGGTGACAAGATGGCCGGTCGTCACGGGAACAAGGGTGTGGTCAGCCGCGTGGTGCCGATGGAGGACATGCCGTTCCTCCGCGACGGTACGCCGGTCGACTTCTGCCTCAACCCGCTGGGTGTTCCGTCGCGGATGAACGTTGGTCAGATCCTTGAAACCCACATGGGCTGGGCCGCGCGTATGCTGGGCATCAAGGTCGATGAGGCATTGCAGGAATATCGCCGCTCCGGTGATCTGACCCCGGTGCGCGAAGCGATGCGTATTGCCTACGGCGATGAGGTCTATGACGAAGGTCTGGCACCGATGGGCGAGGGCGATCTGCTCGAGGCCGCAGGCAACGTCATCGGCGGTGTGCCGATTGCGACGCCGGTCTTTGACGGCGCCAAGGAAGCAGACGTGAACGATGCGTTGCGGCGTGCGGGCTTTGACGACAGCGGCCAGTCCGATCTCTTTGATGGCCGCACCGGTGAGCAGTTCTCGCGTCAGGTGACGGTGGGTGTGAAATACCTGCTCAAGCTGCACCACCTTGTCGACGACAAGATCCACGCGCGTTCCACTGGTCCCTACTCGCTTGTTACGCAGCAGCCGCTGGGTGGTAAGGCGCAGTTCGGTGGTCAGCGTTTCGGCGAGATGGAGGTCTGGGCGCTGGAAGCCTACGGCGCCGCCTACACCCTGCAGGAAATGCTGACGGTGAAATCGGACGACGTGGCAGGCCGGACCAAGGTCTACGAGTCGATCGTCAAGGGCGAAGACAACTTCGAGGCCGGCGTGCCGGAATCGTTCAACGTTCTCGTCAAAGAGGTCCGGGGTCTGGGCCTCAACATGGAACTCCTGGATGCGGAGGAGGACGAGTAAGGCCTTCGCGCCTTGCTCAGGGGGCGGTTCGCCGCCCCGCCTTCCCCGCTTCCCTCTGAATTTGTGAGGACTACATGAACCAGGAACTGACCAACAACCCGTTCAACCCTGTTGCACCGGTTAAAACCTTCGACGAGATCAAGGTCTCGCTGGCCTCCCCCGAACGGATCCTTTCGTGGTCTTTTGGTGAGATCAAGAAGCCCGAAACCATCAACTACCGCACGTTCAAGCCCGAGCGTGACGGCCTGTTCTGCGCGCGCATCTTTGGCCCGATCAAGGATTACGAATGCCTCTGCGGTAAATACAAGCGCATGAAATATCGCGGCGTTGTCTGCGAAAAATGCGGTGTCGAAGTCACGCTGCAAAAGGTCCGCCGCGAACGCATGGGCCACATCGAACTGGCCGCGCCCTGCGCCCACATCTGGTTCCTCAAGTCGCTGCCCTCGCGCATTGGCCTGATGCTGGACATGACGCTGCGCGATCTGGAACGCGTTCTGTACTTTGAAAACTACGTTGTCATCGAGCCGGGTCTGACCGACCTCGCCTATGGCCAGATGATGAACGAAGAAGAGTTCAACGACGCGCAAGACCAGTTCGGCGCGGACGCGTTTTCGGCCAACATCGGTGCCGAAGCGATCCGTGAGATGCTGGCCGCCATCGACCTTGAAGCCGAGGCAGAAAACCTGCGCGCGGATCTCAAGGAAGCCACTGGTGAGCTGAAGCCCAAGAAGATCATCAAGCGTCTGAAGGTTGTTGAATCCTTCCTCGAGTCCGGTAACCGGCCCGAGTGGATGATCATGACCGTGATCCCGGTCATTCCGCCCGAACTGCGCCCGCTGGTGCCGCTGGACGGTGGCCGCTTTGCGACCTCTGACCTCAACGACCTGTATCGCCGCGTGATCAACCGGAACAACCGCCTCAAGCGGCTGATCGAATTGCGCGCACCTGACATCATCGTCCGCAACGAAAAGCGGATGCTGCAGGAATCCGTGGATGCGCTGTTTGACAACGGTCGCCGTGGCCGCGTCATCACGGGGGCCAACAAACGTCCGCTGAAATCGCTGTCCGACATGCTGAAGGGTAAGCAGGGTCGCTTCCGTCAGAACCTTTTGGGTAAGCGCGTCGACTTTTCCGGTCGTTCGGTCATCGTGACCGGCCCGGAACTCAAGCTGCACCAGTGCGGTCTGCCCAAGAAGATGGCGCTGGAGCTGTTCAAGCCGTTCATCTATTCGCGGCTGGAGGCCAAAGGCCTGTCTTCGACGGTCAAACAGGCGAAAAAGCTGGTCGAGAAAGAGCGCCCCGAAGTTTGGGACATCCTGGATGAGGTCATCCGTGAGCACCCGGTTCTGCTGAACCGCGCGCCCACGCTGCACCGTCTGGGCATCCAGGCATTTGAGCCGATCCTGATCGAAGGCAAGGCGATCCAGCTGCATCCGCTGGTCTGTTCGGCTTTCAACGCCGACTTTGACGGTGACCAGATGGCCGTACACGTCCCGCTGAGCCTTGAGGCCCAGTTGGAAGCGCGCGTCCTGATGATGTCGACCAACAACGTCCTGTCGCCCGCCAACGGCGCACCGATCATCGTTCCGTCTCAGGATATGATCCTTGGTCTGTACTATGTGACCATCGCCCGTGACGGCATGGTTGGCGAAGGCATGGTCTTTTCGTCGCCTGAGGAAGTCGAGCACGCACTCAACGCGGGCGAGGTACACCTGCACGCCAAGATCAAGTGCCGCGTCAAACAGATTGACGAAGAAGGCAGCGAAGTCTGGCAGCTTTGTGAATCGACGCCGGGCCGCGTGCGGCTTGGTCAGCTTTTGCCGCTGAATGCAAAGGCCCCGTTTGAGCTGGTCAACCGCCTGCTGCGCAAAGGCGACGTGCAGACTGTCATCGACACCGTCTATCGTTATTGCGGTCAGAAAGAGTCGGTCATCTTCTGCGACCAGATCATGCGTCTGGGTTTTGTCGAAGCGTTCAAGGCGGGCATTTCGTTCGGCAAGGACGACATGGTCATTCCCGACAACAAGTGGGAACTGGTCGATGAGACACGCGATCAGGTTAAAGACTTTGAACAGCAGTACATGGACGGCCTGATCACTCAGGGCGAAAAGTACAACAAGGTCGTGGATGCTTGGTCGAAGTGTAACGACAAGGTCACCGAGGCGATGATGAACACCATCTCCGCGCGGCGTGAGGACGAGAACGGCGCCGAGATGGAACCGAACTCGGTCTACATGATGGCCCACTCCAAGGCCCGTGGCTCGGTCACCCAGATGAAACAGCTGGGTGCCATGCGCGGCCTGATGGCCAAGCCGAACGGCGACATCATCGAGACGCCGATCATCTCGAACTTCAAGGAAGGTCTGACCGTTCTTGAATACTTCAACTCGACTCACGGCGCCCGTAAGGGTCTGTCGGACACCGCTCTGAAGACGGCTAACTCGGGTTACTTGACCCGCCGTCTGGTTGACGTTGCGCAGGACTGCATCATTCGCATGAATGACTGCGGCACTGATCGCGCGATCACCGCCGAGGCGGCGATCAACGACGGTGAAGTTGTCGCCACGCTGGGCGAGCGTATCCTTGGCCGTGTGGCTGCGGATGAGCTGGTGCACCCGGAAACGGGTGAGGTGCTGGTGCGCGAAGGCGAGCTGATCGACGAACGTACTGCGGATCTGGTCGAGGACTCGGGCATGCAGACGGCGCGCATCCGCTCGCCGCTGACCTGTGAGGCTGAAGTGGGCGTTTGCGCCACCTGCTACGGGCGTGACCTTGCCCGCGGCACCAAGGTGAACACCGGCGAGGCCGTCGGCATCATCGCGGCGCAGTCGATCGGTGAACCCGGTACACAGCTGACCATGCGGACCTTCCACATGGGCGGCGTTGCGCAGGGTTCGTCGCGCTCTTTCCTTGAGGCGAGCCAGAACGGTAAGATCGTCTTCGCCAACCCGGGCACGATCACCAACGCCGCAGGCGAAATGATTGTGATGAACCGGAACATGCAGATCCTCATCATGAGCGATCAGGACGAAGAGATCGCATCCCACAAGATGGGCTACGGCTCCAAGCTGTTTGTGAAAGAGGGCCAGCAGGTCAAACGGGGCGACAAGCTGTACGAATGGGACCCCTACACCCTGCCGATCATCGCCGAAAAGGATGGTATCGCCAAACACGTGGACCTTGTGAACGGCCTGGCTGTGCGTGAGGAAACCGACGATGCCACCGGCATGACCCAGAAGATCGTGATCGACTGGCGCGCTGCACCCAAAGGCAATGAACTCAAGCCCGAGATCATCCTGATGGATGCGGACGGTGAACCGCTGCGCAATGACCAGGGCAACCCGATCAAGTACACCATGTCGGTGGACGCGATCCTGTCCTGCGAAGATGGCCAGGAGGTCAAGGCCGGTGACGTTGTTGCGCGTATCCCGCGCGAAGGTGCCAAGACCAAGGACATCACCGGTGGTCTGCCGCGTGTGGCCGAACTCTTTGAGGCACGTCGCCCCAAGGATCACGCCATCATCGCGGAAATCGACGGCTATGTGCGCTTTGGCAAGGACTACAAGAACAAGCGTCGGATCAGCATTGAACCGGCGGACGACAGCCTTGAGCCCAAGGAATACATGATCCCCAAGGGCAAGCACATCCCGGTCGCCGAAGGTGATTTCATCCAGAAGGGTGATTACATCATGGACGGTAACCCGGCCCCCCACGATATTCTTGCGATCATGGGGATTGAGGCGCTGGCCAACTACATGATCGACGAAGTGCAGGACGTCTATCGCCTGCAGGGCGTGAAGATCAACGACAAGCACGTTGAGGTCATCGTTCGCCAGATGCTGCAGAAATGGGAGATCCAGGATTCTGGTGACACCACGCTGCTGAAGGGTGAGCACGTCGACAAGATGGAGTTCGACGAAGCCAACGCCAAGGCCGAGAAAAAGGGCGGTCGTCCTGCCAAAGGCGAACCGATCCTGCTGGGCATCACCAAGGCGTCGTTGCAGATGCGGTCCTTTATCTCTGCCGCCTCCTTCCAGGAGACGACACGCGTCCTGACCGAGGCATCGGTGCAGGGCAAGAAGGACACGCTGATCGGCCTCAAGGAAAACGTTATCGTGGGCCGCCTGATCCCGGCGGGCACTGGCGGCGCGACCCAGAAGGTGCGCAAGATCGCACAGGATCGCGACAACGTGGTGATCGAAGCACGCCGCGAAGAGGCCGAGGCGGCCGCAGCGCTGGCTGCTCCGGTCAAGTCGGAAGAGGATGTTGTGGGCGGGGATGAGTTTGACACTCTGATCGTCGACACGCCGGAAAGCCGCGAATAAGCGACTTTCGGATTGGACTATCGATGGCCCCCGCAGAAATGTGGGGGCCATTTTCGTTTTGGCGACACTGGTCATCCAACCCGATGGCGCATAGCCTTTTGAAAATGGATTTCGGAAAGGACGGGGCTGTGGGGGACAAGATCATGAAAAGGGTATTCGCCTTGGTCGTCGCAACGCTGGTCTGGGCCATGCCCGCAATGGCCCAGGCAATTCCGGATTTCGACCCGTCTTATGTGCCCAGCGCGTTCCGTATGGAGAGCTACGCCAAATGCGGGGTGCGCGCCGCCGCTGATCCGTCCTGGCCGACTTCTCATCGCCGCTATGTGGATACCAACGGAAAGCCTGCCGACAAATACACTCATAATCTGGGGGCGGAGTACTGGGAGCGGGACAAGCGGCTTGGTTCTCGGTTTACGGCCAATCCCAATGTCCTGATCACCTTGACATGCAACGACACCAAACTGAGACAGAAGTTCTTTGATGGCATGATTCAAACTCTTTATGACGGCGCCCGAAAAGTGCGCGGCGCACGGTGGGGGAAACTCAGCCATTTTGACGCGCCGGGATTGGGCCGGGTGTCCTATTACATCGGATCGCGCAAGACCGATGGCGTGACAGATGTGGCGCATGCTTATTTTCAGCACCGGGGCCGCAACGTCAGCCTGATGATCCAGATCGGCCGCACGTCTGAACGGTCTGGAGCAGGGCGCAAGGTGCGGGCCGGGAAAGTGGTGGAATTGGCCGACAACAACGGCAAGGTGTTCCGCTTTCGCCTGACACGACCGGCCAAGCAACTGCCGCTTGGCAATGTAGGCTACATCCGCACAGAGGCGGAGAACCAGGCCTTTATCAAGACCATCCTGCAATCACTGCGGGCTATGTAGGCGGCGGGGTCGCGGGGGCCGTTCAGGCGCCGGAAAACACCTGCCGGACGTGGTTGGCGTCAATCGCCAGCCGTGCTTTCAGCTCTGCCTCTCCGGTTGCGTCCAGCCGGGGCAGGGGGACCGGTTTGACGTGCCTTTTCTGGCGCGAGTCGTTGTGGTCATTGTGACCGCGCAGATACATGACCGGCTGTGTAAAGGTCACAGTGGGCATGTTCTGGTTCAGCTTGTTATGGCCGAAATTCATGATCGTCTGACGGACACCGGGCCGAACCGCCATCGCCTGTGCAACGCCCCAATAGGGGGTCACCTGCACCTCGGCGCAGATGCCCTGCGCATCGGGACGTCCGACATAGCCACGGTTCCAGTCGAACCCCACCAGCCTGTGCTGAGCCAGCAAGGGCGCGCAGTCCTGCGCAGCCTGACGCAGATGGGCGACGAAATCTATTGCGACGCCATCGTCGTCGTCATGCCGGAACTGAAGACAGGGCTGATCCATGTCGCGCACCGCATTGATGACATCCTGACAGACCTGGCGATGTGGCCCCGGCGGGCGGGACACGATTACGGCCTGAGGGAAATCGCCTATAAGCTCTGCCAGACGCTCCAACCAACGCATCGGCATGGCCTCTCCGACGAGGATCACAAACAGGAAATCCGGGTCAGTCTGCGCTTTCAGCCCCGGCAGGCAGAGGCATTCAAAATGACGAAACCGCTCTTCGATGCGGGCTGGATCATACAGGTAGGCAATGCGGTCCGTCAGGCTGCTGTGCTCGACCTGAAATCCGCCCTCGGCAGGGTAGGAAAATCGGCAAAAACCGATGACTTGCATGCCTGTGTCCTTTGTGCGAAGCCGTTCTCCCTGCATGACATTGCCACCCTTGCCGGGCAACCCTGCTGACCTGTTGACAAGGCCTGCGACTCCCCCTATACGCCCGCTAATCCGTCGTGGAAATTCCATCGGCGACCTTACATAACCAAGCGGTCACGATCCGGGTTAACCGCCCCGATCCTCTGGACACCCACCGCGTCGTTCCCGTGAACAGGGGAACGCAGCGGTTTTTTGCGTCTTTGCCTGCTCTGTGGGCCGGTGGCGCGCTACATCGGAGCCCCGCTTTGAGCAGGGCGCCACGAAATGAAACTCCGCACGGGACGGCCCGTGCAGCACAAATGTGAGAAGCACGGGGAAATATCCGGAATGCCCACGATCCAACAGCTGATCCGCAAGCCGCGGCAGCCCAAAGTCAAACGCTCGAAGTCGCAGCACCTCGAGCAGTGCCCGCAAAAGCGCGGTGTCTGCACCCGTGTGTACACCACCACGCCCAAGAAGCCGAACTCGGCCATGCGTAAGGTGGCCAAGGTGCGTCTGACCAATGGCTACGAGGTGATCAGCTATATCCCGGGTGAGAGCCACAACCTGCAGGAGCACTCGGTCGTACTGATCCGTGGTGGTCGTGTAAAAGACCTTCCCGGCGTGCGTTACCACATCCTGCGCGGTGTTCTCGACACCCAGGGCGTCAAGGACCGCAAGCAGCGTCGTTCGAAATACGGCGCCAAGCGTCCGAAGTAAGAGGATATAAAACATGTCTCGTCGTCACGCCGCAGAGAAGCGCGAAGTCCTGCCCGACGCCAAGTATGGTGACCGGGTTCTGACAAAGTTCATGAACAACCTGATGTACGACGGCAAGAAATCTGCCGCCGAACGCATCGTCTACAATGCGCTTGACCGCGTCGAAGCCAAGGTCAAACGCGCCCCGGTGGAAATCTTCCACGAGGCACTGGACAACATCAAGCCGTCGGTCGAGGTGCGTTCGCGCCGCGTCGGTGGTGCCACCTACCAGGTTCCGGTCGAAGTGCGCCCCGAGCGCCGTGAGGCCCTTGCGATCCGCTGGCTGATCAACGCCTCGCGCGCTCGTAATGAGAACACCATGGAAGAGCGTCTTGCCGGCGAATTGATCGATGCCGTGCAGTCGCGTGGCTCCGCCGTCAAAAAGCGCGAAGACACCCACAAGATGGCCGACGCCAACAAAGCGTTCAGCCACTACCGCTGGTAAACCACTTCTTCTGAGGACAAGCCCCCATGGCACGCGACTACCCTCTCGAACGGTACCGGAACTTCGGTATCATGGCGCACATCGACGCAGGCAAGACCACCTGCTCGGAGCGGATTCTGTTCTATACCGGCAAATCGCACAACCTTGGCGAAGTGCATGACGGTGCTGCGACCATGGACTGGATGGAGCAGGAGCAGGAGCGTGGCATCACGATCACGTCCGCCGCGACAACCACGTTCTGGGAACGGACCGAGGACGGCGCAACGCCGGACACGCCCAAGCACCGCCTGAACATCATCGACACCCCCGGGCACGTTGACTTCACCATCGAAGTTGAGCGTTCGCTGGCGGTTCTCGACGGCGCGGTTGCCGTTCTGGATGCCAACGCGGGCGTTGAGCCGCAGACAGAAACCGTGTGGCGTCAGGCTGACCGCTACAAGGTTCCGCGGATCGTGTTCGTCAACAAGATGGACAAGATCGGCGCGGACTTCTTCAACTGCGTTCACATGATCGAAGACCGGACCGGCGCCAAGGCCGTGCCCGTCGGCATTCCGATCGGTGCCGAGACCGAGCTGGAAGGTCTGCTGGATCTCGTGACCATGGAAGAGTGGCTGTGGCAGGGTGAAGATCTGGGCGCGTCTTGGATCAAGGCCCCGATCCGCGACAGCCTCAAGGACATGGCCGACGAATGGCGTGGCAAGATGGTCGAAGCCGCCGTCGAAGAAGACGACGACGCGATGGAAGCCTATCTGGAAGGCGAAGAGCCTGACGTCCCGACTCTGCGCAAACTGCTGCGCAAGGGCACGCTGGCCATGCATTTCGTTCCGGTTCTGGGTGGCTCTGCCTTCAAGAACAAGGGTGTTCAGCCGCTGCTCAACGCCGTGATCGACTATCTGCCCAGCCCGATGGACGTGGTCGACTACATGGGCTTTTCGCCCGACGATGAGACCGAAGAGCGCAACATCCCGCGCCGTGCGGATGACAACATGCCGTTCGCAGGTCTGGCGTTCAAAATCATGAACGACCCCTTTGTCGGCTCGCTGACGTTCACCCGGATCTATTCGGGCAAGATGAACAAGGGCGACTCGATCCTGAACGCAACCAAGGGCAAGAAAGAGCGCATCGGTCGTATGATGATGATGCACTCCAACAACCGCGAAGAGATCGAAGAGGCCTGGGCCGGCGACATCATCGCGCTTGCGGGTCTGAAGGACACCACCACGGGTGACACCCTGTGTGATCCCAAAGAACCGGTGGTTCTGGAAACCATGACCTTCCCCGATCCGGTTATCGAGATCGCGGTTGAGCCCAAGACCAAGGGCGACCAGGAAAAGATGTCGGCGGGTCTGGCCCGACTGGCAGCTGAAGACCCCTCCTTCCGCGTCGAAACGGACATCGAGTCCGGTCAGACCATCATGAAGGGCATGGGCGAACTTCACCTGGACATCCTGGTTGACCGTCTCAAGCGCGAGTTCAAGGTTGAGGCCAACATCGGTGCGCCGCAGGTGGCCTATCGTGAAACCATCGGTCACGAGGTCGAGCACACCTACACCCACAAGAAACAGTCGGGTGGTTCGGGTCAGTTCGCCGAAGTGAAGATGATCATCTCGCCGACAGAGCCGGGCGAAGGCTATTCGTTCGAATCCAAGATCGTGGGCGGTTCCATTCCCAAGGAATACATCCCCGGTGTGGAAAAGGGCGTGAAATCGGTTATGGACAGTGGCCCCCTGGCTGGCTTCCCCGTCATCGACTTCAAGGTCTCGCTGATCGACGGCAAGTTCCACGATGTGGACTCCAGCGTTCTGGCGTTCGAGATCGCGGCACGGATGTGCATGCGTGAAGGCATGCGCAAAGCGGGTGCCAAACTGCTGGAACCGATGATGAAAGTCGAAGTGATCACACCGGAAGAATATACCGGCGGTATCATCGGCGATCTGACCTCGCGTCGCGGTCAGGTGTCGGGTCAAGAGCCTCGTGGCAACGCTGTTGCCATTGATGCCTTTGTTCCGCTGGCCAACATGTTCGGCTACATCAACACGCTGCGCTCCATGTCTTCGGGTCGCGCGAACTTCTCGATGCGGTTCGACCACTACGATCCGGTTCCGCAGAACATCTCGGACGAGATCCAATCGAAATACGCATAAGCCGGGTGGCGGTATCGGCGGGGAAACCCGCCGGATAAATCCGCCCTACCCACCACCGTAGGGTGGGGTTTTTCCCCACCATCCGAAACGAAGAAGGAGCCTACCTATGGGTAAGGAAAAGTTTGAACGCGGCAAGCCGCACTGCAACATCGGCACGATTGGTCACGTTGACCACGGCAAGACGACGCTGACAGCGGCGATCACCAAGTATTTCGGTGACTTCCGCGCCTACGACCAGATCGACGGCGCGCCGGAAGAAAAAGCCCGCGGGATCACCATCTCGACCGCACACGTCGAGTATGAGACCGACAACCGCCACTACGCGCACGTCGACTGCCCCGGCCACGCCGACTACGTCAAGAACATGATCACCGGCGCCGCCCAGATGGACGGCGCGATCTTGGTCGTGAACGCCGCCGACGGCCCGATGCCGCAAACGCGTGAGCACATCCTGCTGGGCCGCCAGGTCGGCATTCCCGCGATGGTTGTTTTTCTTAACAAAGTTGACCAGGTCGACGATGAGGAGCTGCTGGAGCTGGTGGAAATGGAAGTCCGCGAGCTGCTGTCCGAATACGACTACCCGGGCGACGACATTCCGATCATCGCGGGCTCCGCGCTGGCGGCGATGGAAGGCCGTGACCCGGAAATCGGCGAGAACAAGATCCGTGAGCTGATGGCCGCTGTGGATGAGTACATCCCGCAGCCCGAGCGCGCGATCGACATGCCGTTCCTGATGCCGATCGAAGACGTGTTCTCGATCTCGGGTCGTGGTACGGTTGTGACCGGCCGGATCGAGCGTGGCGTGATCAACGTTGGCGATACCATTGAAATCGTTGGTATCCGTGACACGTCCTCGACCACCTGTACCGGTGTCGAAATGTTCCGCAAGCTGCTGGATCGCGGTGAAGCTGGCGACAACGTCGGCGTTCTGCTGCGCGGCATCGATCGTGAAGGCGTTGAGCGCGGCCAGGTTCTGTGCAAGCCGAAGTCGGTGAACCCGCACACCAAGTTCGAGTGTGAGGTCTACATCCTGACCAAGGAAGAAGGTGGCCGTCACACGCCGTTCTTCAAGAACTACCGCCCGCAGTTCTACTTCCGCACGACGGACGTGACCGGCACGGTTGAGCTGCCCGAGGGCACCGAAATGGTGATGCCGGGCGACAACCTGAAGTTCAACGTCGAGCTGATCGCACCGATCGCGATGGAAGATGGCCTGCGTTTCGCCATCCGCGAAGGCGGCCGTACCGTCGGCTCGGGCGTCGTGTCCAAGATCATCGACTGATCGTCTGAGGTGTTGCCCCTCGGGGCGACACCGTCAGGATATATTCCGGGGTGCCCAGGCACCCATACTGAAGGGCGGGGTCTTCCCGCCCTACACATTCCGGGTTCGACGAGGCGGGCAGGTGGTCTGTTCTCCTCCTCTCAACCCCAACGCCAAGATAGGCTGACCCAATGAGCCAGAATATCCGTATCCGGCTGAAGGCGTTCGACTACCGCGTACTTGATGCAAGTACGCAGGAAATCGTCAACACCGCCAAGCGCACCGGTGCAACGGTCCGCGGCCCGATCCCGCTGCCGAACAAGATTGAAAAGTTCACCGTTCTGCGTGGACCGCACGTCAACAAGAAGTCGCGCGACCAGTTCGAGATCCGGACGCACAAGCGTCTGCTCGATATTGTTGACCCGACTCCGCAGACTGTGGATGCACTGATGAAGCTCGACCTCGCCGCTGGCGTTGATGTCGAGATCAAGGTCTAAGGGGGGGCTCGGTATGATGCGCTCTGGAGTGATCGCAAAGAAAATCGGCATGACCCGTCTCTTCATGGAAGACGGCAAGCAGATTCCCGTCACCGTGCTGCAGCTGGACAACCTTCAGGTTGTCGCTCAGCGCACAAATGACCAGCACGGCTACACCGCCGTTCAGCTGGGCGCCGGCAACGCCAAGGTCAAGCGCGTGAGCCAGGCCATGCGCGGCCACTTTGCCGTTGCCAAGGTCGAGCCCAAGCGCAAGGTCGTGGAATTCCGCGTCGCGCCCGAAAACCTGATCGAAGTGGGCGAGGAAATCATCGCCGACCATTACTTCGAAGGTCAGTTCGTGGACGTGTCCGGCATCACCATCGGTAAGGGTTTTGCCGGCGGTATGAAGCGCCACAACTTTGGCGGTCTGCGTGCCACGCACGGTGTCTCTGTCAGCCACCGTTCGCATGGTTCGACGGGTCAGTGTCAGAACCCCGGCAAGGTGTTCAAAGGCAAGAAGATGGCCGGTCACATGGGCTCTGTTCGTGTTACGACACAGAACCTGCAAGTGGTCCGCACCGACAGCGACCGTGGCATCATCATGATCAAGGGCGCCGTTCCCGGCCCCAAGGGATCATGGGTGACCGTCAAGGACGCGGTGAAAAAGCCTGCGCCCGAGAATGTCATTCTGCCTGCCGCTCTGATGAGCGCCAAGCGGGAAGCCATGAAAGCCGCCGAAGAAGCCGCCCGTCAGGCCGAAGCCGAAGCCAAGGCCGCCGAAGACGCGCGCCTTGCAGAAGAGGCCGAAGCTTCGATCGAGGCCGAGAAGAAGGAAGGCGAGGAATGAAACTCGACGTGATCAATCTCGACGGCGGCACCGCTGGCGAAGTCGAGCTGGACGAGGCCCTGTTCGGGCTGGAGCCGCGCGCCGACATTCTCCACCGCGTCGTCCGCTGGCAGCGTAACAAGGCGCAAGCCGGTACGCACAAGGTCAAGACCCGCTCGGAAGTGTCGTACTCGACCAAGAAGATCTATCGCCAAAAGGGCACCGGCGGCGCACGCCACGGTTCCCGCAAGGCGCCGATCTTCCGCAAGGGTGGCATCTACAAGGGCCCGACCCCGCGGTCGCACGCCCATGATCTGCCCAAAAAGGTCCGCAAGCTGGGTCTGCTGCACGCGCTGTCGTCCAAGTTCAAGGACGGTTCGCTGGTGGTGATCGAGGCGGCGGATTGCGATGGTAAGGCAAACACTCTGGCCAAGCAGGTTGCAAACCTGGGCTGGAAGCGCGCGCTGATCATCGACGGTGCAGAGCTGAGCGAAAACTTCGTCCGTGCGGCGGCGAACATCGAGGGTCTCGATGTGCTGCCCAGCCAGGGCGCAAACGTCTATGACATCCTCAAGCGCGACACGCTCGTGCTGACCAAGGCGGGTGTCGAAGCACTGGAGGCTCGGTTGAAATGAGCGCGAAGGCAGAACACTACGACGTGATCCGCAAGCCGATCATTACCGAAAAGACCACGATGGCGTCCGAGAACGGCGCAGTGGTTTTCGAAGTGGCGATCGACGCGGCCAAGCCGCAGATCAAAGAGGCCGTTGAGGCGCTGTTTGGTGTCAAGGTGAAGGCGGTCAACACCACCATCACCAAGGGCAAGCAAAAGCGTTTCCGGGGCACCATGGGTCGCCGCAAGGACGTCAAGAAGGCCTATGTGACCCTCGAAGAGGGCAACACGATCGACGTGAACACCGGTCTGTGAGTGTGGTGCCGGGCTGAAGCCCGGCCTACGGAAATTGGAGAGGCCCTCGCAGTGATGCGGGGGCCTTTTCGGTTTGGGGGTTTGCGCGTGGACAGGGTGTGGGGTGTTACAGATCAATGGGTTACAGAGTTCAGGCTGAACAACCTGATCGGTCGACGATATAGCGGTTTTCTGGCCTGATCCCGGGCATAACGGCGGCGCGGAATGCGGCCATGACGATGGACCACAAAGCCCTAAGATGGGCCAGGATTTTGCGGATGTTGTGGCCGCAGCCGCAGAGGACGGCGAAGATGGCATCGCCGAACGTCCCCTTCAGCGGGCAGCGCGACAGGCGTCCATCGGTTTTCATGTGTCCGATCTCGGGCTCGATGGCGCTGCGCCGCCTCAGAAGCGTCTTCAGCTTTGGCGTCAGTCCCCGGCGGGTGCCGCTGATCAGCACTGTTGTCGTCGATACACCGTGGCCGCGATACCCACGGTCCACGACGGCCAGTTCCGGGGTTTTACCGGTCAGGATTGCGACCTGCTCCAGGGCTTCAGACAAGGTGTGCCCATCGTAGGGATTACCCGGCAGGGCTCGCATGCCGACGACAAAACCCTCGTCGATCGTGGTGGCGAGGCTGACCTTCGTGCCGAACTCATAGCGCTTGCGCGCCTTGCCCTTCGAGATGCAGTCGACCTCGGGTTCGTGCAAGGCGTAGATCTTGCCACGGCTCTTGGGGCCTTGGTGCAGCAGGCGGCCCAGCAGAACGAGCGCGTCCAGCACGCGCTCGCGGAAGGGACTTTGGGGGATCGCATCCAACTGGCGACGTATATCTCGCAGGACACGTCCGGTGTAGCCCTTCAGCTTTTTCAGGGCCTTGCGCATGCGCTTGAATTGTCGGGCATGGGCGTAGCGCCCGATCTGCATCGCCAGGCGCGGAGCCAGGCGGTTGTAGTTCTGGCGCAGCGTGATCCCGCCTTCGTCAGCCAGGGTGACAAGCTGGCGGCGCGCCTTTTCATACAGGCGTGCGTCGGTCGGGTGGGCGATGTTCTTCTCCATCACCGTCGTGTCTACGGAAATGCGTGCGAGGCTTCCGTCATCAACGGAACCGGATGTGCGCCCAGCCTCGATCGTCTTGGTCAGCAGCCACTCGGCCCCTTCCTCGCCAATCCGCTTACGCCAGCGGGTCAAGCAGGAAGGATCGATGGGCGGGCGGTGCTGGAAGAATGTCTCGCCGGTGAAGTGCTGGTAGTACGGGTTTTCAACCCATCGGGCGACGACAGCTTCGTCGGACAGACGATAGGCGTGTTGGAGATACAGCAGCCCCGCGACCAAGCGCGGCGATGTCGCTGGCCGCCCTGTCGTGGAGGGAAAGAAACCGGCCCATTCCGTCTCGAAGAACTCCCAGTCGATCAGCTTTTCCAGTTTCGCCAATTCGTGCCGAAGATCGATCATGTCGGTCAGACGGGGACGCAGGAGATCGTCCTGCTCTTCAATGCGGGAATGAGGCTTCATCGCGGCTCCGGGATCTGCAAGGTTTCCGCACCCATCATACGAAACCCTGCAATTTCCTGCTACAGTTTTACCGGGATCACCAAACAAATTCAGATGCTTGCGACTTGTTCAGGACGAAC
>NZ_FZON01000081.1 GCF_900188425.1 Antarctobacter heliothermus
GGCCGAGGCCATTCGCTACGCCCTCGGCCGCATGCCCAAAGCCCGGGCCTATCTGAAAAACGGCCAACTCGAGCTGGACAACAACATCTGTGAGCGGTCAATCAGGCCGCTGACTCTCGGGCGCAAGAATTATCTCTTCATGGGATCGGAAGGTGGTGGCAAGGCTGCCGCGATCGCCTACTCCCTCATCGAAACCGCCCGCATGAACCGCATCGATCCGGAAGCCTGGCTGACATGGGTGCTGGCCCACATTGCCGATCACAAGATCAACCGCATCGACGAACTCGCGCCGTGGAATTGGCAGCCACGTTGAATGTCAACGGCGGTCACGCCGGACGGATACAATCATCCCTCTGTTCCCGAAGTTGCAACACACACTCCAAGACTGGTGTGTACGAACGCCTAGCGTGTATGTGTTCCCCAACTGGGATCATGCCGACCAGGAGTTCCGGCCGTTCACCAGTTTTCAGGCTTTCTGGAAGAACGCCTGCCGCCGCGCTGGCGTAGAAGATGTGCGTATTCATGATCTTAGGCACACCTTCGCCTCTTGGTGGGCACAACGCGGAGGGAACATGGACGCCCTCCGGGAGATGTTGGGACACGCAGATCTCCGCATGGTGGCCCGTTATGCACACCTCAATTCGGACGCACAACACAAAGCCGTGGCAGACCTGAACGACCTGATCTGACACACACCCCACGCAAAAAAGAGGAGAACCTCACACACACCTGACACACACACTCAAGATGATCGTTGACTTTCAGGGGGTTAGTTGGCTCCGGCGGTAGGGATCGAACCTACGACCAATTGATTAACAGTCAACTGCTCTACCGCTGAGCTACGCCGGAACACTTGGGCCGTATAGCAATGTCGAATCCGGGCGTCCAGAGGGTTTTGCCACAATGTTGAGGATTTTTCCGTTGCACCGTCAAACCCTGCGAAACACGGCGTCTGCGGCCAGACCGCCTTCCGGCACGACAAGGGAGTTTTCTGTCAAATCAATAAGATGCGCCAACACGTTGCGGGCGGCGGCGGGCAGCAGCGCTGGCGGAGTGTCAGTGTAAATCCGATCCGCCAGATCGCGGGCGGTGGACGGACCGTCGGACAGTGCGGCGAGGATCGCGGCCTCACGCGCGCGGCGATGAGCAATGAGTTCGGCGAGTCTTGCCGCCGGTTCGCGGATCGGCGCGCCGTGCCCTGCGTGAAACACCGACCAGTGTCGGCCTTGCAACCGGGCCAGCGAGGCCATGAAGGCGGTCAGGTCGCCGTCCGGGGGTGACACCAGAGAGCTTGCCCAGCCCATCACAAGATCGCCGGAGAACAACACATCCCCCCAGGCAAAGCTCAGATGATTGGCCATGTGACCCGGAGTATGCAGCGCCTCGACCCGCCAGTCGCTGCCCTCAATCACATCACCGTCCGCCAGCATCCGATCCGGGACAAACGCGCGATCAACCCCCTCGCCACCGCCCACCAGCCCGCCTTCGGCCAGCGCTTGCATGACCGGGCGGCGACCGGTCTCTGGTGGGCCGAACGCCAGAACAGGCGCGCCGGTTTCATGCGACAAGGCGCGCGCCAGCGGCGCGTGATCCAGATGCGCATGGGTTACCAGAATATGCGTCACCTGTTGTCCGGGGGTGAGCGCGCTCAGGATCGCCTCCAGATGCGCCTCATTCTCGGGACCGGGATCAATCACGGCAATGTCGCGCGTTCCCAGCAGATAGGTGTTTGTGCCCCGAAAGGTCATCGGTGACGGGTTCGGCGCCAGCACGCGGCGCAGCCCCGGTGCCAGATCCTCGGCGACACCGGGTAGGGGGCGAAAGTCAGGCTGCGGGTCAAGCATGGCGGGGTGGTCCTTTTGGCAATGGCAGGCCGGGGCGCTGCGGGCTAGGCTTAGCGCATGACGTTCAACTGGCTCAAACATTATATGCCCCGCAGTCTGTATGGCCGCGCCGCACTGATCCTGGTCCTGCCGGTTGTCACGCTGCAATTGGTGGTATCCATCGTGTTCATCCAGCGCCATTTCGAAGGTGTGACAGTGCAGATGAGCACCGAACTGGCACGCGAGGTGAATCTTGTCGTGGCAGACCTGCCCCAGCGGACGAATGCGACGCGGCTGCGGCTGCGCCCCGTCGCGATCAGTAACGACGCGCTGCCGCAGACCAATTTCCGGCGGTGGTATGATTTCACCGGTCTGGTGGTGATCCGGGAACTGTCCGCCCGTATCCCGGTGCTGGAACGCATCGAACTGCCCAGCAATCGTGAGGTGGTGCTGTTTCTGCGCAAGAACGATGACCTGTACCGGATCGCGCTGGATCGCACTCGCGTGTCGGCGGCCAATCCGCATCAGTTGTTTGTGAACATGGTCTTCTTTGGCGCGCTGATGACGCTGATTGCGTTTCTCTACATGCGCAACCAGTTGCGCCCAATCACCCGGCTCGCCGCCGCCGCAGAGGCGTTCGGCAAGGGACGCAACCTGCGCTATTCCCCTGCCGGCGCCGTCGAGGTGCGCGCCGCCGGTCACGCGTTCCTGGACATGCGCGCGCGGATCGAACGGCATATCGAACAGCGCACCATGATGCTGTCCGGTGTCAGCCACGATTTGCGCACGCCGCTGACCCGGCTGCGTCTGGGGTTGTCGCTGCTGGACGACGAGGACCGAGAGCCGCTGGAGCATGACGTCGAGGAAATGCAGCGGCTGATCGATGCCTTCCTTGATTTTGCGCGCGGCGATGCCGAAGTCGCCGCCTCGGAACGCACTGATCCGTTTGATCTGGTGCGGCGGATTGTCGAGGACGCGCAACGCGGCGGACAGAATGTCGTTCTGGGCGAAATGGTGGGGGAGGGCAGCGTGATGCTGCGGCCCCGCGCGCTGCGCCGCGCGGTCGAGAACCTCGTGGGCAATGCGCGCCGTTATGCCAGCGCCTGTGAGGTTTCGGTGCACCTGACAGATAGGTCGCTGCGGTTGCGGGTCGAGGACGATGGCCCCGGCATCCCCGCCGACAGCCGCGAAGACGCCTTGCGCCCCTTTGTCCGGCTGGACCCGGCGCGCAATCAGGACAAGGGGTCCGGTGTCGGGCTGGGCCTGGCCATCGCCGCCGACATTGCGCGCGCGCACGGCGGCGTCCTGCGGCTGGGCGAAAGTGAGGCCCTTGGCGGGTTACGCGCCGATATCGTCATCGCGCTCTGACTCTGTTCCCGCAGTATTTTCGAAAAATCCAAGTCAGGCGCCTTGTTTTCGCCGCCTCCGGGACACCACTGTGCGGTGCCCATGGGACAGTTTACCGACATCGCGCTGCCCCCTCCGGCGGGCGGCGGTAACAGCCAAATGTATCTTGCCAAGGAGACCTCACATGGCCCTCATGACCTTCGCCGCCGCCGCCGCCGCCGCCGCCGCCGCCATCGGCCTTGCCCCAATCACCACCACCACACCCGATCTGCCTGAGGCATTGTTTCTGGCGCAGGCCCAGCCGTTCATCACCACCCAAGGGGTCGCTGGACCGCAGGGCGATTACATGACCACGCCCAAGGGCTGCACCTATCGCCGCACTCAGGCGCCCGGCCATCCCGCGCGCTGGATCATCGTGCAGAACCCGCATCACATCGGCAGGGCGTCCTCACCCAGCCATTGCAAGGCGATGTTGTAATCCCACCGAGAGCCCCTTGTCGCCAATGAAAAAGCGCGCGGAGGTCGCCCCCCGCGCGCATGGTCGTCTCCTTTGGCCCGATCAGGAGGGCAGGGTCATTTGTCCTCCCACCACCAGACATCGGGCTGAAAGCCCAGCCAGTCGCCATAGATCGGCAGGGTGTCGGGATAGGTCAGTTCCTTGGCGTGGGCGATCCGGCTGACGGCATATCTGTCCTGCACCGGGATCACATAGCGCCCCGTCGTCAGAACCCGGTCCAGCGCGCGCGTCGCAGCCAGAAATCCGTCGCGTGTTTCCGCCCCCAGCAGGGCGTGGATCATGGCATCGACTGCCGGGCTTTTCACACCCATCCAGTTCATCGACCCTTCTTCATCCGCTGCGTCGACCCCCCAATAGCCAAACTGCTCATTGCCGGGGCTCAGCGACATGCCGCGCCGATAGGTGGTCATCTGGAAATCGAACCGTGTGGTGCGTTCCTTGTATTGCGCGGGGTCGATCATGTTCACCTCGGCGGTGATCCCCATGCGTTCCAGTGCCCGGATAAAGATCTCTGCCATAGTGACGTTCTCACCCTGACCCTGTTGCAGCAGGATCTCAAAGGCAAAGGGCACGCCCTCGGCGTTTTTCATCACGCCGTCCTGTACCGTCCAACCGGCCTCGGCCATCAGATCGATCGCCGTGGCAAGGTTCTTGCGGTTGCGCGCGGTGCCGTCCGAGACGGGCAGGGTATAGCCCTCCAGCGCACCGGGCAGCAGGTCATCGGCAAAGGGCGTCAGCAGGTCCTTGACCAGCCCCTCGGCTGGTCCCTCTCGCATCCCCAATTGCGAGTTGCCAAAATAGGAGGTGATGCGCGGCTGCGCGCCGCCGGTCAGCGTGTCGTTGATGTACTCAAAATTGAAGGCGTGGATCATTGCCTCGCGCACACGCCAATCGGCAAATTCAGGCTGCCGCATGTTCATCACAAAGCCGGTGATGCCGGTCGGGCGCTGGTGGCCGACTTCGGACAACACAATGTCGCCGTTTCGGACTGCCGGGAAATCGTATTGTGTCTTCCACTTTTCGGCGTTGGTTTCCCGGATCGTGTTGATGATCCCGGATTTGAACGCCTCGAACAGGGCCGTGTCATCAGCAAAGAATTCCAGTCGGATGGTGTCCAGGTTGTTGGTGCCTTTGCGGAACGGCAGATCCTTGCCCCAATAGTCGGGGTTGCGGGTCAGTTCCACATAGCGGCCGGCCTCGTAGTCGCCGATCACATAGGGGGCCGAACTGATCGGAATCAGATCAAGGCTGGAGTTCTCGAAATCCAGACCGTCCCACTGCGCTTTTTGCAGAATAGGACGCCAGCCGACGATCAGCGCCAGCTCCGGGTTGTCCACGTTGAAGGTAAAGCGCACAGAACGCTCTGCGGTCTGCTCTATGCTCTCGATTTGTCCCCAGAGACCGCGATAGCGCGGGTGCCCTTTGGTGCCCAAAATCTCATAGGACCACATGACGTCCTCGACGGTCACCGGGGCGCCGTCGGAAAACCGTGCCTCTGGCCGCAGGGTAAATTCCACCCATTCCCGATTCGGGCCGGTCTCTATCGATTCGGCAAGAAGACCGTACAGCGCAAAGGGTTCATCCCAATTCCGGCCCATCAGGCTTTCGTAAACCAGAGAGCGCAATTGCCATGGGGCAGAGCCTTTGAGGATCAGCGGATTGAGGCTGTCGTAACTGCCCAACTCGCCTGTGACGATCTTGCCGCCGGTGGGCGCGTCCGGATTGGCGTAGGGGAGCGACACAAAATCCGGTGGAAGCTGCGGCGCACCATACATAACTATGCCATGCTGCGGTTCAGCCCATAGGCAGCCAGCGGACAGAATCGCCCCGACCGCGACGATTTTTGCGGTCAGATTTTGGAAAGAATTTATGTACATTTTGGCAACGATCCTTGTCCGCCCTTGTTTTCTTGAACCCAAGCGTACCGCTGCTTTTACGCCTTTTCAAACTTTTAGCTTGGACTCAAAGTTCGAAACGCTTATAACAAGGGCACTGCTCGATAGGTTTCTTGCCTGTATGAAACCTGCCTCAATGACTGAACCCCGGCCTTGTGCCGGGGTCTTTTTTTGGCCTGTCGTCATGTTCCAATGACAGGCAAACACGCCCTTCAACAGCTGTCTTCGACCATGCGCAGATCATATCCGCGACAACCCGCCGACATGCGATCTCATTTGTGTCGGCGCGCTGTCATTGAGCGGGTGCATACCGTCACGGGCGGCCCTATGCTGCGTATGCAAACACAACAGACATCAGGGGGCACATATGTCGCTTCAGGGAAAGACCGCCGTCATCACCGGATCGAACTCAGGCATCGGACTTGGCATCGCGCATGAGATGGCCAGGGCGGGCGCATCGGTGGTGATCAACTCGTTCACCGACCGGGATGAGGATCACGACCTTGCCAAAAGCATCGCCAAGGAACACGGCGTCGACGTGCGCTATATTCAGGCGGACATGTCCAAGGGCGATGAGGCCCGTGCGTTGATCGAAAAGGCCGGTGCCTGTGACATCCTGATCAACAACGCCGGCATCCAGCATGTCGCCCCGATTGATGAGTTTCCGGTTGCGAAATGGGACGCGATCATCGCCATCAACCTGAACTCGGCCTTTCACACCACGGCCGTTGCCTTGCCGATGATGCGCAAGGCGGGCTGGGGCCGGGTGGTCAACATCGCCTCGGCGCACGGGTTGACCGCATCGCCGTACAAGAGCGCCTATATCGCCGCAAAACACGGCATCGTCGGCATGACCAAGGCGGTGGCGCTGGAAACTGCAGAGGAACCGATCACCGCCAATGCGATCTGTCCGGGCTATGTGCTGACCCCGCTGGTCGAGGCGCAGATTCCCGACACGATGAAAGAATACGGCATGGACCGCGAAACCGTGATCCGAGAGGTCATGCTGAAACGCCAACCGTCAAAGGAGTTCGCCACGGTCGAGCAGATGGGCGGCACAGCGGTGTTCTTGTGTTCCGACGCAGCCGCCCAGATCACTGGCACCACGATCAGCGTGGATGGCGGCTGGACCGCGCTGTGATCTCAAGCGGGCAGGGGGCGGGACACGGTCCCCACCCCTGTTCTGGCCGGTCTTTGAACTAAAGCAAACGATGGAGCACATGAAATGGCAAAGCCGGTGCGGATCAACCTAGCCCTGCAGGGCGGCGGCGCGCACGGTGCCTTTACATGGGGCGTGCTGGACAGGCTGCTGGAAGAGCCGGACATCGAGATTGCCGCCATTTCCGGCACCTCTGCGGGCGCGCTGAACGGCGCAGCGGTCAAGGCGGGTATCGTTAGCGGCGGCGCGCAGGCCGCCAGAGAGAATCTGGATTGGGTCTGGGAACAGATCGGCGCGCTCAAGGACGAGGCTTTGCCGGACTGGATGCAGGCGTGGCTGCCGCAACCGGAACTGATCAGCAAGAGCCTGGAATATTCGCTGCCCTACGCAATGGGCGATGCGATGACGCGGATGATTTCGCCCTACGCCTGGGGGCCACTGTATCGCAACCCGCTGGAACGGATCGTCGAACGGTTGGATTTCGACAAGGTCTGCGCCCACAGTGAGCCGGAGTTCTTTGTTTGCGCCACACAGGTGCGTGACGGCAAGATACGGGTGTTCAAAGGCGAAGAGATCACCACGCAGGCCCTCCTTGCGTCGGCCTGTTTGCCGACGATGTTTCAGGCGGTCGAGTTGAAAGACCCGCTGACCGGCAATATCGAACCGTTCTGGGACGGTGGCTATACCGGCAATCCCGCGCTGTTTCCGTTTTTCGCGCCGCATCTGCCGGATGATGTCGTGGTGGTGAACATCAACCCCTTGTTGCGGGACAAGACGCCCGTCAGCCCGCCGGAGATTCAGAACCGGATCAATGAGATCAGCTTCAACTCGGCGTTGCTGCGGGATCTGCGGGCCATCGAATTTGTGCAGCGCCTGCTGCACAGCGGGGCCTTGCAGGCGGGCAGCATGAAGGACGTGCGCGTTCACATGATCGGCGATGATGCGCTGATGAACTCATTGTCGGTGGCCACCAAATCGGTGCCGGTGCCCACGGTGATCGCGCAGCTGAAGGCCGCCGGGCGGCGGGCGGCGGGGACATTTCTGGAGCATCATCTGAGCGACCTGGGGGCGCGGCAGACGGCCGATCTGCGGGCGATGTTTGGCTGAGGCCCAGCCCCCCTGTCCACGCGTGGACAGGGGGGGCGCACAAGCAAAATCAATGGCTTGCAGAGACGAATTTACAAAGCGTTAGGAAATACGCCCGCTCAGGATGCCTTGCGGAACTGGGCCTCAAGCGCCTGTTTGGCGTCCTGCCCGTTGGGATAGACAAGCCCCGCAGAAATCACCAGCTTGGCCGCGTCCTCCAGAGACATCTCCAGTTCGATCACGTCTTCCTTGGGCAAAAACAGCAGGAAACCTGAGGTCGGGTTGGGGGTCGTCGGAATGAAGATCGACATCAGCTCCCCCTCGGGCAGTACCTTTTTTGCCACCTCGCCCTTGGCCTGGGTCGAGATAAAGCCAATGACCCAGATGCCGTGCCGGGGATATTCGATCAGGCACGCCTTTTCGAAACTCCGCTCACTCTGGGCAAAGATCGTTTCGGCCAATTGCTTGAGGCCGGAATAGATCGACCGCACCACGGGCGTGCGCTGTACCAGGCTTTCGGCAAAGGAAATCATCGACCGCCCGATCAGGCCCTTGGCGATCCAGCCGACCAGCACGGTGAAGATCAGGAAGACGACAACGCCAAGGCCGCGCACGTTGACCTCGATCCGGCCATCGTTGTCGCGGTCCAGCAGGTCAAACAGCCAAGGCAGACGCGGCCCGTCGGGCCCCGTCATCCAGCGGTTGAGCAGCGCGTTGGGCTGGTAGGCATCCGGCACAAAGGGCCAGACAAACCCGTCCACCCAGCCGACAACCGTCCAGATCAGCCAGACGGTCAGGCCGACCGGCGCGATCACGACGATCCCTGTCAGGAAAGAGTTGCGCAGCCGCGTCAGCAGCCCCGATCGTTTCCGAGTGGAGGTCGAGTCAAATGGTGTTGTCATTGCTGGTCCCGGCACGCACCAGATCAAAGTAGGAGGATCACGCGCGCTCTACAATGGGGCGATGCGCATTCGTGGTCTTCAGGCAGGCAGCACGCTCAATTCCTGCGCAATTGCCGCACCCAGCCGGGCGTTGTTCAGGACCAGCGCGATATTGGCCTCGAGCGATCGGCCATCGGACAGCTCATAGATCCGCTGCAACAGGTAGGGGGTCAGATCCTTGCCGGTGATTCCGTGGGTGTCGGCGTCGCGGGTGGCCTCGGCGATGATCGGTGCCAGCGTGGCGCGCGGGATTTCAGCCTCGACGGGAATCGGGTTGGCGATCAACTGGCCGCCGGGCAGGTCAAGCCGCGCGCGCATCCGGTGCGCCTGTGCGATCTGCAACGCGGTGTCGGCGCGCAGCGGCGCGCGCAATCCCGCCTCACGCGACCAGAAGGCCGGCAGCTGGTCCTGTCCATAGGCCATGACCGGCACGCCGAGAGTTTCCAGCACTTCCAGCGTCTTGGGCAGGTCGAGGATGGCCTTGGCCCCGGCGGCCACCACGGTGACGGCGGTCTGCGCCAGTTCCTGAAGGTCGGCGGAGATGTCAAAGGAGTTTTCCGCGCCGCGATGCACGCCGCCGATGCCGCCGGTGGCGAACACCTCGATCCCGGCGAGCCGTGCGGCGATCATCGTGGCGGCGACGGTGGTCGATCCGGTGCCGCCGCGCGCCATGCAGACGGCCATGTCGGCGCGCGACAGCTTGGCCACCTGACGCGCCTGCGCCAGCTGTTCGAGTTGCGCATCCTCCAGCCCGATGCGCAATTCGCCGTCCATGACGGCGATGGTGGCGGGGGTGGCCCCGGCGTCGCGGATGGTGGACTCGACCCGGCGGGCGACCTCAAGGTTCTGCGGCCAGGGCATGCCATGGGTGACGATGGTGCTTTCCAGCGCGACAACGGCGCGACCGGCGTCAAGCGCCTCGGCGACGGCGGCAGAGCGGGTGAACTGGGTCATGTGGAAACATCTCCGGAAACATAGGTGGCGGCGGCGTCCAGCGCGCGGCGCAGGGCCTCCGGGCGGTCATGCCCGGCGCGCTCAGCCGCGATATGCGCCGCCATGAAGGTATCGCCCGCCCCGGTGATGCGCGTCACGGTGACGGCAGGCGGGGTGCGCGTGACGGTCTGGTGGGCACAGGTGTCGCAGCAGGTGTTGCCGCCGTGGGTGACCACCGCGCGCACCGCCCCGTGCGCCACAAGGGTGGCGGCGGCCTGCGCCGCACTGGTGAACGGCTCTGCGCAGAGCAGGCAGGCCTCTTCGAGATTGACATACAGCGTGCCGCGCCCGGCGCGTAGAAAGGCCTGTAGCCGCGTCGCCTTGCCCGGGCTGGCGGGGGCAATCCGCAGGTCGGCCTGCGCAAAGGCGGGATGGGCCGCGATGTCCGACAGCAACGCCTCTGTCAGGTTGCCGTCCAGCGCGATCAACCCGGTGTAGGGCCGGTCCGGCGTGCCCAGTGGGCCGTCGATCAGCGGGGCAAGGATGCGGATGCCCGCCGCCTCCAGCGAATGGGCGTCGGCGATGGCGGCGACCAGACCGCCGGGGGCCTCGATCGCCATGTAACGATCCGTGGGCAGGTCGTCGGCAAAGGTCAGATGGGTGGTGTCCAGACCCAGCGCGCGGCATTGCTGCGCCAGTTCGGCCCCTTCGGCATCGCGGCCCACCACCGACAGCAGCGCGGGGCGTACCCCAAGTCCCGCCAGAGTCATGGCGATGTTCAGCGCGACGCCACCGGGGACACGGGTGATGCGCCCGGGCTTGTCATTGCCGGGCAGCATCGGGTCCGCGCACCGGCCGATCACGTCCCAGAGGACGGAACCGATGCAGAGAATATCCGGGTCATGGGTTGTCATAGGGATTGGTTTTGGCCCGAAGGGCAGGGCGGCGCAACCCGCATCCGCGCTGTCATCGCGGCAACAGGTCGTCTTCGTCGGCGCACAGGGCCAGCCAGTCGCGAAACTCGCGCAGCGCGGGCGGCATCACGCGGTCGGCGGGCCAGACAAGGTAATACGCCCCCAATGAGACCGGCGCGGCGAGGTGCGCAGGCCGCAGGGTGCCTGCCGCGCGTTCCGCCGCGCTGAGGTAGTCGGGCAGCAGCGCCACGCCGAGGCCGTGCAGCGCGGCCTGAAGGATGGCGGTGAACTGGTCGAAGCTGGCCCCGGGCAGCGGGCCGGGCGGCAGGCCTTGCGCGACAAACCAACCGGCCCAGGCCTCTGGCCGGGTCTGGATGTGCAATAGCGGCAGGCGGCGCAGCGCCTCCAGCGACACCGGACCGTCGGGCAGCAGATCGGGCGCGGCCAGCGGCTGCACGGTCTCTGTCATCAGCCGCAGGTGATGGGTGTCGGGCCAGTCCGGTGTTCCGAAATGGAGCGCCGCATCAAAGGGTTCGGCGGCAAAGCTGAAAGGGCGCAGCCGGGTGGTCATGTTCACCGTCACCTCTGGATGGCGGCGGGTGAAATCCGGCAGGCGCGGCACCAGCCAGCGCATGCCAAAGCTGGGCAGGATCGCAAGGTTCAGCGCGCCGCCCGTCGGGTCCATGCGCAGCGCCATCGCCGCCACGGTCAGCCGGTCCAGCGTCTCGCGCACCGTCGCGGCAAAGGCGCGTGCCTGAGGTGTCAGGCGTAACGCCCTGTTTCCACGTAGAAAAAGCGATGCGCCCAGTTGATCCTCCAGGGTCTTGAGCTGTCGCGAGACGGCGCTTTGCGTCAGGTTCAGCTCCTGCGCGACGGCGGTGGCGCTGCCCAGACGGTCCAGAGCCTCTAGCGCGCGCAAGGCGGGCAGGGATGGCAGATGCATTCCGATTCCTCATGAATTCCTGCGATATTGTCGTTTTTCCATTCCGCTTGCGCAAGCTATACTGCGCTCAACAGGACATGAGGAGCCCGCCATGAACGAGATGACTGACCCAAAACCGACCCTGAAACCCAAGGACGCGCCGGATCTGGCCGGGTTCGACTGGCAAGACCCGTTCCGGATCAACGACCAGCTGACCGAAGAAGAGCGCATGCTGGCCGAGGGCGCGCGCAGCTTTGCGCAAGAGAAACTGGCGCCTCGCATAATCGACGCCTTTGCACAGGAAACCGTCGATCCCGGCATCTTTGCCGAGATGGGCGACATGGGCCTGCTGGGCATCACCGTGCCCGAGGAATACGGCGGGTTAGGCAGCTCTTACGTCTCATACGGCCTTGTCGCGCGCGAGATTGAGCGGGTCGATTCCGGCTATCGGTCGATGATGTCGGTGCAATCCAGCCTGGTGATGTACCCGATCTATGCCTACGGGTCGGAAGAGCAGCGCAAGAAATACCTGCCGAAACTGGCCAGCGGGGAATGGATCGGCTGCTTTGGCCTGACCGAACCGGACGCGGGCAGCGATCCCGGCGCCATGAAGACCCGCGCCGAAAAGATCGACGGCGGCTATCGGCTGACAGGCTCCAAGATGTGGATTTCCAACAGCCCCGTCGCGGATGTCTTTGTGATCTGGGCCAAATCCGACGCCCATGACGGCAAGATCCGCGGCTTTGTGCTGGAGAAGGGCGCCAAGGGCCTATCAGCGCCCAAGGTGGCCAACAAACTCAGCCTGCGCGCCTCTGTCACCGGCGAAGTGGTGATGGAGGGTGTCGAGGTCGGCGAAGAGGCGTTGTTACCACATGTTCAAGGGCTTAAAGGGCCTTTTGGATGTCTCAACCGGGCCCGCTATGGCATCAGCTGGGGCGTTCTGGGCGCGGCAGAGTTCTGCTGGCACGCGGCGCGGCAATACGGTCTGGACCGCAAGCAATTCGGCAAACCACTGGCGCAAACACAGCTGTTCCAGAAAAAACTGGCCGACATGCAGACCGAAATCGCGCTGGGGCTGCAAGGCTGTCTGCGGGTCGGTCGCCTGATGGATGAGGCGCAGGGCGCGCCCGAGATGATCTCGATCCTGAAACGCAACAACTGCGGCAAGGCGCTGGACATCGCCCGGATGTCGCGGGACATGCACGGCGGCAACGGCATCTCGGGCGAATTCCAGGTCATCCGCCACATGATGAACCTGGAAACCGTGAACACCTACGAGGGCACCCATGATGTGCACGCCCTGATCCTGGGTCGCGCGCAGACCGGCCTGCAGGCGTTTTTCTAACGCCCTGTCAGAAACTTACGGCGCGCGGCGCAGGGGTCACTTGAACCGATCGGGGATCTCGATCGGGGAGAGGATCAGCGCCGTGCGGCCATCGGTGTAGTAGGCCTGCGTCTTGCCGTCGCCAATGTCCTGAAGCGTGAAACAGTTCTCACTGTTGTCGCGGAAGTTCAGATACCGGGTGCAATAGGTGTTGTCCTCGATTCGGTAGCTGCCGGGCTCATCCTTGGGCGGGGTGCCGTCCGGACCGGCCATCCAGAGGGTCGAGGTGCCATCGGCATGGTACACCACGCTGGCGACGGGGGCGTTGGTTTCGGGATTGATACCCTGATACGCCTTTCCAGTGATGTAGTCGGCCATTGCAGCGGCATCTATCATGTCTTGCGCCACGGCGGGCTGGGCCAGACCCAAGGCAAGGGCGGTCGCAGCGATAAAATGTCGTTTCATTGAAATCTCCCGTTAGAGTTGTTTCCGGCGCAGTTTGACGCCAATGGAGCCAGAGGCAAGAACAGATGTTGGCCTGAGCGGGAACCGACATCCATAACTCCTATAATCAGTATTATGTAAATATTGGGCGTGCCCAAAGTGCCTTTTGGACACGCCCTGTATCCGACTATCCGCTCATCACATCAGTTTGCGATCAGCGACAACAGATCCGGGTTCATGACAAGATTGCGAACCCCATGCGCATGGTCCTCATCAAAAGCGTTGTCCTCCAACCACTTACCGACCGATGTGATATCAATCCTGGCCACTTGTGGACGCACGTTCCACGTCACCTGAAACGGCGACGCCTCTTCGTTGTAGCCCGGTCCGGTTGTCGATCCGGCATACAGCACAGCCGCCCCAAGGGTCGTTGGCAAGTTGGGCGCCTGGTACAATCCGTCGATCTTTGTCACCTGGGTATCCGTCCGGCGTGACCGCCGTTGACATTCAACGTGGCTGCCAATTCCACGGCGCGAGTTCGTCGATGCGGTTGATCTTGTGATCGGCAATGT
>NZ_FZON01000084.1 GCF_900188425.1 Antarctobacter heliothermus
AGTCGGGCACCGCCCAGTCGAGGCCGACCAGGCTCAGTAGGCTTTCAACGAACCCGGTCGTCTGCCGGAGCGCCATGCCGAAAAGGACTTTCATCGTCAGGCATGCCTGGATCGCGGCGTCGCTATAGAGCGGCTGCCGGCCTCGCTTGCCGGTCGGCGGTGGCACCCAGACCATGTCCGGGTCGAACCAGATCGTCAGGGAGCCGCGCTGCTTCAGCGCTTCGTTGTAGGCCGGCCAGTTCTTGGTCTTGTAGCTCGGCGGGATCGGTCTGCTCATGCAGGACAGCTACCACGCTGGATTCACGAGATGAATCCCTCAACCAGCCTTTGCGCAACAAAGCCATGCGACGTGGCTATGTTGAAAGCCCTATTATGTTTGGAGCACGAATATGAGACCGTTCATCTACTCGATCGCCATCGCCGCCTCCGCCCTGCCGGACCGCGCCGCGTCTGATGCATTTCTGACGAACGTCACGCTTGTCGATATCGAGACCGGAGCACTCTCCGAAGGGCAATCCGTGCTGATCGAAGATAACCGCATTGCAGATATCGGCCGGGACCTTTCCGCTCCGATCGGCTTTTCCCGGTACGAAGGTGGCGGCGCATATTTGATTCCCGGCCTTTGGGACAGCCACGTTCATATCTTCTCAAGCGCCACCGAACCCGACACGGCGTTGCCGCTTTACCTGATCAACGGCGTCACAGGTATCCGGGACATGGGCGCACTCTGGCCTATCGACGCGCAACAGGAGTTGCAGGCGCGGATCGAGGCGGGGGAGGTGCTTGGCCCACGCCTGATCCTGTCGGGCGCATGGGTCGACGCAACTCCGGGGTCGTGGCCGGGCATGTTCCTTGCCGACACACCAGAAGACGCGCGCGCGGTGGTGGACCGGATCGCGGCCGAAGGCTGGGCGGCGGTGAAGTCCTATTCGATGCTGGACGAGCCGACCTATCTCGCTCTGGCCGAGGCGGCGCATGAATACGATCTGCCGCTTGTCGGCCACATCCCCGAGCGCGTGGCACTTGGCACCGCCATCGACGCGGGCCAGGACGGGATGGAGCATTTCGGGCGGGTCGCCATGGCTTGCGCGACGGGCGAAGAGCGAATGCTGGAGGATGTGCGGCGCGTCATGGCGAACGGTGCCGATCAGGCGGCCATCTTTGAGGTTATGGCGGGGCAGAACCGGGTTATCCTGGAAACATGGGATCAGGCGCTGTGCGACGAGATGCTTGCACGTCTTGCCGCATCTGGGATGCACGTCAGCCCGACTCTCGTGGTCGCCGATTTCTACACCGGCAACTGGCCCGCCCCGGACGCCCCGCGTATGCGGATGATCCCGGCCGAAGTGCGCGAAGCCTGGGGCCGACCGGATTTCCGGCTGGAGGCGATGACGGATGAGGTGCGTGATCTGGCCGCGGAGTCTATCGCGCTTGACCGGCGCACATTCCTGATGACCCACAGGGCGGGTGTGCCAATCCTTGCATCCACCGATGCGTCCTTCGCCAACCCCTATCTGTTCCATGGGTTTTCGCTGCTGGATGAGCTGGACCTTTATGTCGAAATCGGCCTGACCCCGCGTGAGGCGCTCTACACCGCAACTGTTGCGCCGCCCCGGTTTTTCGGGCTGTCCGACCAGGACGGCACCATCGCACCGGGCCGCCAGGCCGACCTGGTTTTGCTCGACGCCAATCCGCTGGAAAGCCTCGCGACGCTGCGCCGCCCGCGTGCGGTAATCGTCGGTGGCGTTGTCCTTGACCGGGCGGCTCTGGACGCGCTTGAGGCGACGCTTCTGTCCGAGGGGGAGTAGGTGTGTGGCCCATCCGGACAGACGCGCGACATGCGCACGGTCATCACCGGCATCTTCTTGCCGGTCTGGCGCATGCGGGCCTATACAGTGATGGACAAGATCAATGTCTGGCGCGGCAAGCTCTGGTCGCGGCCCTTCTTCTGGGAGAACCTGCTGAGGGATGATCTGGCGGCGCGCCTGACTGACTTCGATCTACCTTTACCGCACCTATTTCGACCTGGTCAATGCGCCGGTGAGAGGCCTCTACACGTTCGAAAATTCCGCCCACAGCCCGCCCTTCGAAGAGCCCGGAGGGCCACAGCAATCCTTTTGCAGGTTGTCTTGCAAGAGACGAACACGCTGACAGACGCGGATTGAGGGGAGCCTTCGAGGAACAAAATGACCCATCAATCCTTGCTTTTCATTGCCATCATTGGCGCTTTTTCGATCAGCTCGGTCGTGGTGGGAGCGACTGCCTCAGACCGTCTCAGCGATACTGTACAGGCACGCATGGCAAGTGACGGCGTGCCGGGGGTTGTCGTCACCGTGTTGGAGAACGGCGCGCCGGTCTGGACCCGCGCCTTCGGCTACGCTGATCCTGCCACCGGGCGCGAGATGACGGTGGATGCGCTGTTCCGGGTCGAGTCGATCTCCAAGCCCGTCACTGCATGGGGCGCGATGCGGCTGGCCGAGACCGGGCGCCTCGATCTCGATGCTCCGATCACCGATTGTCTTACGAGCTGGCAGCCGCCCGAGAGCACGCCGCCGCTGACGTCCCGGCAGCTTCTGTCGCACAGCGCCGGAATCGGTCTTGGCGACTTCGCAGCCCGCTTTGCACCGGATGAACCAAGGCCCGAACTGGCAGAGCATCTGGCAGAGGATTTCGAAATTATTGCCGCCCCCTCAGCCGCGTTCGCCTATTCCGACACCGGCTTCAATCTGCTGGAGTTGGTTATAGAGGACTGCACGGGCGAGGATTTCGCTGTGTTCATGGCGCGCGAGGTCCTTTCCCCCCTCGAGATGGAACGCGCAGGCTTCGACTGGACCGGGTTCGAGATGCCGCTAGGGCATGACCTGCGCGGGCCGCCCGTCGCACCCTATGTCTATCCAGGCCGCGCTTCGGGCGGGCTGTTTGCAACGGCGGGCCATGTGGCGCGCTTCGCCGCAGCCGGGATGGCGGGCGCGGATCAACCGGTGCTTTCGGCGCAGGGTGTTGCGGCACTTCACCGATCAGTTGTTGCGGTAGACGGCCTCTTTGGCTTTGCGGCGGACGGCTACGCCCTCGGCCATTTCACCGAGACCCTTTCGGATGGGAGGCAGTCGGTTTGGCACGGCGGACAGGGCTACGGCTGGATGACCCATCTGCATCTGGTGCCCGAGACCGGAGACGGGATCGTGATCCTGTCAAACAGCCAACGCGCCTGGCCGCTGTTCGCCGCGGTACTGCGGGTCTGGTCCGAGAGCCTCGGCGTGCAGCCTGTGGGGATAACCCGCATCCTTTGGGCCGAAACCGCGGCGCGGGTCGCCATCGCGCTGCTGCTGGCCGGGGCGCTGCTTGCGCTTGGGGCCGTGTTCTGGCGTTGGCGGCGCGGCCCGACATGGCGCGGCGCGGCGGCGCTGGCGGGGGCCGCAGGCGTCGGTTGGCCGCTCTGGGCGCAGGCGCAGGACTACCTCTTCATCTTCTCGATCCTCCCCGGCCTCTGGCTCTGGCTCGCCGCTGCGTCCGGGGTGGCTGGCCTCTGCCTGGCCATGTTCGCAATCGCGCCCGGCCGGACGACCGCAGCAATATCGGACCAAGGATAGACATTACCAGAACGATCACGACAACATCAAAGGAGTGGATAGATGACTGAATACAAAATGGTAACCGTCGAACCCGCCGCTTACCTCTATGAGGAACGGACCTGCAGCATGGACCCGAAATGCATCAGCGAGGCCATGGGGTCGGCATTCCAGTCGGTCGCGAGTTTCATCGCGGACAAAGAAATCACGAGTGCGGGCAATCCCCTAGCGGTCTATGTCACCTTTGACCCGGACAAGATGCCGTTTCGCGCAGGTTTTGTGGTCTCTGAGGAGGATGCAAGGAAGGCCAAGGGCGATGTGAAGTGTGATGTCCTGCCTGATGGTGATGTCCTGAATTTCGTACACAGGGGCCCTTACGCAATGCTCCGTGACAGCTATGTCGCGATGATGAAACATCTTGAGGTGAAGGGCATGTCTGTCGGCATGCCAAGTTGGGAGATTTATCTCAATGACCCATCGACGGTGGCATCCGAAGCGGACCTCGAGACCGATGTCTATGTAACGGTCGCATAGCGCACTGGCACTGGTGGCACCCAAACTTCCCCGGCGGGGCGGCGGTCGCCGAGCCGCCTATCGCCGTGCCGCGTGCCAATTGGATCGCAGATGCAGCGCCGCTGCCAAGGCGACCGCCGTAAGCAGAAACTGAAACACGGTCTCGACCTCGGCAGATCGTGGCAGGACCTCTCCAGCGGCGTTGATCATGAAATGGAACACCACCATCAACAGGAGCGATCTGTCGGATGCCAGATAACCCCATGTCATAATGAGGGTTTTCATCAGGATCGACCAAAGGAAAAGCCACAGGACGGGTGGCCCGCCGAAGTCATCGTAGTATCCGTCCATTGCAAGCAGCGGCAGATGCCAAGCGCCCCATGCTGCTCCCAGGATGATCGACGCCACCACAGGGTCATGCCGGACGAGCAGCGCGTCGAGCCCGTAGCCGCGCCATCCGATCTCTTCCGGCAGCGGTCCGAGCAGAAAGATGAACGCGGCGTATCCGAGGGCCGCGGGCCAGGTGGCACCGGGAAGGGCAAGCGTGGGGCCGGTGCCACCACCGAGCATCAGGAGACCGTGCGCAAGAAGCGAAAGCGCCGGGATCAGCAGGAGTGTCGCCGCCCAGAGCCAGAGCGGTGCGCGACCGGGCTGCACCAGCCGCTGCCAGAGATCGCGCAAGCCTCGACCGGCGCTGTGTCGGTGCTGGAACCAGAGCCCGGCAAGGAGCGGGCCGACACCACCCAGGTAGATGAGCCATCGCCCCTTGCCGCTCCAGGGTTCGAGCCCGGTCAAGGCGGGCACCGACCAGAATGCCCATGTCCAGGCCAGTGCCGTGGCGAGAAACGCGAACGGCCGGTAGGCCGCAACGCTCATTGCGCCTGGCCCCGAAGGCGATCGCCGCGCACAAGAAAACGCCCATCAATGCGGATGGCCAGCGGGTCGCCCGAGATCGACGGCGCGCCTTCGGGTGCCGGGCGTTGTGCGTGGATATGCAGATGCGGCTCGGTCGAGGCGCCGGAATTGCCAACCTCGCCCAGCCGGTGGCCGACCTCTATCCGGTCGCCCGCCACGACCGCGATGCTGCCTTGTCGCATGTGCGCGAAAACGATCTCGGCCCCGCCACAGCGCAGAATGACATGGTTGCCGAGCCGGTTGACCTGATCGCTTTCGAGCACTTCAAAATCTGGCATGTCCGCCCTTGCGGCGGCCACCACCCCTGCACAGGGCGCGCGAAGCTCTGCCCCGAAAATCGCATAGGCCGCCGGGTCAGCGGGCTGCCAACCGCGGGCGCGCAGGCCCCAGGCGCCAAGTCCGAAGAAGTCCACTGCGTAGGATTGCCCGCGCCAGGGGCGGAACCGCTCGACGCTGGCATCCAGCGTCCGCATATGGCCGTTGACCAGAGTGTTGGATCCACCGTGCCCCACAAGATAGCGGCCCGGCCCGAAGGGATTGGAAATATCGACGACCTCGACCGGCGGCAGAGCGCGCCCGGAAAGCGCCTTGACCGCGTAGAAGCTGCCGAGCGCCAGAAGACCCGCCGAGACCACCATTGCCGACCACGCCCACGCGCCGTGGGGCAACGGCGGCCGGGCGGGCAGCGCAGACACTTGCCAGGCCACGATGACAAGAAACACACCCGCATATCCCCAAGGCAGCCACCAGACAGGCAGCGCCCATTGGGCGACGCGCGCCAACGCGAACAAAAGTGCCGCAATACCCGCAGCCTGCATCAGCCACCCGACCATAGATCCCGCCTGGAACAGGGCCAGCCACGCGAGCAAGGCCAGAGGCAGGGCGACCTGCACGAGCAGAACCACCGCCATCATGTCGAGACCTTCCAAGAATATGGCTTGCAGGCCGTCATCAGATCGGACCTCCGAAGGCCAGTCCCCAGTGGAGCATGAGTCCGGCCAGACCCACCAGCACAAGCGCGAAGGCAGTGTGATGCAGACGCCGCCACAACCCCCATCCCGGTGCGCGCCAGACGATGAGCAGTGTAGCCACAAGCGCCACGGACACCACGGCCACGACGTCGCCCATGCCAAGAAACACCTCAAACGTGCGTTGCGGCTGGTCGAACAGGAATTCCGACCCCAGCCGCGCCGCCACAAGCCCGACCGCCACCCCCGCAGCAACCAGACCCCAGACCGCAACCGCCCCGGCCAGTGCCACCGCCGCCGCCAGCGTTCCGCCCCGTGATCCGCCGCGCAGCCCGTGCCGCCACAAAAGCCCCAGAAACGTCGTCGTTGCCAGAAGTGCTGCCAACGCAAAACCCGCGCTCAGCCACACAGGGTCCGCCAACCCGCGCAGCCGTTCATGGGTATGCGCCCCGGTCCCGTCGGCAAGGCGCGCGACCTGTCCCTGCGCATCGCGGATCACCGTCACGCGATCGCCCTGCGCGTTCTGCCAAAGGTCGGGCGCGATGGGATCGAACCGCGACGGCATCGGTATTGTGGCCGTCGGCATCAGCAACGCGCCATCCGCCAGCGCGGTCACGTTCAGCGGCGAGAGCGCGACCAAGAGTTGAGCGGGGCCCGAAAACATCCGGCGGTTGGTCAGATAGCGGCCTGCTGCATCCGCAGCGCGCGCGGCGGCATCCGGCACGGGCTGCACGGTGTGAGCCTCGAGCCCGGCCTCGGCGGCAAGTGCGGCGAGGATCATGTTCGGGGCCAGAAAGGGCAGGCTCGCGCCTGTGCCCCCGTTCTGGGAGATGAAGACCCCCGCACCGATTTCGGGAATGAAAACGAGGTTCGAGATGAATTCGTTCACGCCGCCGCCGTGCCCATAGATCATGGTGCCAAAACGTGGTCTGGCCTGAAAGCCATGCGCCATATCCGCCGCGTGCGGTCGGTCGTCGAAAAGCCGTGTTCGCATCTGCGCCATCGTTTCAGTCTGCAACAACCGCGCCCCGTCCAGCGCTCCGTCGCCCATCAGGAACTGCAGGAAACGCGCCATGTCGGCAGCCGTGCTGGCCGTCCCCCCCGCCGGGCCGAACGCGCCGATATCGATGCGGAAGGCTGGATGTGCGATACCACCCTGTATCCGGTAACTGCGTGCCAAGGGCGGCTGATCCGGCTGTCGCAGGCGTTCGGCCAGTGTGGTTTCGTCCATGCCCAGCGGATCGAGGATGCGCTCCTGCACGAAATCCTCCCATGGCTGGCCAGAGACCTCCTCGACGATATGCCCCGCCAGTGCGGCACCCCAGTTCGAGTAGGACGTGACTTCCCCGCGCGCGAACACCTGCTCGGGAGCCGCAGCCGCAAGCGCCTGCGCACGGGGCAAGGCGGCGATGTCCTGGTCAAAGATCGCATAGCTTTCAGCAAAGCCAGCCCGGTGGCTCATCAGATGTGCAAGGGTCAGCGGCTCACTACCCGGCATCGCGAAGGTCGGCAGATAGCCCGACACATCTGCGCGCAGATCCAGTCTGCCTTCCTCGACCAGCATCATGACTGCGACCCAGGTAAAAAGCTTGGTGATCGAGCCGATCTCGAAGCGCACGTCGTCGGGAGTGACGGGCGTCCGATCGTCCAGATCGGCGACGCCATAGCCCCGCAACACCACCTCCTCACCGCTTACGACCGCCGCAATTGCGCCCGGAACCTGTTCGCTTGTCATGAACCCTTGGGCGAGCCCGTCCAACCGCGCGGCCAGCGCAGATACGGTGCTGTCTTGCTGTGCCGATACGCTTCCTGTGAAGGCGCAACAGATTGCAGCAGCCACGATGGTTTGGGTGAAAGACCGCCGACCTGCATTTACAGCCCGCCGTGCGATACAGGCTGCGGTATCTCGGCGCCCAGAACGCAGACAGGTTGCAAATCGAGCGATCATGGCTCACGCCGTGGAAATCGTATCTCGGTGACGTCAGCGAGAAAGAAGGGGAAATAATCATCGGTGCCGAACATATTCCCGGCCTCAACGCGGAACGGCAGGCGATAGCCCTCAACGTCCCTGAAGTCCGACATGGTGGCCCCGAACGGCTGCAGACGGTGGACCTTTTCGGGGTTGGCATTGCTCCAACGCTGAAAGGTGACTTCGAAAGGCCGCCCCTCTTCATCCACGGTCACGTCGACCGCCTGCTCCAGGTCTGTGTGCCGGATCGTCACCCGCGCAGTGTCCTCGCCCAACGCGTTCCAGGTTATACCGGGACCCGGCAGGAGGGCGGCCGGAGCCCAGATCACCGCCTCTGCCGCATAGCGCCCAAAGGCGGAACGGGTATGATCCGGATCACCACCAAGACGCCCCACCGGGATCAGTCCGAATATCCGAAACCGCGTCCAACTGCCGGAGTCTGATCCCGAGACGGGCATGCCGCCTCTGGTGCGCATCGCCCAGACGAACCCTTCGGGCGCTGCAAGTATCTGGCGGGCTTCCATCGGCTGATAGCGCGGATCGTCCTTGGTTCCGAGGCTGAACTGGCCGGTCATGTCGATCTCGGCGACCGGCAAAAGTGGAGTGCCCGGCCGGATCATGTAGGTAAAATACCGCGCCGCCGGCTCGGGCAGGTCAGAAACCATGCCCGGTTCGAACAGCTCTGGCGCGGTCGGTTGGATGGACGTCAGTCTGTCCCATTCTGCGCGATCGGCCCGCCGATCTGAAAGCGCAAGAAGCGCCAAAGCGCATGCGCCAAGAAGAATCGCGAGTAGAAGAGCAACGATGAAGTTCATTTTTACTGGCAATCCTGAGCTTCGCGGTTCCTTTTTTAATGAGAAAAAGTATGCAGCGTTATGACATAGGTCAATTTTCAGGGCGAGTCTGGATGTCGGGCCGCTTTTTGGCTCGATCGCAATCAATCACTTACACACGCTCGCGCCTGCTCCCGCAGGACCGCATAATCCCCCATCATCGCCACGACGACCGATCCGTCCGGCAACAGCAGCAATTCCACCGCCGCCCGCGCCTGCACCTCCCGACTATATTCCACGACCGGCGGACATGCCGCCACGCCACCCGTTTCAAAACCCACCCCCGCGCAGCCGGTCAACCAGCTCGTCACGATTACGAGGACGGCGAGCCGCCGCTTCCAGCATTCGGCGTTGTACGTCATTGGCTTTCTCCGTGGACTCTAAACGTTCAGCAATCCGCCCCGTTCGCTCTCCAGCGCGGCGGATCGATAGCAGGAACAGCAGGATGGCAAAGGCAATGGCTCCGTAGCGCAGCGCTGCCCGCGCCCATGGGCTGGCGATAATCCCACCGAACAACGCCCCGATCATCGCTGCCCCCGCTTCCAGTCATCGAGCCGCGCATAGACCGTGACCGCGATGCCCACGAAGGCCACGGCGATGAACACCCAGCGTAGCGTATCCAGATACGGCACCAGCGGCAGGATCGCCCCTTGGGTCTCGGCCAGGATGTCCTGCGCCACCTCGACGCCCGCCGCACCCAGCGTCGCCGCGCCAGCCGCGCCGCCTCCCTTCATGGTGCGGCTCTCGGCCAGCACTTCGCGTGCAGGCGGAGTCTCCGATGCGAAGGCAGTCGCCCGGACCGGGAACCGCTCGCCCCACTGCCGTGCGGGGCCGAGATCGACATGGATGAACCCCGATCGCGGATAGAAGCCGAAGCCGAGGAACCCGACCTCCCGCGCCGCCGCCTCGAAGGCCACCGGGTCGTGGTTCGCCATGGCGATGTCGAAGGCGGCGCCGTCGAGGTGCTTCGACCGGGTCGCGCCGCCGACGGCGCGATTGTGTTCCGGGCTGCGATAGGCGGAACGCACGATCAGCGGCTTGCCCAGCCGGTCGCGTAGCGCTTGCAGCTTGTCGAGCGCGGGTTCGTTGACCAGCAGCTTGCCGGTGCCCCGGCAGGCGATCTCGGCGGGGGAGAAGTTGGCCCAGCGCCAGCTGCTCTCAGGCACGTCGCGCCAATGGCGGTGGAATGTCGTCGTCATAGGTTTCCTCCAAAACGAAAAACCCGCCTCGAGGGCGGGTGCGGGTGAGCTGATGGTTTGGGATGGTGCGCGGCTACGGGCCGCCGCCGAAGATCTTCAGCTTGATGGCGATGCCCGCCAGCAGCGCCAGCATGACGCCGGTGGTGATCATGCGGACGGCGGTCTGCATGGCGGTGCGGCGCACCAGCCGGATGCAGTCGACAAGGGAGCGCAAATCGCGGATGTCGAGCGCGGCCTCGTCGCCGTCGAGCCCGACATCGGCCAGCGCACGCTTTGCGCCTTCTTCCGCCGCCCGCGTCAGGATCGCCTCGAACTCGGCGTCGGGCATGCGCACGAAGCCCTCGGATCGGGGTGGGTTCATCGGGTCCTCCTTCCGCAGCTCAGCCAATCTTGCAGCCCCAGAAGGACGTGTGGTCGGCGGCGAAATAGCCGTCTGCCGCGCGGAAGGTGCCCTGCAGCTCGACCGTGTCGCCCGAGGTAAGGACGGCCATCGTCTGCAGCCAGAGCGCCGTCGATTCAGAGACGTGCGCCCCTGAGATCTCTCCGGCCGAGCCCCGCATCTCGGTCGTCCCGTTCAGCACGAGCCGTCCGCGCATGCGTGCGTTCGTGCTGGAATTGATCTTGTAGAGCAGCGTCGCGCCGAAGAGGTAGGTGCCGGCCACAGGCGTCACGAAGCGATTGTTAGCGGCGTCGAAGGCGGCCTGATCGTTGTAGTCGGTATTGTTGATCCCGATCTTCGTCCAGGTGTCGATGCCGACATAGTTGTCGTAGTTGGTGTAGCCCTTGAACCGCGGCAGCCGGGGCTGGTCGACGATGCCGTTGGCGTTGTCGACGATCAGCCCGTCGAAGAAGGTGCTGCCGTCGGCCGAGACCGCGAGGCGGAACCGATCGGAGCCGAAGAGCCCCACCAGCGCCTTGGTCACGAAGCCGGTCTGCAGCGTGAGCCCGAGATCGTCGCCCGCGGCTTCCTTGTTCATGGTGTAGAACAGATCGCCGGTCCCGCCCTCGGCAACGGTCTTCGCCGTCCAGAGCGCCGCGTTCAGCTTGGCCGAGAACGGGTTCGACGCATCCGCCGTCGTGCTGAGCCCGAACAGCGCCATGTTCTGCAGCGCGGCCGGGGTGGTGCCGATCCAGTTCGCGCCATCGTAGACCAGCAGCAGGCCCTCGTCCTCGACCCACGCCCGCCAGCCGGTGCGCGGCGGCAGGCGTAGCCACGCGCCCTCGGTCCAGAGCGCGACGTTCAGGTCCCAGCCCGCCCAGTCGCCCGTCGCACCCGAGCCGACGATGTAGCGGTCGCCATCGGCGGGGCTTCCGGGAGGCGCGGTCGGGTCCCGGTCGAGCACGGAGAGCTGGACGAGCCCGTCGAGGAGCCGCAGCGCCTCGTTGTGCGTGACATGCTTCTGGGCCTGCGCCGCGAGGATGTAGGGCAGCAACAGATGGGTCGTGGCGTCGGACATGGGATGGCCTTCAGAACGTGAGCGTGACGGTCTTTGGCGCGCCCCGCCCGATCAGGGCGGAGAGCTGGAAGATGCGGACGTCGAGCGTGTCGCCGGGGCCGAGCGGCGCGCCCCAATCGGCGCTCTGCTGGGCGGCGGTGTAGATCGCGCTGGTCGTGGCGGTGCTCAGCACCCGCTTCACGGTGGCGCCGTCGAGGATCTCGACCTCGTAGGCTTCCAGCTCTTCCGCCAGTGACACCTCGACCGCGCCCCAGCTGTCGGCAGCAAGCGCGCGTGACCTCCGCGTCCAGCGGATCGTCAGGTCGCCGGGCGTCCGCGGCGTTCGCCACGGTTGCGCGACATGGGCGACGGAGAACGGCCGCAGCCCGGCGCCCGTTGGCGTGAAGGCCTGCGCCACATAGGTCTCGTCGCTGACCGGACGGCTCGCCGGGCCGATACGCCAGTTCCACGGGATGCCGAGATCGGCCTCGGCGATCGGCAGGGACGCCAGCGCGGTGTCCAGCACGACGACCCGCCCGCCCGCAGGCGCCGGGTTACCCATCGCACCCTCGGTGCCGCGCTGGCCGCGCAGGAGCCGGGTCAGCCGATACCGGCCGGGCGCCAGAAGCTCCGCCGCGCCCGCCTGCACGATCTCCCAGACGCCGGGCGCGCTCTCGATGGCGAGCGCGTTGGCGCCGCCGAACAGCGTGAGGTCGGTGACGCTTTCCAGCGTGCCGGTCAGCAGATCGACCACAAGCGCATTGCCGAGATCGAAGCGCGACGTGTGCCCCGCGTAGAGGTCGGAGACCAGCATCCCGATCCGGGCGCGGCTGCCGAAGGTGGTCACCAGCTCGAAGCCATCGGTCGACGGGCTGCGGAACACCGCCATCTCGCCGGGCCAGGGAACCGCGTGCGCGGCGACCAGCGGCCGATGCGCGGGCTGGTCCTCGGTCAATTGCGGCAGGTCCATCAGCACCGCATCCGGCGCGCCGAACACGACAGCACGCGTCAGCGACGCCGCGCGGGGATCGCCGGGCGGCAGATCGTAGGTTGCCCGGTCCTCGCGGACCGCCTCGATCCCGCGCGCCTCGGCGTCGGCGATGGAGACGAGCCGCAGATCGACCAGCCGCCCGTCATGCTCCAGCCGGATCGCGTCGGCCGGGTCGAGCGCGAGGCGAGAGGGCGGCAATCGGAACGCCGCCGTCTCGCGTCCCACCCATGCCTCCATCAGGGCACGGCGGCAGCGCCGCTCGGCCTCCTCGGGCGGCACCGCCATCGGGAAGGACTCGGAGGCGATGCGGGTCGTGTCCACCGTGATGCGCCGCGCCTCGACGAGGGCCGCGTCGTAATCCTCATCCGCCCGCGCGACCTGCCATTTCAGGGCTTGCGGCAGTTCGGTCTCCTGGCCGCGCGTCAGTTCCAGCACGTCGCCCTCGCGGGCGGCGACCAGATCGTCGTGGACGAGGGTGGCGACAGAGGCCCGGCCGCGCATGACGAAGCGGATCACGCCCTCGGTCTCAACGGCGTCGAAGCCGAAGTGGCGCGACAGCGTGGTGATCGAGGCGCGCGGGCTTTCGAGCGCGGTGATGGCGTAGCCCTCGACCGCGCCCCAGAGTCCGGAGACGTCGATCCTCGCCTCGGGCAGCCCGGCGCGCAGGCAGAGGTGCCGGACGAGTGCGGCGAGCGACGCCGCGCCCAGCCTTCCGGTCAGCCAGTGCCCGAGCCGCCAGTTCGCCCCGTCCGTCCAGACGTCGGTCAGCGCCGGGAAGAACGGGTACGGCCGCGCGTCCCATGTCCAGGCGGCGCATTCCGGCACATGCACCATGCGCGCGCCGTAGACCGAGGACAGCGGGTTGTTGGCCGGGGCGCCCCACCAGAGATAGGTCGCCTCGAGATACGCGCGCTGGATCGCGTCGTCCCGCCAGCCGCGCGAGAAATGCGGCGTGAAGCTCTCGGACGATTTCGGGTCGAAGAACACGTTGGGCTGGTTGGTCCCCCGGTCGATGGCGGGACAGCCCAGCTCGGTGAACCAGATCGGCTTCGACTGCGGTACCCATGCGGTGGGCGTCCCGCTTTCCACCCCGCCCGGGCGGTTGTAGTGCGGGTTCGACCACCAGGCGCGCAGATCCTTGTAGCGGAAGACCCATGGCTTGCTGGCGGCGCCATCCGTGATGGCCGTCCGAACCTGCGAGGTGCGATCCGCCGCGCTGGCATAGAACCAGTCGAAGCCTTCGCCGCCCGCGATGTTCGCCTGCAGATAGGCGCGGTCATAGATCGCGGGCCAGCCCTCGGCCCCGTCGAGATGCTCG
>NZ_FZON01000109.1 GCF_900188425.1 Antarctobacter heliothermus
TGGGCGGCGAGCAGCACGCTGGTCCGGATGAGCGAGCCGAGGTCATGGACGACATCTTCCTGACGCCGCGGATCGGTCAGCTGCGGGACCATCCATTCGACGATGCCGCTGCGCTCCATGATCTCGCGCAGCACCACGGCACCGGCATCACCGGTCAGCCGCTCGGCACGGCTTTCGACGCGCAGGGACCTGTTGAAGCTCGTGGCGACCGGCTGTAGCGTTTCACCCATGGCGTGCTCCGATGGCTGCTGTCGGATTTTGTCTAGCAGCTTGATTCTACAAAGCTTTCGCGGGCACGCCAGCTATTTCCCCTGATTTGGATGAATAAGCCGGGTTGATCCACCGCGCAGGCTCCCGCCCCAGCGTCACGCCCAATCCCGACTACTTCACCGGCACCGTCCGCTTTGACCCGATCATCGCCGCACCGGACCCGTCCCGCCTCAACGCCCTGATCGTCACGTTCGAACCGGGCGCACGCACCGCCTGGCACACCCACCCCCTTGGCCAGACACTGCAAATCCTGTCCGGCCTCTGCCTTGCCCAGAAAGCGGGCGAACCGGTGCAGGAACTGCGCCCCGGCGATACGGTCTGGTTTGCGCCCGGCGAAAAACACTGGCACGGCGCGGCCCCGGACGTGGCCATGTCCCACCTCGCCCTTCAGGAATCCCAGAACGGCAGCGCGGCAGACTGGCTGGAAAAGGTCTCGGACACCGACTACGCCGGCCCGCGCCAACCCTGAAAACCGCAAACCCCGGTTTCTTCTGTCCAAAAATATCCCGGGGGTGAGGCCGCAGGCCGAGGGGGCAGCGCCCCCTCCCCCCCCTCCACCGGTGCCGCCCGCAAAAAGGTCAGGCATCCCTGACTGGCCCGCATCCGCCCCGGCCCTATCAAGGCTATCATGACCACAACACGCCGCATCGAACGCGCGCTGGGGGACTTCACCCGCGCGCAACTCCCCACGGGTCTCGCGGACCTGCTGATGTTCATCCTCAAACAGGGCTGGGCCTGCCTGTTCGGTTTCCTGATGCTGGGCGGGTTGCTGGTCACGGACCGCTTCTGGCCGGATGATGCGCCGCTCCAGCGCTATGACCTGCTGTTCCTCTACGCGCTTTCCATCCAGATCGGCTTTTTGATCTTCAAACTGGAAACCCTGCAAGAGGCCAAGGTCATCTTGCTGTTCCACCTCACCGGCACCGCGATGGAACTGTTCAAGGTCAACGCCGGCAGTTGGGGCTACCCGGAACCCGCAGTGCTGAAATTCTACGGCGTGCCGCTGTTCTCGGGCTTCATGTATGCCGCCGTCGGCAGCTACATGGCGCGGGTCATCCGCATCTTTGACATGTGCTTTGCCCCCTACCCGCCGTACTGGACCAGCATCGCGCTGGCTGTGGCGATCTATGTCAACTTCTTCGCGCATCACTATCTGCCCGACGCGCGCTATGTGCTGATGGCCGCCAGCGTGCTGCTGTTCGTGCGCACCCGTGTCTGGTTCACCATCAACCGCACGCGGCGCTGGATGCCGCTGCCCCTCGCCGCCTTCCTGACTTCGATCTTTCTGTGGATCGCCGAAAACATCGGCACCAACACCGGCACATGGCTGTACAAGGGGCAGGACACGCTCGACCTTGTCCATCTGTCCAAGATGGGCTCATGGTATCTGCTGCTTTATGTCAGCTTTGCCACCGTGACGCTGGTGCTGCGCGATGCGCTGTCACCCGCACCACTGCACCGAGTCACAGCACCAGAACCAGCACCACAATCGACACCGTAAGCACGCCAATCCCGGCCAGTTCCCGCGCCGTCACCTTTTCGCGGAAAAACAGCACAGAGGCGGCCAGCGACAGGATCAACTCTACCTGACCCAGCGCATAGACATAGGCCGCCTTTTGCAGCGTGAACGCGGTGAACCACCCCATCGTCCCCGCCATAGAGGTCAGCCCCAGCCAGACCGCCTTGCCCCGCGCATCCCAGACCGCAGCCAACTGCCCCGGCTCGCGCCAGCGCAGCCAGACCGCCAGACCCGCCGATTGTAACAAGGTCACGCAAACCAGCGACACCGCCGCCCGCAACACCGGATCGTCGCTTGGCACCGCCAGCGTCGTGGCGCGATAGCCAATGCCCGCAACGGCAAAGAACACGCCTGACCCGACGCCCAGAACCACCGCCCGACTGGTCAAGCCACGCCACAGCCCCACCGCATCCGGCGTCCGCGACAGCATCAGCACACCGACCAGCCCGATACCGATCGCCAGCCACCCGGCGGCAGAGATCACCTCGCCCAGCACCACCAGCCCCATCAGCGCGGTCAGGATCACCTCGGTCTTTTTGAACGTGATGCCCACGGCGAAATTGCGTTCACGAAAGCACAGCACCACCAGCACCGTGGCCAGGATCTGCCCCAGCCCGCCGATCACCGCCCAGCCCAGGAAATCCACCCCCGGCAGCGGCAGCGCGGCCTCGGTCGCCCAGAAGTAGCCGGTCAGAACCACCGCTGCGGCGGGCATGGCATAGGCAAACCGCGCAAAGGTGCTGCCCGTGGCGCTCAGCGCGCCGCCTGCCAGCACCTTGTGCAACATAAACCGCACCGTCTGAAACGTGGCGGCGCAAAGCGTGGCAATTATCCAGAGATCCATGCGGCCATTAGGGTCAGCCGCGACCCAGTTGCAAGCCGCTGATCCCAGTTAGATCCAAACCGAGACCGCAAAGGCGCCGAACCCCGCCCCGTCAGCCTTTGGGGTACAACGGATGTGGCACCGGGTCTTTGGCCCGCCAGAAATAGCGCCGGAACACCTCGCCGTAAGAGGCATAGCGATACTCCCCGTTCCGGCTCAGATAGCGATCCCGGTTGTCCCGGTACATCGCGGGCAACCGATACCACGGCACCATCGCGTGCATGTGATGCACGATATGAAAGTTGTTGTTCAGAAACAGCAGCGCCAGCACCCCGCGATCCTCGATGATCACCGTCCGCGCCTGCGCTGTCTCATGGGCGCGGTGCTCCAGAAAGGTGCGGATCTTCAGCACCGACAGCGCCGCATAGGTGCTCAGCAAAAACGCCCAGACCGGCATCTGCCCCACCGTCCCCATCCACCAGTCCACCACAGCCACCGCCGGCACATGCAGCAGCCACCCCAGCGCCACGCGCCGATCCCCATGGCACACGGCCCGCAGATCGCCAAACACAAAACCCAGCGTCCCGATCAGCGGCCCCAACAGCATCCGCCCCGCCAGCGTGTTGTTCACCCGCAACAGCGCCCGCCCCCAGCGCGGCACCCGCCCCCACACCGCAGGGTCCATGAAATTGCTCTCCGGGTCGTCATAGGGGTCCGTCAGGATCGCATCGCGGTGATGCGCCATATGGGTGTCCTTGAACCGCAGGTACGGCACCACCAGCGACAGCGCCGGGAACACCAGCGCCGCGTTCCACCCCGGCGACCGGAACGGATGGCCGTGCAGCATCTCATGGCTCAGCGACGAATGCAGCGCCGCCCCGACCACCACCAGGACCATTCCCAACGGCAGCCAAGCCGCCGCCGCCACCGTGGTCCCCAGCCCCCAGATCGCATAACACGCGGCCAGCAACGCCAGTGTCGGCCATTCCAGCCCGCGCAGGCGCTCAGACATGGCGGCCCCAGCGGATGCCGGCCCAGACACGCTCATACAAAAGGTAGGTGACAAACCCCAGCGCGGCGTTGATCGCCGCCATGCCGCCGCCCACCATCAGCGATCCGGTAAAGGCGAACCCCACTCCGATCATGACCACCAGCCCCAGCAACGTCCAAAGGACGGATTTCACCAATGTGCGCGCCCGCGTCTCCATGTAACCTCCTGATTTTTCTGATCTAGCCATACGTTAACGCCGGCCCACGCGGCTGGGCACTCTGTGTATGGTTCACATTTCTCAGCAAACGTGACAATAATCACCACATGAGTGTTATTATCGACAAACGCGCCCGCGCCGCCCTGCTCCGCACCCGCCTGTCAGAGGCGATGGCCAAGGCAGGCTCGAATCAAACCGCTTTGGCGCGGGCCGTCGGCGTCGACCGCTCCACCATTTCGCAATTGCTCAAGGACAGTGGCGCGCGGCTGCCCAACGCGCATCTGATCGGGGCCTGCGCACAGGCGCTTGGCGTCTCGGCGGATTGGCTGCTGGGTCTGTCCGGGCGTCCCGAAAGCGCCGCGGATCTGCTTGCCAATTCCATGACCCTGACCGAGGCGCCCCGCGCGCTGGTCGATGAGCAGATCTTTGACTGGCACCGTGAGGCCGAGGGCTACAAGATCCGCTACGTTCCGCCCGCCCTGCCCGACATGCTCAAGACCCGAGAGTTGCTGGACTGGGAATACGCCCCCCATCTGGGCAAGACCACGCAGCAGGCGATCAACGCGTCAGAGGACCGGCTGAACTGGATGCGCCGCTCGCAGTCCGACTATGAGATTGCCCTGCCGCTGTTTGAGGTCGACTCCTTCGCCGCCGGAACCGGCTATTACGCGGGCCTGTCGGCGGACATCCGGCGCGAACAACTCTTGCGTTTGGCGGAACACTGCGAGTCCCTCTACCCCCGGCTGCGGTTCTACCTGTTCGACGCGCGGCGGCTGTATTCTGCGCCGCTGACCGTCTTCGGCCCGCTGCTGGCGGTGATCTACCTTGGCCGCAACTACCTCGCCTTCCGCGACACCAACCGGGTCGAGGCCATCACCCAGCATTTCGACCACCTCGTCAAAGAAGCCAGCATCACCGCCCGCGCCCTGCCCGACCATTTGCGGGCGCTGGAGGCGCGGATTGGGGGGTAGGGGGGAATGGACTTTCGTGGGCCGCTTTGGGCGCAGGGCGCTGTCGTCCAGAGCAGCGGCCTCCACGCCCAGCCGTCCCATGGCACTCGCCTCTGACGTTGCATGATGCGAGGCACTGAAACGAAGGACGGTAAGCCGACATTGGTCGCGCGCGCGATCCATTCTCGGAAGTTTCAAAAACTCTACGCTGAGAAAATTTTGGGGGTACATCAATGCTTCACATGGAATGACTTTTGCGCCATAATCGCAATATCTCAACCGCCTCTTTCCTTTACCCAGATTGGCAAGAATGGTGACGCTCAAACTGAAATATCATCTTTGCGACAGAAACAGGTAATACGGCTCGCCATGTTCAAATTTTTCAAACCCAAAAAAGCAATAAAGTCTGAGCTTGAGCGCTCACCGGATGCCGAACCTAAAAGCAAAACACCTCTCGGAACCACAGAGGGTAGACCACTGACGTCCAAAGAAATAGATTTTGGTTATTTTCTATTTTTGGGCAGACGACCTAGCGACGCCTCCATTGAAAAGTCGATTCAAGAAGGGATGGACATTGCTCGCCTGCGAAAAGTCCTTGGGAATTCCAAAGATTTTCTAAGGCTTATAAAGCAATCAAATCCAAATATTCTCAGCAGCGATGATATCGTACGTCCCAAGATTGAGAATACCATTGTACATTTGCACATCCCGAAAACCGCGGGGACCAGCCTTAATCGCGCCATTATTGAAAGCTGTCGAGGGTGGAGGTTCATTTTGGGAACCCGACAGCAATGTGCAGCCCAATTGAACGCCATGCCGGATAGGGAGCGTGCGAAAGTCGATGTTCTGACTGGGCACATATCTCCCGATATTGCGGATTTACTGCCTCGACCTCCAATTTTTGTTTGCATGTTGCGAGAAGCCAAGCCGCGCATCTTCAGTTACTTTAAACACCTAAAGGCCAAACCTGAACACCCATGGAACAAAGAGGTTTCCAGATTTGGGGATGATTTCGGAGGCTTTCTTGAGTTTGTAAAAACCAGAGGGGCCGTGAGAGCGGAGTTCGACAATGGTCAAGTGCGGCAACTCGCCAGTGACAAGACTGCAAACGGCTTCGGCATGGCTTTGTTGCGCAAAGGCTGGTTGAGGGATTCATCTCGTGAATCCAGCGTGGTAGCTGTCCTGCATGAGCAGACCGATCCCGCCGAGCTACAAGACCAAGAACTGGCCGGCCTACAACGAAGCGCTGAAGCAGCGCGGCTCCCTGACGATCTGGTTCGACCCGGACATGGTCTGGGTGCCACCGCCGACCGGCAAGCGAGGCCGGCAGCCGCTCTATAGCGACGCCGCGATCCAGGCATGCCTGACGATGAAAGTCCTTTTCGGCATGGCGCTCCGGCAGACGACCGGGTTCGTTGAAAGCCTACTGAGCCTGGTCGGCCTCGACTGGGCG
>NZ_FZON01000085.1 GCF_900188425.1 Antarctobacter heliothermus
AGCCTCGGGAGCATCATCCACATCAGTGTAAGGGGGTCATTGTTGGACGCCGATCACCCCGTTACGGGGTCAAAATTGCATGCCTGTTCACAGTCCGGACTACCGGCTGATCCAGTCCTTGATCCACGTTCACCACACGCCTTGGGGCAGCGTGCAGCGGTTCCATTTCGGCCTGTTCAAGAAGAACTGATGATTTGAAAATTCGGTAGAATGCACAAGTTTCTCCGGTCAATAGACGTCAACGAGAAAACGAGCGGTTCAGGGCGCGCGCACATTCGGCGCGCTCCTCGGCGTCAGTAAGGTAATGGAACACCGCACGGTCGTGGCACACCGCACAGAGTCGGTCGGGCTCCCAGGCGGTGATGTCCGCCTCGATCCAAGTGACGCTTTCGCCCTGCGGTCCAAGGCCTTGCCTGCTGACGGCCAATGCAGCGCCGGAAACATCCAGCACGGCGAGACGCCCGAAACCCTCCGCGATCAACACATCGACCAGACGCGACGCACCGGCACCGTTGTCGATGAACGGCTCGCCCGGTTGCAGATGTGCGCTGACCAATTCTAGCGACACGGCGGGCGTTGCCTCGAACCAGATCGTTCGTCAGTTCGGCTTCCGACCGCGCGGCGTAGACCCCGTCCCAATGCTCCTGTCCGCCTGTCATCGTCCTGAAGCCCTCTTTGCCTTGCCCAGCTAATCCATTTTGCATGGCAGAACACGGGCTGCCGCTGCCGACGTTCTCGACAAAGCTCTTCCGCCCGATCTTTCAGGGTCGCGCCCGATGTCCACGGCGGGCGCAACGCTCCCAAAGGGATCGACGACCACACTTTGCTTGGCGCTCAGGGGTGCGACTACTAGCAGCCGGTTGGATTCCGCCAAGAGGGCGTCCATCGGTTTCCGACTTGACTTCAGCCGGACTCCGGATCCACCGTGGAACCCATCACCTGAGCCGCTCGATCGCCAACGATCATTGGCCCTTGGACACGTCTGCCGGACTCCGGCTTCCGGGTGGCTTCCCAAAAAACCGGTCCTGACGCTGGCGATGTCCCGCGCTGCGCCCTCCCGTATACGTAAGCGCCCGGAAAGGAACCAGAAACTCCCCGGGCAGGCCTTGGACCCCAGATGGACCCCGGCGCAGATTCCGGGGTCCACAGAGAGTCCGGTCACGGGTCCGGCGCCTCGGGTTCACGGTGTCGCGGCCCATACAGCTTCTTGCCCAGCTGTCGGACCAGCTCCCGCTCTGGCCAGCTGAGGCGCTCATCGTCAATTGAGATGGCGAGCACGCCCTGATCGCGCCAACCGTCCCTTTTCACGCGGTCTGGGTCGCGGCGCTCGCCACCATAGCCCGGTGGATGCCAGCGCATGGTCTTCACGCGCTCCCCTCCCGCCGCTCTCTTTCCATCGTCGCGCGGGCCTGCTGGGCCCGGCGACGGTCGCGGTCGTTGTCGAGGTCGATCCGGCTCTCGCCGGTCTCGGGATCGACATGGCTGCCTTCGCCATGGCGCGCCAAGGCGATGAGGGCGTTCCCGATCTTGCCATGTAGCGCGATCAGGGAACTCTGGTTGGAGACCGCGATGATCGGCGCAAGGTGGTGGGAAAGGAACGGCAGCCAGTCGGCGGGGTTCGGGACGACGACCTGCTCGGCGAAGGCCAGTGGGGTCTCGATCAGCACGAAGATGCCGTGGATCTCGCTCGGCCAGAACCGGATCTCGAGCGCACCGCCCAGCAAGCCCTCCTCGGTCAGCAGCGTGTATTCGCAGTTCCGACACGGCGCTGGACTTCGAGGTCCTGCCGCGCCGTTGAGTCGTGGAACGCACTCTCGTCTGGCTGGGCCGATACCGCCGCCTTTGAAAGGATTGGGAAAAATCCATCGCCAGCCCAGAGGCATGGATCACCATCGCCACATTCCACATGTCACACACCATATCGCAAGGGATTGATACTGATCAGATAGTTTTGAATCAAACTCTGAGGCAGAGGCCGTCCGTCGCGTCCCGGCCCCAATCCCAACGGACTATACGGTTTCGTGAACCTTGGCCGACTTGGGAGACGCGTTTATGGTGTCCATGACGGTGCCCTCTTCGGCGAGATGGCCACCTTTCATCACAAGAACCCTGTCACAGAAATGTTCGACAAGCGCCCGGTCATGGCTGATGAACAGGATCGCAAGGTTGCGCCGTTCCTGCAGGTCGGACAGCACGTTCAGGACCTGCGCCTGCGACGACACATCCAGCGCCGAGGTGATTTCATCGCAGATCAGGCAATCGGGCTCCAGCGCCAGGGCGCGGGCGATGGTCACGCGCTGCAACTGCCCGCCCGACAGCTCTGCCGGAAAACGTCGTGCGATATCGGCGGGCAAACCCACCTCGGCCAGCATCGGCTCAAGCGCGCCGACGGGCAATCCGTGGATGCGCTGCGGTTCCAGAAGCGACTGGCCGATGGTGCGGCGCGGGTTCAGGGCACCTGAGGCATCCTGGAACACATATTGCATGTTGCGCCGGTCCGAAGCGGTGCGGCGGCCGCTGGCGGCCAGCTCCAGTCCGTTGATGTGGATCTCACCCGATTGCGCCGCGACAAGCCCGACAAGGGCGCGGCCAAGGGTGCTCTTGCCGCTGCCGCTGGCCCCGACAAGGCCCAGGCTGCTGCCGGCCCGCAACTCCAGCGACACGCCTTGCAATGCCAGATGCCCCAGCCGCAGCAACCCGCGACCTGGGTATTTCACCATCAGGTCGCGCACCGAAACGACGGTGTCCCCTGGTGTGGTGGGCCGCCTCGGGCCGGGAACGGTGCCGCTGCGGATCATGTCGAGGGTCATCAGCCGCGCCCGTGGCGGGCCGCCGGTGCCGGGCGTGCATGCGATCAGCGCCTTGGTGTAATCCTGTTGCGGATTCTGCAGGATCTGGCCCGTGCTGCCGAACTCGACCACCTGCCCGTCGCGCATGACCACGATGTCTTGCGCCAGCCGCGACACCACCGCCAGATCGTGCGAGATGAACAAAAGAGCCATCCCCCGGCGCGCCCGCAGATCAGCCAGAAGCGCGATGATCTGATCCGCCACGTCGCTGTCCAGCGCCGTTGTGGGTTCGTCGGCAACCAGAAGATCGGGGTCACCCGCCAGCGCCAGCGCGATCATGCAGCGCTGCTGCTGACCGCCCGACAATTCATGCGGATAGCGCCCGGCGATCTCGGGCACCTGCGCCAGACCGACCTCGTCCAGCAGGGCCACAACCTTGGCACTGGCGACGGCCCGTTCGGCCCCGGCAGCGCGGGCCGCCTCGCGGATCTGTTCGCCCACGGGCATCAGCGGGTTCATCGACCCGGCCGGGTCCTGAAACACCGCCCCGATCCGGCGGCCGCGCAGTGCCCGCATCTCGCGTTCCGGCATTGCCAAAAGGTCGTACCCGTCGAACCGGGCCTCTCCGCCCACGATCAGCGGCGTTCCCGGCGGGCCTAGGCCCAAGATCGACATCGCCGTCATCGTCTTGCCCGACCCGGATTCGCCCACGATCGCAAGGGTGCGACCGGCGAACAGGTCAAGCGAGATACCGCGCACGACAGGCGTGGCGCCGCCGGACGTGCGGATCGAAACCGTCAGGTCGCGAAGATGAAGCAAGGCAGTTGAGGTCATCGTCCTATCCTCGGATCAAGGGCGCGTTGCACAAGGTCGCTGATCAGGTTGGCGATCACCACGGTCAGGCCCAGCCAGATGACCACCGCCTGAACCACCGGATAGTCGCGGCCCTGGATGGCCTGCAATGTCAGGGTGCCCAGACCCGGCAGACCGAAGACCACCTCCATCGTGATGGCCCCGGTCAGCGCGCCCGCAAGCAGAATGCCGAACAGCGCGACAACTACGGTCAGGGCGTTGGGCAGGATGTGGCGTAGCACGATCCGCCACCGCGACAGCCCCTTGGCGCGCGCGGTGCGCACGAAGGCGGCCCGCTCGGTGTCAACCATGTCCTCGTGCAGCATCTTGGCCAGAGTGCCCGCCGTATCCATGCCGAGGATGATCGCCGGCACCATGATGTTGCCGATCGCGGGGATCCAGCCCAGCCAGACCGCGAACACGATCACCGAAAGGATACCGATGGAAAACGTCGGCACGACTATCGACCACAGCGTGATGAACTGCACCAGTCCGACGAAAAGCGGTTTCTGAAACACACAGGCCAGAACCGGCAGCCCGATGCCCAGCGTCAGACCGATGGCCAGCGCCGATGCCCCGAGGATCAGCGTCGGGGCCATCGCGACCCGCAATAGATCGAGGATTGGCGTGCCATAGCGCAGCGAGGCACCAAAATCGCCCCCAGCCACCATCCCCAGCCAGGCCGTGAACTGTTGCCACCAGCCCACATCCAGCCCGAGGCTTTCTCGCATGGCGTCCTGCTGGCCATAGGTCAGGGTGCCCTCGATCCCCATCACGTCGACGATGTCGCCGGGGATCATGCGGATCAGAAAAAAGCTGAACACTATAATCCCCGCCGCGATCATCAAGGATCGAAAGATATCGGCCCCGATGGGGACAAGCGTCTGAACCAGTCGGTCGTTCACACTGCAATCCTTCTTCTATCCGGGTCAAACCCCCGCCGCATCGCGTCTCCGACAAGGGCCATGCCGAACGTCGCCACGCTCAACGCGAGGATCGGGGCCAGCACAGCATGTGGGGCGGCTTCGGTATTTTGGGTGGCATTGGCGATCATCCGCCCCCAGGTCGGGGTTTCGGGCGACACGCCAAGCCCGAGAAAGCTCATCACCGATTCAAGCACGATGCATCGCGGCAGGATGATCGCGAATTGCGTCACCAGCGCGCCGATGATGTTGGGAAGCACATGCACCACAGTCACCCGGATCCGCGACGCGCCCAGCACCTGAGCAGCCGCCACATAGGGCCGGGCCATCTGCTGGCGCCATGTCGCGCGTGTGATCATCGCGAACATCGGCGAGAACGACACGCCAAGTGCCAACATCACCGATGTCGCCCCGGGTTCGAAGGCCGCGACAAAGGCCAACGCGAAAAGGATGCCGGGCAGCGCCCGGATCAGATCGAAGAACGAGAACACCCCGGTTTCCGCGATCCGGCCGAACGACAGGGCCACAAGCGACAGGGCCGCCCCGATCCCCAGAGCGATCAGCGCAGCGCCCGCCCCGAACATCAGGCTCAGCCGGGTCCCCGCGATCAGCCGCGACAACACATCATGGCCCTGATCGTCGGTGCCCAGCCAATGATCCGCACTGGGGCTTTCGTCCATGCGGATGCTGAATTGATAGGGATCATGCGGGGTCAGGAGTGGCCCCAGAAGGGCCACTCCGATCAACAGGACGACGATGGCCACCCCGACAGCCGTCAACGGCGGGATGCGATTACGCCGGAGCGCCGCAAATGGGGCAAGGGTCAGGGACATCGTCTTCTCCGCCTCAGGCCCCGGTATCCATCCAGGCTTCGGCAATTCCGCCGTCAACCCGGTGGGTGGAGGTGTTGAAGGCAACAGTGAAATCCTTCACCTCGGAGCGGATGCCGTAAGCCGCCGGGCTGTGGCCGATGACGATGGTATAGTAGCGGTCGGAAATCCGCTGCCATGCGTCGAGGTAGTGCTGGCGCCGCTCATCGGCACCGACCGAGGCCACCGCCGCATTGATCATGGCATCCAGTTCGGCGTCCTGCACACCGCCCCAGAGGCCGGGGTTCGGGCCATCGGTCATGAACCGCACGAACCGAAGGAACACGTCGTTGCGCGGCCCCGATCCACCGGGGAACACATCCCAGTCGTATTCCGACAACCGCCGCTGATAGCCAAGATCGTCATAGGCGCGGTTGTTCACGCCAAAGCCCAGCTGCTGAAGCGTCTGCGACACCGGCCCGGCCAGCCGGTTGTTCTGGGTCGACACCATCTCGAGGGTGAAGTCGCCCGGGTCGACCCCCTCTTCGGCGAGGATCGCCTTTGCACGGTCCATATCGGGGGCTTTGTGCGGATCGGCGTCGAACATCGCCTGATCGAAGTAGAAATTGCCCGGCACCACCATCTGGTTGCTGGCGACGGCGTATTTCCCGGCCAGGATCGTGCGCAGCGTCGGGATATCAAGCGCATGGGCCACCGCCTCGCGGACGCGCACGTTGTCGAAGGGCGGGCGTGCCACGCGATTGTTGAACGACAGGAAGTTCCAGCTTGTATCGGTCCGGAACATCACTTCGATTTCAGAGTTCTCTTCGAATTCCTCTACCTTGGTCAAAGGAATTGAGCTGGCATGGAAATCTCCTGCACGCAGGGCAAGCGAGGTGTCGGCCACTTCGCGCACGTCGAAGACGATTTCGTCGAGATAGGGCTTTTCGGCCATCCAGTAGCCATCAAAGCGCGCACCGCGCAGTTCGAGCTGCGGTGTCCATGTGTCGAAGGTGAAGGGGCCGGTGCCGACCGGCTGGGTGATCTGGCCGTCCCAGCCGGGCGATGCGGGCGACATGATCCAGGCTTCGGCGATCACGTTCAGGAACGGTGCGAACGGCGTCGACAGGCGGATCACGAAGGTGGCATCGTCGGGGGCCGACATCTCTTCGACATTGGCGAGCGCGGAGGTGAGCCAGCCGCCCTGCACTTCGCGCTTGATCCGCTCGAAATTGGCGAGAACATCGCCTGCGGTCATCACGCGGCCATCGTGAAAGGTCACGCCCTGACGGATGGCAAAGGTATAGGTCTTGCCGTCCTCCGAAATCTCCCAGCTTTCGGCCAGCATGCCGCGCGGCTGCCCGTCGGCCGAGATCGAGGTCAGCGTTTCGACAAACGGATGGGTCAGGTTGATGGACCCGGTGTGCCGGTGAAAGTCGGCGGTATCGAGCGTGCCCCAGGCAAGCCGCATGGTGCCGCCGTGAGAGGGGGTGGCCTGGGCCATGGCCCGGCCGCCGGTCAGGATGGTGACCATCGCAGTGCTTGCGGCCAGGGTGGTCAGAAATGCACGTCTTTGCATGACAAAATTTCCTTGTCTGGGTTTGGTGGGTCAGTCGTGGGGCAGCGCCAGCCCGTCCATGCCGTCGCGCGGCTGGCCCAGGTGGCGCAGGATCGTGGGGGCGATGTCGATCAGGCGGGTGCGCCCGTGCTCGTTTGTGCCGGGGGCAAAACGGCCGCCGCCCGCAATCAGGAACGGGTGCCGCTCCCACCGGCCAAGGCCGCCGTGGCTGCCCCGTCCGACGGGCTTGCCGGGCTTGCTGTCCGAGGTGCAGACCCAGATCCGGCCGGACACACCGTTTTCGTTTTCCTGACTGTCGCGGGCCATGGAAAAGGCAATTGCCAATCCGTCGCCTTCGGCCTGCCCGACAGCGCGCATCGCGGCACCCGGAAACACCTCGCCCACATGCGGATGGGCCGTGAGAAAGGCGGTGATCTCATCCAGCCGTCCGACACCGTCGCCCGCCAGATAGATCAGGCCGCTGCCGCCCTGCGGGGCGACGGCGACCTCGGTCGAGTCCGGGCCGTCCTTCAGACCGGCGGCCACCAGTTCATCGCCGATGGCGACGTGGCCGATGACGGTTTCCTGTCCGTGATCGGAACACGCGATCAGCAGCACATCGTCGCCCGCCGCGCGCATCGCGTCGACACTGTCCCGCAACTTGCCGAAACAGGCATCGGCGGCGGCGACGCCGGCCAGATGCCGGGCCGACCCCAGCGCATCGGCATGCATCGAAAGATCGGGATCGGACAGCCACAAAACCCCCAGCGCCGAGCCATCCTCGCCGGTCATGCGATCACAAAACCAGTCGCACAGCGCCATGTCGCCCGCTGCGTCGTGGCTGACTATTGGCGCTTCGTCCGGGCCTAGCGGGCAGCGGCCCGGCCCGAACGACCCCACCCGGTGCACCACGTGGCCATGCCCGTCGGGGTCGTGGAAGTACGCCGCCCCCGGAGAGACATTCGACGCAATCAGCGCGCCACCCACAGGGGCAAGCCGTTCGGCCAGCGTCGGCACCTTGAGGGTCCGCCCGAAAGCCGCCCGTAGCGACCCGACAAAGGCCGGGTCGCCCACATCGTGGATGACCGTGCCCCCCGCACCGGGCAGTCCCATGGTGTTGCCGTGCAGACCGTGCGTGCCCGGCCAGCAGCCGGTCGCAATCGACGCGGCACTCGCGCGGGTGGCAGAGGGGAAATTGCCGGTGTGATTGTGAAACCGCCGGCCGGTTTCGGCAAAGCCCGCAAGGTTGGGGCACAGATCGGGGCGCAGGAAATCGTCCCGGTGTCCGTCGGCGACGAACAGGATGGCGCGGCGGGTCATGGGGTCACTCCGTTGATGGCGGCATCGAAAATGTCCCAGACGCGGGCGCCCTTCGACATGCGCGCAGCGATGTTCGGGACCAGCGGGTGCGACAGCAGGAACGGCACCTCCTGTTCGGCCAACCCGCCATGCGAGCGCAGCCGCGTGCCGATCAGTTGCGACAGGTCGTGATCCGCGCGGCAGGCCCCCAGCGCAAAGCCGGGCGCACCGATCACCGCAAGATCGCCCTCGGCAGCGGGCGGCATGTCAAAGCGCGCGGCGGCCTCTGCCCCGGTCAGCACCAGATCGACCCCGGCGGCACGGGCCAGCAGGTCGCGAGCCGCCCCTGCGTCGATGGCCGGATCGAACAGGTAGACCCGCACGAACCCGCCCAGCGAGCCGTGATGCCGCCCGAAGGGGTCGGTGATCGGGCAGATCACCCGCGTGGTGCCTTCCCCGAACCGCGCCTCAAGGATATCGCCAAGCCAGACCACGTTCGGCGTGCCGTCGGGCCGCGCCATGTCGGTCATGCCGTGGTCTGCGACAATGCCCACCACGGCGCCAAGCTCCACGAATTCCGCAACCCGCCGGTCAAGGGCGGCCATGAAGTCCAGCGCCTCGAAAGCGTTCGGGGCGTGCGCATGCTGCACAAAGTCCGACAGGGAGAGATACATCAGATCGGCGCGCCGCTGCCGCAACAGGCTCACGCCCGCGTCCAGAACGAACAGCGACAGATCCGCGGAATACTTGTCGGGCGCGGCGGCGGTAAAGGCGGGGCCGACCGCGCGTTGCAGCTCTTCGGCCCGTTCCGCCGACCCAGACAGCCCGTCAAGACCCCGCGACAGCGCCTTGCGCAGCTTGTCCTTGGCGGTGATCACCCCCACCCGCGCCCCGGCCTGCGACAAGGCGCCGGGGATCGTCTCGCCAATCATCCCGCTATCGTCGAGCATCATCACTTCGCTGCGGGTGGCACGGTCGAGCGTGTAATTACCCGATATCCCGTGCACGGACGGCGGCGCGCCGGTGACGATGGACAAGTTGTTGGGGTTGGTAAAGGTCGGCATCGCGGCCAGAGCCGCTCCGTCGAAGCCTGTGGCCTGGGTCGTCGCCCGCATCCGCGCCAGCGCCGGAGCCCGGCCCGCCGCGATCACCGCGTCGACATATTCCGGGCTGCACCCATCTGCACAGATCACCACGACCGGCCGCGGCCCAAGCGCATACCGTCGCCCGTTGACCGTCGCCGCGATCGGCGTCACGCGCGGGTCGCCGGCGGCAAAAGCCGGCATGGGTTCATGTCCTTTTTGCATAGATGCGTTACCCCTTCGATGACGCTGTGAGACCAGCCTGCGCACTTCATCTGCCAGGGCACTGCAAACACGAAGCGACAAAAATTCTCGGGGCCCGGAACAGATGGAACAAGAACTCGGAAAAATGCCTTCTTTCAAAAGCTTGACGGTCGTATCGGCAGTGGCCCGTCATCAAAGCTTCACGGCGGCGTCACGGGAACTACATGTGACACCCAGCGCCGTGAGCAAGCAGATCGCCCAGATCGAATCCTGGCTTGGCCTGACATTGTTCGACAGGCACGGCGGTGCCGCCCTGCCCCGACCCGAGGCCCGACAGCTTGCCGAAGCCATGGACAAGGCAAACGTTCTGTTGTCGGATGCTGTCGCCGCGATCCGTCCGACCCCGGCGCAGGGCGTTCTGCGGGTCGCGGCCCCGGCCACATTCGCCATGCGCTGGCTGATCCCGAGGTTATGGACCTTTTCGTCACGCTATCCTGCGGTGTCGGTGGACGTGATCCAGACCCACGCACGCGATGACCTGACGGCGATCAACTACGATGTGGCGATCCGGCAGCAGCCGCCGATCCCGCCCGAGACGCGATCAAGGCTGATTCTGTCCGACGCCTTGGGTCTTGTCATGTCGCCCGCATTGGTGCGCTCGCGGCGCCCCGGTTCGGCGGACCTGTCGCGGGTGATGTTTCTCGAATCCGAAAGCCGCCCCGGCGAACTGGACCGTTGGCTCCACCTTTCGGGAAAAGCAAACAAATCAGGTGCCAGGCGACGACGCTTTCCCCATTTCTACATCGCGCTCGAGGCGGCGATGTCAGGCGAAGGCGCGCTTGTCGCTCCGGTGATTACCGTCGGCGATCTAATCACACGCGGCCTGCTATGCGAACCTTTTCAGAACCGCCGGATAGATGCGTGCCAGATCGTGGCCTTTGCCGCGCCGGGCCGCAGCACCGGCAACGCCACGACCGCCTTTCTCGATTGGCTTGAAGGCTCGGCGTCGCAAACGCCATGACTCCCGAGCGCGGCAGGATGGCGCCGGATCCCGAGCTGAACTGCGGCGCGCCTGAAGTGCCCCGACATTCGTAGCTCGGTCCGCCGAAGCGCCGACGAGGTGCATGGCATTCTGCGCGCCCGGTCACGCACGATGCCGAAAGCCACATCGTAGCGGCGACGGCTGTTGGCCTAGCTGGCGTTGCGTTCTTCGACGCCCGAGGCAAGCTCGACGATCTGGGTGCGCCGTTCCGGTCCTCCGCGCGCGCCCCGGCTGATATTGTCTGGAAACCGGACCTCGTGAAACGCCATCACATGCCCCTCCGCCCGAGCGACACGGCGCGAGCGATGTCTGCCGCGACCTGAGTCCGGGATTGCCGGAAGCTCTCGGCGTCACGGACCATGATGGTCACGTTCACACCGCCGCCTCCGCCATAGGATTGCGCCTCACGCCGCGACAGTACGCGTTCGCCCCGCTGCAGGATTGCGGGCACCTCATCGTGGCGGAGCCCTGCAACGCCGCCGGAATGCATCCGAGGTGCGGCCGCGAAGGCCATCTCGGGGACCATCCGACCTGGCGCAGAGGCCCCTACCATGCCGCCTGCATGCAAGATGTTCGCGAAGATACCGCCCGCACCGCCAAGCGCGCCGGAAAGCGCATTGGCGATCGGCCCGAGGATGAACCTCCGCGCCGCCAGCTTGGCGAGATCGGCCAACAGCGAGGTGACCAGACCGCGGAAGTCCAGCTTGCCGGTCTAAACGAACTCGCCGACGGCGTTCTCGGCCGACTGAAACGCGCTGACTAGGCTTCGGCCAATATCGCCGCCGATGTCGCGCGCCTTGCTGGCATAGTCGCTGAGCGCAGCCGTGACCGCCTGCCAGCCGGTGACGGCGGCTTCGGTATCGGGTTCGGCGGTAGCGGCAGCAGCCCCGGCCGCAGCACGTGCACCCGTGGCCGCCCGTCCGGCATCGCCAAGGGCGGTCTCCAGACGGTCCGCCGCGTCGGTCGCCTTAGTCAGCGCGTCTGCGCCACCCTCAATGCTGCCCTGCACAGCGTCACGCAAGGCCTGCCAGCTGGCGAGCGGCGCACGCGCGCCCTCGGCCAGGTCGCGTGCAGCCCCACGATAGGTGTTAGCGGTGGCAAGCGCTGTATTGGCCGCCGCGGTGAGCCCGAGGCAGTGAGCGGATTGTCCTTAAAAGCGCGATCAAAGGCGGATTGTGCGGCGCTGGTCGCAACCGTCGCGGCACCCTCGAAGCGGTTCTCGATCTGGCCCAATTCCAGATCGGGGATGATCGAAATGCGCCGTTCGGACCCAAGCGCTTCCAGCCCCTGGTTGATCCCGCCGATGAATGTGTTGATGCGCGAAACGACGCCATTCAGCATTGCCTCGACACCATCGATCAGGCTGTTGGCCACCTGAAACGCCAGATCACCGATGGCCGCCGGGAGCAGGCCCCAGATCGCCTTGATCGCCTCATAGGCCACCTGAAACGTGTTCGCGGCCGTGTTGCCAAAGGCGACGACGCTTTCAATCGCACTCTGCATGGCCGAGGCGGCATCAGCCTTCAGGTCAAAGAACATCGCCGTGGCCGCAGCGCCCGTCGCCGCAGCACCCATCTTGATGCGATCCCAGACCTCGACGGCGGGGTCTTTCAGGAGCGACATTGCCTCGCCAAACCCACCCGCACCCAACACAAGGCGGGTGATCGAGCGACGCATCAAGGCGGCGAAGTTCCCGGCCACCAAGAGCCTCGACAGCTTCGACTTCAAGGCAATCCCGAAGCTCAACAAGATGCAGGTGCTGGAATTCGCCAGCTGCGAATGGATCGAGCGGCGCGAGAATGTCATCGCCCGCGGGCTAAGCGGCACCGGCAAGACGCACGTTGCCCTTGGCCTCGGTTTGGTCGCTTGCCAGAAGGGGCTGCCTGTCCGCTTCATCACCGCAGCCACGCTGGTCAGTGAGTTGATGCAGGCCCGTGACGAGCGCCGTCTGCTCCGCCTGCAAAAGCAATTGGCCGCCGTCAAGCTGCTCATCATTGATGAATTGGGCTTTGTCCCGCTGTCCAAGACCGGGGCAGAGCTGCTGTTCGAACTGATCTCGCAGCGCTTCGAGCGCGGGTCCACGATGATCACCAGCAATCTGCGGCTTTGTTGCGCAAAGTCGGTAACGTCCGGAGTTCCCCTTTCCCCGGACGCAATTATCCCACAGGCTCTGTGACGGGTATGCCGAGCGCGGTGTAGCCGTTGAGCACGGCGGCGCGGATCTGAAGTTCGGCGACCTGACGATCGAAGTCGCGCGCCATGAGGCTCTGCCCCAGCAGCTTCACGCAATGCATCTTCGTCTCGGCGCGGCTTCGTCGGTGGTATCCGCTCCATTTTCTCCAGATGGCGCGGCCAAGGTATTTCGAAGCGCGCAGCGCCTCGTTCCGAGCGATAGCCCCTGCAGTCGATGGCTTCCACGGCTTGGCATTCTTGCG
>NZ_FZON01000143.1 GCF_900188425.1 Antarctobacter heliothermus
AGGCGCTCATAGGCGTGGAGGAACGTGTCGGGCCCGGTCAGGATCCCGACGTGTTTTGCGATGGCGCGCGGGGTCATGCGGAACAGGACCAGCGCGCCGGGACTGGCCTCGGACGGGGCAATTTCCCGCATCATACCTCGCGCCCCCTCGGCCAGCACCTCGCGCGGGCCGGTCTCACCCCAGTCCCGGCTGTAGGGCGGGATCGGAAATGGCTCTGGTCCGACGACCTCCCGCCAGACACCGCGCGCCAGCCCGAGGCAGTCGCAGCCGACGCCGCGCAGGCTCGCCTGATCATGATAGGGCGTGCCCAGCCAGGAGCGCGCAATGACGATGACACGCTCGGGGTCGGTGCTGGCTCTCACGCATCGCGATGCGATGCACTGCCGCCCGTCGTTTCCGCTGGAAACGACGTTCACAGCTCGGCTCCCTCATGTCCGCCGTCCTTCGTCGCGTAGCGCAGAACCGCATCCTGGCCGGGGATGTGTGGGAAACCGCGGAAGTTGGCGGTGTTGGCGAATTTTGCGCCACAGGTCTCCATGCGCTTGTAGCAGCCCGCGCGGATGGTGAAGGTGTGAGCCTCCACGATCGGTCGCACCGGCGCTTCCAGCAATGTCAGCGCCGCAATGCCGTCGGTCACGTCATGCGCGATGATCTCGGCGCGCCGCCCCGCGTTGGCCCCGCCCGTCCAGTCCAGCGTGCCGAAGGTGAACCATCCCGCGGTAAAGCCACCCAGTTCCGAGGCGGTGAATGTCCGGTCCCGCAGGAGATCGATCACGGCGCCCGTGCCCTTGAAGGTTGCCGCGTCGAGATCGACGCCGCAGCTCCCGTCGCCAACTGCCGCGTCACAGGTCGCCTGAAACGTCCGCCCCACCGTCTGGCCAAGCACATGGGCAAGTGAGCGCACCTCTGCGACGAAGGCGAGCCGCCCGCGCCGGATTTGGCCGATGGCACCGCGACGCAACAGGGCCCGCTGGTCTGTGTTGACCCAGTTCACTCGCCAGACCTCGACCTCCGCATTGTCCCAGCGGCCGTCGAGAATATCGGTCTCGGTGATCCTGTTGGAACTCAGCACGCCTTCAGCGTCCTGGGCGTCGACCGACAGGTCAGAGCCTGAACGGATCTCGGAGGCTGTCAGCCCGCTTTCGGGCTCAAAGCCGGTGCCGTCAAAGCTGAAAGCGACATCATGATCGGTAAAGCCAAGGCTCAAACCATCCGCGCGCAAAATGCGCCAGCACCAGCAAAGCGTCGTTGTGCCCTCATCCAGATGGGCCTGAAACGCGGGGTCGAGGGACTTCATCGCGGCCTCCCGCAGCCTGCATCGATCAGGCGGATCAGATGCGCGCCAGAGACCACGGGCTGAGTGCCTGCATCCTCTGCCAGGGCGGCTGCATGGGCGCGCGTGGGTTCGTCCAGTTCAGCACAAAGCGCGGGTTCACTCACGGCCACGGGTGCGCAACCAGTCGCGAAGCACATCGGGATCATTGCCCAGATCAGCCGTTGCATCTTTCATCCTCCGTTTGGTTGCTTTTGCGTCGTC
>NZ_FZON01000086.1 GCF_900188425.1 Antarctobacter heliothermus
CCGTCATGGAGTGCCTCAAGATGTCCATTATCGATCATGGACATTATCGACAGCAGAGGCTCACCGTCAGAGCGGTCACAACGGACGGATACGGCTGATCGGCATGTCGGGGATCATTATCAACGACGCCATCGTGCTCGTTTCGACGATCCAGGACCATGCCCGCCGCCAAAGCATCGCTGCCTCCGCTGTCGCGGGTGCCCGTGACCGGCTACGCCCGATCCTGCTGACGACACTGACAACGGTGCTGGGCCTAGCTCCGCTGATGTATGAGAGCAGCCGTCAGGCGCTGTTTCTCAAGCCAACCGTGGTGACGCTGGTCTATGGCCTGTCAGTTGGTTTTTTTGCCGTGCTGCTTCTGGTGCCCGCGTTGCTGATGATTCAGTCTGACCTTTCGCGTGGCGTGGGCACTTTGCGGAAAGTGCTTGTTGGCCGAAGGTTCAATCATCGCTTTCGCAGCGCTGTTGCCGGGATAGTCGTAGCTGTTCTTGCGCTCAACACTGCGATCCTTGGGCCATGGGTGGTTACCGGGAATGCCGTCGTTCCTCTGGAGCTTTGGGGCGCAAAATGGGTGACGTTTTCGGCGGGCGCAGCCTCGCTCGTGTGGGCAGTGACGCTGACACTTCTGCTCATAGCGCTTTTCGCCGCAACTTCCGGTATCCTTATACAACGGTCACGTCAGTAGGCCTCAAGAGCCTCAATCTTCATTTTCCGGACGCTCGCAACGGGGAATAAAACGTGGCCAGATCCGCTGAAGGGTTATCCTTTTTGCAGGTGCCATCTCTCACCACTACGGGCTCGGGTGATGTCGTGGATGCCCCTCCCGACGGCATCGCAATGTGCCATTGTGGTGAGTGTTAAAGCCATCACAAAAGGAAGGAGCATCCATGTCCGAAGTTACTCTCTTCGGTATCGACTTGGCAAAGCGCGTTTTCCAGTTGCAGGGTACGCGCAGTGACGGATCAGTCGCGTTTCTCGGCTTCGGCTTCTATCCACGCTCGGGCTTCATGTACATCAATCTCGGCCCCGCGCGGCTTTGGGGCGAGCGGTCTTGTCAGATTGAACCGGTTTGCTAGGCTTGCTGCGGCCCGATTATTCTTCTGACGCGCCATCCGCACGGCATTTCCCTTACAGAACATATTGTTGTGCCGTCTGATAGCGGATGGAGCGGGGAGGGGTGGCTCGAGCTGATTGCTCTGACAGTACCCGGGCCGGGATTGTTTGGCGCCCCTGATGGATCGGCGTCTCTATCAAGCCGTATCAACGACGTCCGGCCAACCAAGTTTTAAGATCCCTTTGCGCGGCTTCGAGTGTCTCGATGTTGATGGTGCGCGTTGCCAGAGCGCGGTTCAGCGCTCGCACGCGCTTGTTCAATGTCAGGTGCTCATCGAGATCCGAAGATACACCCAGCTTGTCATAAAGCGATAAAAGGCGATTCTGGACTGTCCGGAGCGACATGCCGCGCCGTTCCGCGATCGACTTGTCCTGCAGCCCCAGCGCCAGATCGATCAAGACGTCGAACTCGCTGTCGTCGAGCCGGGAGCGCGGCGCGGTGCCGCGTTTCTGAAGACGGTGGATTTCGCGGTCCACTATAATCTGTGCTTCGACCAGCACGGCGCGCAGCGCCAGCTTGAGACGGTCGCGCGACGCCGTCTTGAGGACATAGCCATAGGCGCTCTCCTCGGGCACGACCTGGGCGATCCCGCGCAGATAGGCGTCGTCGGCGTAGTTGGACCAGAACAGGATGCGGCTCTGCGGACGTTCGGCCCAGATCGTGCGCGCCGCCTCGATGCCGTTGCGGTGTTTCATCTGCAGGTCCATCACGATGGCCTCGATTTCCCCCAGCCGGGCCTCTTCTTCACCGGCCGCTCCATCGGCGGCATGAAAGATCTCGGTCACCTCGGGCAGGGCCTCGGCCAAGGCTTCCTGAAGATAGGTCGCGTGAAATTGGTCGTCTTCGACGATGAGCACCTTCATGACCGATCACCCAGCATGACCCGAAGCGCGCAGCCGTTGTCGTTCAGGACATCAAGCTCGGCCGAGATCAGCCGCGCCCGCGTCCGCATGTGGGCAAGGCCGGAATTCCGCCGCACCTCCGCCGGAATGCCGCAGCCGTCGTCGCGCACTGTCATGGCCAGCCCGGACCGGGCCATAGGCGTTATCCTTACCTCGATGCGGCGGGCTCCGGAATGGCGCGCGGCGTTGTTAATGGCTTCCTGCGCGATGCGGAAGAGGGCGGTCCGCACGGTCGGGTTCAGCCGGTCCGGCGCGCCATCCGTCTCGTCTATCACCTCGACCGAGACGGGCGCGGAGCCGACCGCGCGTTCGAGATGCACTTGCACTGCATGCAGGAACCCGAAAAGCTCCAGCAGGCTGGGGACAGCTGTGTCGATGATCCGACGCAGATCCCCGATCGTTTCCGAGATCCGGCTCGCCAGATGATCCCGACCGGGCAACGTGTCTCCGGTGACTTCCCGCAACAGCCTGGTCAGATCGGCAAGGGTCTGGTCGTGCAGGTCCATCCCGATGCGCTGGCGTTCCCGTTCAAGCGTCTGCGTCAGGTCAAGTGCACCGCGGCGCAGACCCTCTTCCCGCGCCTTGGCTTCCTGCCCGACCTGCGCCGCCCGTTGCGCCAGTTCCGCGGTGTGCAAGGCGTGGAAATAGGGCGACAGGACATCGGCCACATGCTGGGCGCGCTGCACCGTCTCGCCGTTATAGATGCCGGGCGTGGAATGCGAAATGTTCAGCGTCCCAATGGGCTGGCCCATGACCTTCATCAGGACATGCACGCGCGAGCGCAGCGCGTGGTTGAAGATAGGTTCCGAGCATGACCCCTCGAAGGTCTGGCGCGGATCCTGCATGGCATCCTCGCACAGCATGAAATCGCAATGCCCGTTGATCAGGTCCCGGATCGGCGAGACATCGACCCGCGTGCGCGCCCGCGACCACCGCGTCTGGATGCCGACCTCGTAACTCGACAGCCAGCCCGGACGATCATTCAGGCACAGGTCAGCGTGCGTAAAGGGAATGACCTCCGCGATCACGTTGGCCACCGCCTCGAGCGCCGAGGCAATATCCGTCCGCTCTGCCAGATGCGCCGAAATGCGCAGAAAGACGTCCCCCTTTTCTGGCGCCTGCAGGGCGTTGGTCATCGTTTCCTCCGGTCGCGCGATGCACGTCCCCGCAAGCGTTACAGGCAAATCCGGAGAAGGGAACACCGTGAACCGCAAAACATTTGCGGGAACCCGCAACGGCTTTGCTGGAGGACACCTTTACAGGTGTCGTTTCGGACCGCATCATCACGCCATCCGTGCCCTTTCAGGCCGGAATACAGCGCAGGACCACTGTGCGACAGGGAGGAGAAACATGACACTTTCGAAGATGCTGCTGAGTGCGGCAGGCCTCGCGCTTGCTGCGGGACTGGCTCAGGCCGAGTCCCATATGTCCGAAACCGCCGACAAGCGCATCGCGCTGTCCAACAACTATGCCGGCAATTCCTGGCGGCAAGCGATGCTGCAGACATGGCAGGAAATCGGCGCGCAGGCAGTTACAGATGGCATTGTCGCCGCCGCGGACGCCTATACCACCTCCGAGAACCAGCCCACCGAGCAGGCCGCGCAAATCCAGAACCTGATTCTGCAGGGCTATGACGCCATCGTGCTGAATGCCGCGTCGCCCACCGCCTTGAACGGGGCCGTCAAGGAAGCCTGCGATGCCGGCGTGATCGTCGTCAGCTTTGACGGGATCGTGACCGAGCCTTGCGCCTGGCGGATCGCGGTGGATTTCGCGGCGATGGGCCGGGAAGAAGTGGACTACCTCGCGTCGCGCCTGCCCGATGGTGGCAACCTGCTTGAAATTCGCGGCCTCGCCGGGGTGTTTGTTGATGACGAGATCAGCAAAGGCATCCACGACGGTGTCGAGGTACACGATCAGTTCAAGATCGTCGGGTCGGTTCACGGCGACTGGGCCCAGGATGTCTCGCAAAAGGCTGTTGCGGGGATCCTGCCGTCTCTGCCCGATGTGGTCGGCGTCGTGACGCAGGGTGGCGATGGCTACGGGGCGGCGCAGGCCTTCAAGGCCGCTGGCCGCGACACGCCGCTGATCGTTCTGGGCAACCGTCAGGACGAGCTGCAATGGTGGGCCGATCAACGCGACGCCACCGGATACGAGACCTTGTCGCTGTCAATCGCGCCGGGCGTGGCGTCGCTGGCGCTCTGGGTCGCACAGCAGATTCTTGCCGGCGAAGAGGTGCCAAAGGATCTGACAGTTCCCTTCCTGAAGATCACGCAGGATAATCTTGACGATGCCCTGGCCACCACACCCGAGGGGTCTGTCGCCAACGTGACCTACTCGCTGGAAGTCGCCCAGCAGGTCATCTCCGACGCCAAGTGATCCTGTGATCCTCACTGGCGGGGCGCCCAAACGGCGGCCCGCCGAACCTCATCCCATCAATGGAGCGCTCATGAACGATCATGAGAGAGCCCCCCTCGTGTCGTTGACGGACGCGGCCCGGTATTTCGGGCCCGTTCGCGCGCTCGACGGGGTGACCCTGTCCGTCGCCCAGGGCGATTGCGTCGGCCTGGTCGGCCACAACGGCGCCGGCAAGTCGACGCTGGTAAACCTGGTAAACGGCGGTCTGGCACCGTCGTCCGGTACAGTTGGGTTCGCCACGGGCGGTAGCGCGCTGGAGGCGGGCGTGCGGTCGGTCTTTCAGGAACTGTCGCTCTGCCCCAACCTGACGGTGGCCGAGAACCTTCGCATCTCTCACAGCGCGCTGAAGGGGCCGAACTGGCGCCGGCCTGCGCGGGCAGAAATCGGCCAGAGCCTCGATACGATCTTTCCCGGCCACGGCATCGACCCGAACGCAGAGGTCGATACGCTGTCCATCGCCGAACGGCAGATGGTCGAAATTGCCATCGGTTTCGCCCCGCGCGGCAGCGAGACGCGGCTGGTCATATTGGACGAGCCAACCTCGTCGCTGGACGCCGGCATCGCAAATCAGTTGCTGGCCCATGTCAGTCGCTTTTGCGCCTCGGGCGGTGCAGTGATCTTTATCTCGCACATGCTGGGCGAGGTGTTCCAGGTCGCCACCCGCATTGTTGTTCTGAAAGACGGCAAGGTCGTGGCCGAGCGTCCGGTCGAAGACTTTACCCGTCAGGGTCTGGTGGATGCCATGGGCCACGTCACAGCCGACACGGCGGACGCGACCGGGACAGGGCGTGATTTCGGGACGGAGGTCGTGCGCACCGACCAGGGCCTGACCGCCCGCAAAGGCGAGATCGTGGGCCTGTCGGGCCTGGCCGGTCACGGGCAGGCGGCGGCGCTGGCGCGGCTTTACCTGTCGCGCTCGTCAGCGTGGCGGGCGGGTAAAGCGCCCGAGGTGGTGTTTGTCGCCGGCGACCGGCAACGCGACGGGGTTTTGCCGCTCTGGTCGATCCTGCGCAACATCTCGGTCTCGATCCTGCCGCAGGGTTCGCGGCGGGGACTGGTGGACCGTGAGGGCGAGGCCCGGGTGGCGCAGGACTGGAAGACCCGCATCGGCATCCGGACCGACGACGTCGCAAACCCGATCCTGTCGCTGTCGGGCGGCAACCAGCAGAAAGTTCTCTTTGCCCGTGCATTGGCTTCATCGGCACCGGTAGTCATCATGGATGACCCGATGCGCGGCGTGGACGTGGGCACCAAGCAGGACGTCTATGCCATGATCCGCGCCGAGGCCGCCCGCGGGCGCACCTTCCTGTGGTACTCGACCGAAACCGAAGAGGTCTGCCAGTGCGACAGAGTCTTCGTCTTCCGCAACCACGAGATCAGCGCCGAACTGACCGGCAGCGCGATCACCGAGGAAAAGATCCTCGAAGCCTCTTTCGAGATGCAGGAGGCGTCATGACTTTCCTTGCCCGCCACCGGATCATTCTTCCGGTGGTCTCGCTTGCCGTATTGCTGGCCGCGACATTCTACATGCAACCGCGTGCGATGAGCTATTTCGGATTGAACCTGCTGTTCAACCTCGCGGTGCCGATCGCGCTGGCAACCATCGCGCAGATGATGATCATCATGGTCAACGACATCGACCTGTCTCTGGGCGCCTTCGTCAGCCTTGCGGCCTGTGTCACGGCGACCTTCCTGAACGACGCGCCGATGCTGGGGCTGCTGATCCTGCTGGCCCTGATCCTGTCCTACGCTTTGCTGGGGGCGGTGATCCATGCGCTGGAGCTGCCCGCCATCGTGGTGACGCTGGGCATGTCCTTTGTCTGGGGCGGGATCGCGCTGTTCATCCTGCCTTCGCCCGGCGGCGCCGCGCCCGGCTGGCTGCGCACGCTGATGACGGTCAAGCCGCCGTTTGCGCCGATGGCCGTCGTCGCCGCGGTGATCATCGCCGCCGTCACCCATCTGCTGATCATGCGCTCCGGCATCGGGACGGTGCTGCGCGGCGTGGGCGGCAACGCGCGCTCGGTCGCGCGGGCGGGCTGGTCGGTGATCCGGCTCAAGGCGCTGGCCTACGGGCTGGCGGGCCTCTTTGGCGTGCTTGCGGGCATGGCGCTGGTGGGTCTTGCCACCTCGGCTGACGCCAACATCGCGCTGCGCTACACGCTTTTGTCCATCGCGGGCGTGATCCTGGGGGGCGGCGAATTCACCGGCGGCAAGGTCAGCCCGACCGGCGCGGTGATCGGTGCCTTCACCTTGACGTTGGCGGCGAGCTTTCTGTCCTTCATGCGCCTCTCGCCGGACTGGCAGATCGGCGCACAAGGCGCGATCCTGATTCTCGTGCTGACCGCCCGGCTGATCTTTCGCCAGAAGGGGAGTGAGGCATGAGCGTTCTGAGCAGGCCCTGGCTCTGGTCCTGGCTGGCGGCGGCGGCGGCGTTCTCGCTGACCCTCGGCCTCACCTCGGGGCGCGGCGCCGGAGAGTTGGGGTACGCCGCACTGTCCTTCGGCGCCTTCGCAGCCATCGTCGGGCTGGGGCAGATGCTGGTGATCACCCTGGGACCCGGCAACGTCGACCTGTCGATACCCGCGACCATGACCCTGGCCGCCACCCTGGCGCTGAAGGCGATGGGCAGCGATCCCGGCACAGCCTTTCTCGGCCTCGTCATCGCGCTGGCGGTAGGTTTCGGCACGGGGGTGGCAAATTACGCGCTGATCTTTCTGTTGCGTCTGCCGCCGATCATCGCGACGCTGGCGGCCTCGCTGATCTACCAATCACTGGCGATCTGGTCGAACCGTGGCCTGCGGATCAAGCCGCCCGCCGGGTTGGCCGATTTCGCCACCGGACGCTTCCTGGGCCTGCCCAACGTGGCCTGGGTTGGGCTGGCGCTGGCCATCGTCGTCTGGTTCGTGTTGGAACGTTCTGTCTGGGGGCGGTGGCTGCTGGCCACGGGGCAAAACCTGCGCGTGGCGCGGCTGGCGGGTGTGCCGGTCGAACTGGTGCGCGCGTCCACCTACATCTCCGTCGCCGTGTTCGCGTCGCTGGCGGGCTACCTGCTGGCCAGTTTTTCAGGCGGGGCGGCGCTGAACATGGGGCAGGAGTACCTGCTGATGTCCATTGCCGTCGTCGTGATCGGCGGCAGTTCCATCGCCGGGGGCAATTCCAACGTGCCGGGCGTCTGGGGTGCCGCTTTGTTCATGTTCCTCGTGGTCTCGATGCTGAACAGCTACGGGGCAGGGGCGGGCGTGCGCAACGTGCTGACCGGGACCATCATCATCGCCATCGTCATCGCCGCCAGTTCAAGGAGGGCCCGGACATGATTACACTGCCGCCGCACCTGGAAATCCATGATGACCGGTTCGCCGCGCTGGTCCATCCCATGTCGCAGCTGGAGGTGATCGCAGATGGATTCACCTGGACCGAAGGGCCGGTCTGGTTCGGGGATCACGACTGCCTGCTGTTCTCGGATATCCCTAGCCAGAGGATCATGCGTTGGTCCGAGCAAGACGGCGTGTCAGTTTTCCGCGCCGGGTCCGGGTTCAACAACGGCAACACGCGTGACCGCCAGGGGCGGTTGGTGGGCTGCCGTCATGGCATGCGCGACGTGGTCCGGACCGAGATCGACGGGTCATTGACCGTTCTCGCCGATAGATTTGACGGCAAACGGCTCAATTCGCCCAATGATGTTGTCGTCAGCTCCGATGGAGCCCTCTGGTTCACGGATCCGACCTACGGCATAATCTCGAATTTCGAGGGGTTTCGCAGTGATCCCGAACAATCCAACCGCAACGTATTCCGCCTGTCGTCCGGCGGCGAGCTGAGCGCCGTCGTCACCGATTTCATCCAACCGAACGGCCTGTGCTTTTCGCCAGATGAAAAGACGCTCTATATCGCCGAAAGCGGATCGAGCCACGACGACTCTGTGCCTTCCGTCATTCGCCGTTTTGCCGTCGAAGGCGGCGACCTGCGCGACACCGGCATCTTTGCCGAGATCGACGACGGCCTGCCGGACGGGATACGCTGCGATGTCATGGGCAACCTGTGGTCGTCGGCAGCAGACGGTGTACACTGTTTCGACAGCGAGGGCACTCGGCTGGGCAAGATTCTGGTTCCTCAGGTCGTTTCGAATCTTTGTTTCGGAGGGCGCGACGGGCACAGGATGTTCATTACCGCCACCACATCCGTCTATCGCGTCTTCGTGGACATGCGCGGTGCCGAGCCTTGGACACTCGGGAAGCGATAGCAGATCCCGGTCCCTTTTTGGGGGGCAGGTTGCACTCCAGCGAGGATGGGTCCTTTTCGGCTCGGGAATGAGCCAGTATTCGAGTTTTTGATGTAACGGACCGGCCAGCGTTCTCAATTCCTTACAAGGTAGAGAAGGTTCGACGCGTGCCCCATTCCCTCCGCTATTTGCCCTCGCAAGAGCGTTCTCCTGATCCGGCACCGGCCGGTTTTTTTGTAGTATTCGAGGGTTCTGAGGGAGGAGCTGAGCATTGGCCTCTGCTCCAAGGGGCTTGGAAGCGGTCTCTCAGGGCCGACTTTCTCCGGACCTCATGACTGCGAGGAAAAGGTGAATAGCTTGCAAGGTATTGTAAGAATAAGTCTCCGAAACACAGGCCTGAACACTTCGACAGCCACGCGCCTGAAGCCGGGCAGATCGTTCAGCGCAGAGGCGGCCGTTCTTCGACACGAAGAGCGTATTTCGTTGAAAAACTCGCCCTTGATCGAAGTCCCCTCGGCTGATTCAATTCCCGCAGTGGGTGGGAGGATCGGCGATGATGGGACCGCGACAGGAGGCGCAACCGGCGCTGTTCTACGAGTTTTTGCTGGAGGATCATGTCGCGCAGAACCACCTGCTGCGCTCCATCGACCGGTTCGTCGATCTCACCGGTATCCGCGCCTACCTTGCCGATTTCTACAGCCACACCGGGCGTCCATCGGTCGATCCCGAGCTGCTGATCCGGATGCTGTTGGTGGGCTATTGCTTCGGCATCCGGTCGGAGCGGCGGCTCTGCGAGGAGGTGCATCTGAACCTGGCGTATCGCTGGTTTTGCCGCCTCGATCTGAGTGATCGCGTCCCGGACCATTCTACGTTCTCGAAGAACCGACACGGCCGTTTCCGCGACAGCGAGTTGCTGCGCCACCTGTTTGAGACAACCGTCGCGCGCTGTATTGAAGAAGGCTTGGTCAGCGGGCAGCGCATGGCCATTGATGCGAGCCTTATTGAGGCGGACGCCAACAAGCAGAACTCGGCGCCGAAGGAGGAATGGGACGCGAAGCAGATCGATCCGGCCGACGCGCCCCGCGCCGTTCGCGAGTATCTGGACACCCTGGACAAGGCTGCGTTTGGTGCGGCCAGCGAGGTGCAGCCCAAGTTCACGTCCCATTCCGACCCGACGAGCCAATGGACTGCTGCCCGCAAGGGACCGGCATTCTTCAGCTATTCCGACAATTACCTGATCGACACGGACCACGGCGTGATCGTCGATGTCGAGGCGACGAGATTGATCCGGCAGGCAGAGGTCGGCTCGACGAAGACCATGCTCAAGCGCGTGAAGGCAAGGTTCGACCTCCATCCCAAGCGCCTGATCGCGGATACCGCCTACGGCACTGCGCCTATGCTGGGCTGGCTGGTCGAGTGCAAGATTGCCCCGCATATTCCAGTCTTCGACAAGTCCGAACGAACCGATGGCACGTGGAGCCGAGCGGACTTCGAGTGGGACGCCGAGAACGACCAATACATCTGCCCCGAGGGCCAAACTCTGAAGCAGTTCCGCCGGAACTATTCCGACCCGAACCGGGAGCCGACCGGACAGGGCAGAGCGAAATACCGTGCCCTGAAACTGACCTGCCAGGCCTGCCCGTCCAAGGCAAAATGCTGCCCGAACGCAGATGCCAGATCCATTACTCGTGAAGAACATGAAGATGCCGAACGTGCCCTGCGTCCCATCGGCATAGGGCGGAAGAAATGGTTATTTGCAGGGGCAGACACAGGTGCCGAAACCTTGGCCCGCGCTATGACCATCATCGAAACCGCCAAGCTGAACGGCCTAGACCCACAAGCCTACCTCGCTGACATTCTCAACCGCATCCATGATCACATGATTAACCGGCTGGATGAATTGCTGCCTTGGAATTGGCTGCCGACTTCCGCATCGGAAAATCAGGCCGCATAAGCTGCGGTATCAACGGAGCGCTTACAACGGATCCTTGGCCTGAACCGGCTTCGATTACGTGGCCCATGCGGCGCAAAGGACGAATTCCTCCTCGCAGCAACCGCCCAGAACCTCCGCAAACTGGCCAAGATCCTTCCCGCACCGCAGCAACCGAGAAAAGCCTGACAGGACAGGCGCTCGCACCACGTTTAGCCGTCGATATTCTGCGTCAGCGAACGAGTGTTTTTCCACGGAATCGGCGGAAAGCGTGCATTCGCCGCTGCTGCAAACTAAAATGGGCAATCCGCAGCGACGGTCTCGTTCGAGCCCTCCGCTGTCACAGCGTCCTTCAAGCATTCAAGGGTTGCAACAGCTCAATTATCCGGCTTCTCAACCATAGGTGTGGCGGACTCTGAGAAAACCGTCGGTGCCAAATCAGAGCCAAGCGGGCCGGATCCACAGGGATCGGAGGCTCAAACACATTGAGATTTGCTGATTTGGCAATGCGATGTGCCAACGCGGATGGAAGCAAGGCAATGAGGTCCGAACCGGCGACGGCGCGGTATACTCCAGAGAAAACTGGCAGGGTCATTGCCACACTACGTGTACGCCCGATCCGCGCAAGGGCCTCATCCCCAAGGCCTTTGGGATTGCCTTCAGTCGAAAACAGGACATGCCCCAGGTCGCAGAAGAGGTCGAGCGGCATGACATCGCCTGGCGCAAGCGCAAGCTCGGTTGTCCTTGGATGAGCCTTCCTGGCAATGACAGAGAAGGATGAGCTGAAGACCGGCTGGCCTTCTGCCCAATCGGGCAAAGGCGTTTCAGGGAGCAGGGCAAAATCCACGTCGTGGCTTGCCAGGGTGCCAACACGGTCGTCTGGGACAAGGTCAACGAGGTGAACACGCAGTGAAGGAGCATGTGCTGTTAAATACTCGGCCAATGCCGGCAAGAGCATTTCAGCAAAGAAGTCGCTGCCCGAAATCCGGAAACTGTGTTCTGCGGTCGCAGGGTTGAACGCATCTTGTGCGCGGATCAGCGCTTCGATACGGCGCAGAATCTCTTGAAGCGGTTCTTTGAGTGAGAGGGCGAACTCGGTCGCTTCGAGCGTCTGTCCGCTACGAAAGAACAATTCGTCGCCGAGAGACAGTCGAAGCCTTTTCAGCGCTCCGGATACGGCTGGCTGGGACAGGCCCAAACGCGCACCGGCCCTAACGGTGGAATGCTCAATCAGCAGCGCATCGAGCACACGCAGAAGGTTCAGATCGAAACTGGATAAATTCGCCATATCAATTGGTATCATATAATCTATCGATTTAACAGATTAACCTGGCGCGAGTAGCCTGCGATCAGTTCCAACGATCAGCCCAGAGAGGATCAACATGCTGAATCGCCCACGTACCTATAACGTTCTGAACATTCTCATGAAGTTCCATGCTTTTCCGTCCGAGACGATGGATAAGTTCTGCTTTGTCGAATGCCTTGTCCCGGTTGGAGCCGGTGCGCCGCCGAACCACCACGCAGGCGAGACGGAGTCGTTCTATGTCATGGATGGGCAGATTGGGTTCATGATCGATGGCAAGGAAATCATGGCTGGTCCAGGCGATCATGTCGCAATTCCCGATGGGGCCGTTCACGCGTTCCAAGCTGTCGGAGACAAGCCGGCCCGCCTCTTGATCATCAACGCGCCCGGACACATGCACGACAGGTTTTTCACTCAAATCGGACAACCCCTTCCCGAGGGCCAAACCGAACTGCCGGAACCCAGCGAGCCGGATATTCCGTCAGTGTTATCCATCGCGGAGAAAGTTGGCATGACATTTGTGGCTCCGGCCGAAGCACCAGCTTGACGCGACCCGCAAAGCGCAAGCACAACAGGTGCGGGACGCAAACAGCGCCCGCTCCTGTACTACCCAGACAAGAGAAAATCGGCTTTGTCCGCATTGCCTCCGCTCGACTCACTGAGGTGGTCCCCGAAAACTGGACACTGACGTAAGCTCCGACTTTCTGTCTGTTGATCTTCACCACGAAGGAGATCGAAGATGTCGAAACGAAAGCAGCATGCCCCTGAATTTAAGGCGAAGGTGACGCTGGAGGCGCTGAAAGGCGAGGCCACCGTGTCGGAGCTGGCGAGCCGGTTCGGCGTGCATCTAGGACCGGCAGGTGTTTGCATGCAAACACCGAGAGGCGACGATGATCAATCAGTGGAAACGCGCACTGCTGGACGGGGGGTCTGGTGTCTTTGAGCGCGGCAGCCGCAAGGCGCCTGTCATCGACGAGGATCAGGTTCGGGATCTGCATGCCAAGATCGGAGAGCTGGCGGTGGCCAACTCTTTTTTGGAAAGAAAGCTCAAGCCCTGGGGCGGG
>NZ_FZON01000083.1 GCF_900188425.1 Antarctobacter heliothermus
CCCGCTCCGGCCCCGGCACCAACTATCACAAGCTGGGCACCTTCAACCCCTGCACCGCCGTGCATGTGGTCGCCTACAACCACGGTTGGGCCAAGGTCTACTTCAACCACAACTACTACTGGGTGTCGGCCAAGTACCTGCAGAACCAGTCCTGCCACTGGGCGCCCAAGAAAAAGCACCACAAGAAGCACTACAACCAGAAGCACCACAACAAGCACTACAACAACTACTGACCCCTCCCTCCCGGCGCCGGTCTCCTCCTCCCGGACCGGCCCCGGCCTCCTTGCGGATCGATCCCCCCGGATCGGTCCGTTTCCCGTTGCAGCCTTGGGAATCAAACCCAGCGCAGGAATGTCTTGGCCGGTCAGGAATGCCTGACTTATGGTAAAGCGGTGGAGAACGTAAATTGTGCGTACAGGTTAACAAGCGCCTTCATTCATTCAAAGACCAGCCAAGTTCATAGACCCAAAGGAACAGCCTCATGAAAACCTTCCTGATTTCCGCCACCCTTGCAGCCGCCGCGCTGACCGCATCGACCGCCTCTGCCGATCAGGCATGGGTCGGTCAGAACCACCTGAACTATCGCACCGGCCCCGGCCTGAACTACGCTGTTGCCGGCACGTTCCAGCCCTGCCATGTGCTGGACACTTATGACCGCCAGTACGGATGGGTTCAGGTTCTGCACCAGGGCCAATACTATTGGGTCCACCAGGATTATGTGGTGAACTACGCCTGCACCTATACGGCGCCGCAACACACCTACACGCCGCCAAAGCCCACCTATACCCCGCCCAAACAGACCTACACGCCCCCGAAGAAATCCGGCGGCTATGGCGGCAGCAACTACTGATTTCGTTCTGATCACCGGCGCCGGTTTTCCTCCCTGGCCGGCCCGGCCGACTAGCGGACTGATCCCCTCAGGATCAGTCCGCTTTTTTGTCTTTCCAACGCACGACCTGCCGCATCATGCCATGCAGCATCTGAACATCCGCGCGGGTCAGCGGCAGCCGGGACCACATGTTGCGCAGATTGGTCTTCATGCCTTCGGCCTTGGTTTCGGGATAGAAAAACCCCGCCTCGTCCAGCCGGTCCTCATAGTGGCGGGCCAGATGCTCGACCTCATGGGCCTGCGCCACCTCGGTCCCGGCCAGAGTTTCGGTCACGGGCGCAATCTGCGCGGTGGCGCGTTGCCATTCATAGGCCATCAACAGCACGCACTGCGCAAGGTTCAGGGAATAGAACTCGGGGTTGACCGGGACCGTGATGATCGCGTTCGCCTGGGCCACGTCCTCATTTTCCAGCCCGGCCCGTTCTGGCCCAAACATGACCGACACCCGCTGACCCAATGCGATTCGGCGGGCCGCTTCCGCCATGGCCTCGCGCGGCTCATAGACTGTCTTTGTCAGGTCGCGCGACCGTGCCGTGGTGGCAAAGACAAAGTGGCTGTCCGACAGGGCTTCGGCCAGCGTGTCGGTGTGGATTGCCTCATCCAGCAGCCGCACGGCACCGGAGGCCATCGCCACCGCCTTGGGGTTGGGCCAGCCGTCGCGCGGGCCCACGACCCGCATCCGGTCCAGTCCAAAGTTCCACATCGCCCGCGCCGCAGCGCCAATGTTCTCGCCCATCTGGGGCCGGACCAGCACAAAGGCCGGTTGCGGTCTGTCAGTTGCCATGGAACCCTCCTGAAGATCGGCGGAGGGGTACTGCCCCCACGCGCCGGGGGCAAGCCCGCTGCCGATGCGAAAAACGCAGGTGCAAAGGGCACAAAGCCGCGTTATGAGAGCGTTCGGACCAGGAGAGCGCCATGACGACCGAAGACCGGGATGCCCCGCAGATCTACCTAGTGACCCCGCCAGAGTTTGACCTTGGCAGCTTTCCCGCGCAATTGGCCCGGGTTGTCGGCGAGGTTGACGTTGCCTGCCTGCGCCTCAGCCTGGCGACCCGGGACGAGGATCGCCTGTTGCGCGCCGCCGATGCGGTCCGTGAGGTGGCGCACAAGGTCGACGTGGCGCTGGTGATCGACACCCATGTGATGATGGCCGAACGGCTGGGGCTGGACGGGGTGCACCTGCTGGATGGCGCGCGCACCGTCCGCTTTGCCCGCAAGACGTTGGGACCAGACGCAATTGTCGGTGCATCTTGCCGCCAATCCCGGCACGAAGGGATGTCCGCTGCCGAAGGCGGTGCGGACTATGTGTCCTTTGGTCCCGTCTCTGGTGCGCTGGAGGACGGCGAACTGGCCGCCCCCGAACTGTTTTCCTGGTGGACAGAGATGATCGAACTGCCCGTAGTCGCCGAAGGTGGTTTGAACGCGGACCTGATCACCCAACTGGCCCCGATCACCGATTTCTTTTCGATTGGTGAGGAAATCTGGTCAACCGAAGACCCCGCCGCGACGCTGAAGGCATTCGAAAAGGCCATGCGCGGCTGACGCCGTCCGCCGCTCAGAGCAGACTGGGATCAACCGGCCCCAACTCTGCGGTATGTCCGTCCCGAACCTGCGTCTCCAGCGCCCGTGCCAGGCTTTTGCGATTGGCAAAATCGTCCACCCGCAAGGCAGGATGATACACCAGTACGACGCTGCCTTGTCGGCGCTGCGCCAGAATGCGCAACAACGAGGGGCCGAACTCCATCTCGCCCCACCACCCGTAGAATCGCGGATTCGTGCCCGCAGGAGCGTGGTAAACCACGCTGACCGGCTGAATCTGCATCTGGTGCCGCAGTTTGTCCGAAAAAAAGGCCGCAAACAGCGTTGTCTTGAACGGCAAGACCCTCAGCCCGTCCGTCGATGTCCCTTCCGGGAAAAACAACAGCCGGTGCTCCTGCAGCAGCCGATCCTCGAATATCTCTGTCTGCGCCCGCGCCTCACGCCGGTCGCGGTTGATGAAAACCGTGCCCGTCGCCCGCGCCAACCAGCCGATTCCGGGCCAGCCCGACACCTCGGCCTTGGACACGAAATAGATCGTCTTGCGGCTGTTGAGGACAAAAATGTCCAGCCATGACGTGTGATTGGCCACCACGGCGCCCGGCCCTGTCATGCGTTGACCGCGCACCTCTACCGGCAGACCCATGATCGCCAGAACCGCGCGGCAGACAAATTGCGTGATCAACGGCGTTACCGGTCGGCGCGCGCCGAAAAGTGGCCGCTCTATCAGCCGAGCCATCAACAACAGCCCAAGACAGCCGAAAATCACCACCACCATGACCGGCGCCCGCAGGACGACCAACAGCCATCCCGCTGCTCCGATGGGCGGCAGGTCAGGCGGGTCCGCCCCCTCCCATGTCTGGCTCATGCCTGCCTCACAAGGCGCGCTCTTGGGTATAGCGCGCGCGCTGGCGGTCGTTCATCCGCTCTGTGTCCATCACAAGGCAGACATCTACCGTGTTGAAATCACGATCGATAAACGCCCCATCCCCAACACAGCCGCCCAACCGAAGATAGGCCTTGATCAGCGCCGGAACCTGCAACATGGCGCGGCGGCGGTCGATCTGCTCCTCGGGCATCAGATCCATGGACTGGTACACCCGCGCGCGCGGGCGCAGTTCTGCTGGGGAAAGATGACGGTGGTGCAGCAGGGACAGCGGTTCGGCCAGTTTGTCCACGTCGATGCCGTGAAAGCTGGCCACGCCAAACAGCACCTCGATGCCGTGATCCCGAACGTATTTGCCCAAGCCTTGCCAGAGCAGGAACATGGCCGGCCCGCCCCGGTAATCTCGGTGCAGACAGGAGCGGCCCAGTTCCAGCAGTCGGCGGCCACTGCTTTTGAGCGCGGTCAGATCGTATTCATCTTCGGAGTAAAACTGCCCTGCGGCCTCGGCCTGATCCTCGCGCAGTACGCGGTAGACCCCGACAACGGCATTGTCGCGCAGATTGTCACAGATCAGCAGATGGTCGAAAAACGGATCGAACCTGTCCCGTTCCAGCCGCGCCTCATGATCGACCAGTGCGCCATCGCCACCCAGTTCGGCCACAAACACCTCATAGCGCAGGCGTTGCGCAGCCTCGATATCCCTGGCGTTTTCCGCAAGCCGGACCGTGAAGGCCTCTGTCACACTTTTGTCCCCCGCGTCTGGCCGCCTGATGTCTGGTGGTCATAGGCAAGCCGCCGTTGGAGTGCAATGTTTCCCGTGTTAGTGCGACACTGGTTAACCATTCCTCAACCTGTGTGGGAATACGTTAACCATCATACACCGGGAGAAGAGCAATTCGGGCACCGTCGATCACGACCTTGCCTTCTTCCCGAAAATTGACAGTAATCCGGCCTCCGATGTTCGACTGAACCTGGCCGGTGCCCCAATCGGGTTGGTCCGGGTGACGGACCAGCATCCCCGGTTCAAGTAAAGAGTTGAGATCCGCCATTCCTATTCCCTCCAGAACGGAGCCAGACATGTCCGAGCCCCGCGCAAATCTTGCCGCTCTTGTCGGGTCGCGCCTCTGCCACGACCTTATCAGCCCGATCGGTGCCATCCAGAACGGGCTGGAACTGATTGCCCTGTCAGGCCCTGCGGACACCAGCCCGGAAATGGCGCTGATCCAGGAAAGCTGCGAAAGCGCTGCGGCGCGCATCCGTTTCTTCAGGGTCGCCTTTGGTCTTGCCAGTCCGCAGCAGATGATGGGCCGCCGAGAGATCATGTCTACCCTGACAGCCCTCGGCAAGGGCGGCAAGCTGCGGGCGGACTGGATGCCGCAGGACGACCTTCCCCGCATGGAGGTGCAACTGGCATTTCTGGCCTATCTCTGCTGTGAAAGCGCGCTGCCGGGCGGCGGCACGATACGCTTTGATCGGGACGCCGCAGGCTGGGCGCTGAGTGCCAGCGGCCCGCGACTGGCGGTTGATCAACCGCTGTGGGATCACCTGAACGGCAGTGCCGATCTGGATGAACCGCCCGCCAACCGCGTGCATTTCGCCCTGTTGGCAATCCTGGCAGAGGCGGCCGGGCACAAGCTGTACGCAACCCTGCGCGATGACACCATCATCCTCAAGATTGCCTGACCCGGAGCCTGACCCGGTAGCGGGCCTGCCTAGGCCCGCACGGTGCCATCCCCGGTCACAAGGTATTTGAAGCTGGTCAGTTGCTCTGCACCCACCGGGCCACGCGCGTGCATCTTGCCGGTGGCGATGCCGATCTCGGCCCCCATGCCAAATTCGCCGCCATCCGCAAACTGGGTGGAGGCGTTGCGCATCAGGATCGCCGAATCGAGCCGCTCAAAGAACCGCGCGGCGGCCGCGTCATCCTCTGTCAGGATACAGTCGGTATGGTTCGACCCATACTGGCGGATATGCGCAATCGCCGCGTCGATATCGTCCACGACCCGCGCGGCGATGATGCTGTCGAGATATTCGTGCCCCCAATCCTCGGCCGTGGCGGGAACGGTTCCGGCAATCACCTGCAAATCGGCATCGGCCCGCACCTCGACATCCGCCTCCAGCAGCGCGCGAATGACACCCTGTCCGATGGTTTCGGCCACATCGCGGTGGATCAGCAGACATTCCGCCGCGCCGCAAATGCCGGTGCGCCGGGTCTTGGCATTCTTGACCACGGACAGCGCCTTGACCGGGTCCGCGTCCTTGTCGATGTAGATGTGCACGATCCCCTCAAGATGGGCAAAGACCGGCACGCGCGCCTCACGCTGCACCAGACCCACCAGCCCCTTGCCGCCGCGCGGCACGATCACGTCGATAAAATCAGTCATCTTCAGCATCTCGCTGACCGCCGCGCGGTCCCGCGTCGGCACCAGCTGGATCGCCGTCTCGGGCAGACCTGCCGCGCGCAGCCCCTCAACAAGGCAGGCGTGAATCGCGCCAGAGGAATGAAAGCTCTCCGAGCCGCCGCGCAGGATCACCGCATTGCCGGCCTTGAGGCACAGCGCACCGGCATCCGCCGTCACGTTGGGGCGCGATTCGTAGATCACGCCGACCACGCCCAGCGGCGTGCGCACGCGCTGGATGTGCAGGCCACTGGGTCGATCCCATTCGGCCATGACAGCGCCCACCGGGTCGTCCTGCGCCGCGACAGAGCGCAGGCTGTCGCAGATACCCTGAATGCGCGTCTCATCCAGCATCAGCCGGTCCATCATCGCCTTGGACAGGTCTTTTTGGCGGCCATAGTCCAGATCACGGGCGTTCGCCTCGATGATCTGCGCGCGCGACGCCCAGACGCTGTCGGCGGCACTCTCCAGTGCCTTGCGCTTTTGCTCGGCTGGGGCAAAGGCCAGATCCGCAGCGGCGGCGCGCGCCTTTTCACCGATGTCCTGCATCAGGGCGGGGATGTTATCGAGATCTTTCATCGGAAGAACCCTCTGGCCAATGGTGGATATGTGTATTTCTAGAGAGAAGAAGCAGAACGGTCAAAGCGGGACATCACACCGCCATGTCATCGCGGTGGATCAAAACTGCGCGGCCCGGATAGCCCAGGATTGCCTCGATGTCGCGGCTGTGGTGTCCGGCGATGGCGCGCGCCTCTGTTGCGGTGTAGCGGGTCAGCCCCTGCCCCAATGTGGTTCCGGTCAGGCTGCGGATTGTCACCGGATCGCCGCGGCCAAAATCCCCCTCAACCGCGCGCAGACCAGCAGGCAACAGTGATTTCCCGGAGGCAAGCGCCGTGGCCGCGCCCTCATCCACACGCAGCGTGCCTTGCGGTTTCATCGCCGCGATCCAGCGTTTGCGCGCCGCGTGCGGGTCCATCTGCGGGGTGAACAGGGTCGAGGGCGCGCCCATCGTCAAACGCCGCAGCGGGTGCAGGTCAGCCCCGTGAGAGATGATCATGGCACAGCCAGAGGCGGTGGCCGTCTTGGCCGCCATCACCTTGGTCTTCATCCCGCCTTTGGACAGACCGGACCCGGCGTCCCCGGCCATGCACTCAATCGCGGGCGTGATGTCGTCAATGACGTCAAGCCGCCGTGCGGACGGGTCCATCGACGGGTTGGCGGAATACAGCCCGTCCACATCCGACAACAGTACCAACAGGTCCGCGCCCACGGTCACCGCCACCTGTGCGGCAAGCCGGTCATTGTCACCATAACGGATTTCATCCGTGGCGACGGTGTCGTTCTCGTTCACGATGGGCACCGCGCCAAAGCCCAGCAGCGTTTCCAGAGTCGCGCGTGAGTTCAGGTAACGGCGGCGGTCGGCGCTGTCCTCCAGCGTCACCAGCACCTGTGCGGTGATCAGACCGTGCGGGGCCAGTGCCTCTTGCCAGGCGCGGGCCAGACGGATCTGGCCAACGGCGGCGGCGGCCTGCGATTGTTCCAGCGGCAACACGCTGGACGGCAGGCCCAGGATGCCGCGTCCCAACGCGATGGACCCGGACGACACCAGTACAACATCGGCACCGCGCGCCTTCAGTTCGGCGACGTCTTCGGCAATGGAGGTCAGCCAATCGGTACGCAAGTCACCACTGGCGCGATCCACCAGCAGCGCCGACCCGATCTTGACAACGACGCGACGCGCCGAGGTCAGGGATGCCATTGCCCATCCTCCCCCTCCTCGGCCTCCGGGGCCGGGCGGTCGGCGGCGCGGCGCGCCTCGACATGGGGACGCAGGGCGCGCAGCACCTCTGTCACGCCTTCCTTGGTGGCGCCGGACATCAGCATCACGTTCTCTGCGCCAGCGGCCTCAAGTTCATCCTTGAGGAACACACGCTCTTCGTCGTCCAGCGCGTCGATCTTGTTCAGCACCGTCACGCGCGGCTTGTCCGCCAGACCCGCGCCGTAAGCATCCAGTTCGTTGCAGATCGTTTGGTAATCCTCGATCAGGCTGCCCGATGTGCCGTCGATCAGGTGCAACAGCACGGCGCTCCGTTCGACGTGGCCAAGAAAGATGTCGCCCAGCCCCCTGCCTTCATGCGCGCCCTCGATCAGGCCGGGAATATCCGCGACGACAAATTCCGTGTTGTCGACGGCCACAACGCCAAGATTGGGGTGCAGCGTGGTAAACGGATAATCCGCGATCTTGGGCCGCGCATTGGACGTGACCGACAGAAAGGTGCTCTTGCCCGCGTTGGGCAGACCCAGCAGCCCCACATCGGCAATCAGCTTGAGCCGCAACCACAGCGTCCGTTCAACACCGTCCTGCCCCGGGTTCGCATTGCGCGGCCCCTGGTTTGTCGAACTTTTGAATTGCAGGTTGCCCCAGCCACCATTGCCGCCTTTGGCAATCCGCACCCGTTGGCCCAGTTCGGTGATGTCGGCAATCACCGTTTCCTCATCCTCTTCAAGGATTTCGGTCCCCACCGGCACCCTCAGGACGATGTCGTTGCCATCGGCGCCAGTGCGGTTCTGCCCCCGGCCAGATTGGCCGTTCTGGGCAAACCAGTGCTGTTGATAGCGAAAATCGATCAGCGTGTTCAGCCCATCGACCGCCTCGACCCAGACCGACCCGCCGCGCCCGCCGTCGCCGCCATCCGGTCCACCGTATTCAATGAACTTCTCACGGCGGAAGCTGACGCAGCCGTTGCCGCCTGCGCCGGAGCGAATGTGAACCTTGCAGAGATCGAGAAACTTCATGGGATGCGCTTTCGGCGAGAGACAGACGGCGGTTTACCGGGGTTTCCGGCAGCGCTCAAGCACTCCCGGCAGGAACAGGCCGCCGCGCTGGATGCCCGCGCGATCAGCCCAGTTTTCGAATATAGGTCCAGGTCGGCACCTTGGACTGGCGCGCGACGGAATAGGCTTCGGCATCGCCGATGTATTCAAACCCGCAGTTCACCAGAACCCGGGCCGAGGCCGCGTTGTCCTGAAAGACCGAGGCAAACATGGTGGCGTTGCCCATCGGATTCGCCTCGACCAGTGCGCGCACCGCATCAGAGGCCAGCCCGGTGTTCCAGAACGCCGGTGCCACCCAATAGCACACCTCGGACTGATTGCGGTCCATCCGCTCCAGTGAGATCAGGCCCATCAGTTCGGACCCGCCGACCTTGGTGGCATCCATCGCCCAGACATCCTCATTCCGGTCGGGTGAGGTGGCGCGGCTGACAAACCCTTCGGTCGCGCCGGGCGGCAGTGGATGCGGAATGGACGTTGTCATCCGCGCCACCCGTTCGTCACGGGTGTAAAGATCCATCAACCCGATGTCGGACTGGCGCACCGGGCGCAGATCAAACCGCTCGGTCGCCACGATTGGCTGATTGTCGGTGGTATCAAGAACCATCTGCACTCTCCTCCTGTGCAACGGCTGGGATCGACAGCACCCGCGCCTTGCAGGTCGTCTTGTCTTTCGGCGCAGTCGATCCGGGGCACGAAAAATGGCAAGGGGACCGGCGCAGCCGCCGATCCCCTGTCCGCTTCCGTGACATGTACTCGGCGTTACTCCGCGGCTTCCGCCACTGGAAGCACCGAAATGAACGTGCGGCCCTTGAGGCCTTTGCGGAAGGTCACGCCGCCTTCGACGGTTGCAAAGATCGTGTGATCCTTGCCCATGCCCACGCCTTCGCCCGGCCAGAACTTGGTGCCGCGCTGACGAACGATGATGTTGCCGGGGATCGCAGCCTGACCACCGTAGAGTTTGACGCCAAGGCGGCGTCCGGCAGAGTCGCGTCCGTTGCGGGAGGAGCCGCCAGCTTTTTTATGTGCCATCTGTGTCTCTCCTTGACTGTCTTAGGCCAGAGTCTTGGCCTGTTCGACCCACTCAGGTTTAACCTTGGTGGCGTCGAAGGTTTCCGGATCGACCGCGGCAAGCGCGGCGAAAGTGGTGATGCCTGCCTCGACCAGTTTCTTGGCGGCGGCGGGACCGACACCTGTGATCTGGGTCAGGTCGTCGCCGGTTTCAACCGCTGCGGTTGCAGCAGTGGCCGGAGCAGCAGCGGCTTTCGGGGCAGACCCTGCGCCGATCGCGGCCTTGACGCCGGTCTTGTCGCCACCCTCGGCGAGGATGTCGGTCACGCGGACCAGCGTCAGCTGCTGGCGGTGGCCCTTGGTGCGCTGCGAGCCGTGCTTACGGCGACGCTTGACGAAGTGGATGAGCTTTTCGCCCTTCACCTGGTCGATCACCTCGGCCTGCACTGCGGCACCGGCCACGGTCGGCGCGCCGACGACGGTGGAGTCACCGCCCAGCATGAGAATCTCATTGAATTGCACGGTTTCACCCGCGTCTGCGGCCAGCTTTTCAATCCGGAGCGTATCGCCCGACTGAACCTTGTACTGTTTGCCGCCGGTCTTCATCACCGCGAACATGGTGTGTCTTTCCTTTTTCTGCCGCGTTCTTTGGCCCCCTTGCAGGAGTTCATGGGGTCCAGACCCCGCCCCGAACAGCGCGCCCCCATCGGGACGTTCGTTGACAAAACAAAAAGGCGGGACCCGGGCCCCGTCTTTCTCGTGAGCGGCTTATGGTCCGGTGGCCGCGTCGTTGTCAAGCGATTGTTGGGTTTGCGGGCATGCGGTCCGGCCATTTGCGCAGGGCACGCCGCTCACAGCTCTTGCTGCTGCATCTGCTGCGCCGCAGCCAGACCCAGCGCATAGGAAATCTCGTCATACATCGCATTGAACCCGGCAAAAAGCGCCCGGTTCAGCGCCCGTCCCTGTGATGTCTCGGACAAGGCAATGTAGGCGTCCAACTCCTCGTTCTCCAAGGGTTCATAGGCCAGCAGTAGGTAGGCAAAGAGCCATTCACGGGTGTCTTCACGGGTTTCGTCCTCCTGTGACCAGACGTCCGACAGGATGTCGCCCTCGGACAGTTGCAGCCCACCGCCGTCAACCAAACCCGAATAAAACTGGAACGACGCATTCAGCGCACCGGTCACATTGGCCTCCAGCAGATCGTTGACCTCTACAAAGCGGCGCAGTTGGTCAAGCCGTGGATCCTCGTCGTCCTTCATCTCGCGATAGGCTTCGCGCGCAGCCTCTTCGACCGCGTCGTCGATCATGGCCTCGCGGGCGGCCAGCTCGAGCTGGACAATCCGCTGCCCCAGATCAGACGAGAAAAAAGCGATCAGGGGTTTGGGATCAGTGTCTTCGATGGTTTGCGAAATTCCGGTGCGCACGACGGCGCGCATACTGTCGGAGTCGTAAATTTGTGCCAACAAATCTCGCCAAGGCGCGGAACTGCCACCCGGCAACATGTCACCGGCCAGTTCCTCACCATAGGCCATGCCCTCTGTCCGCATGATGCCAAGCATGGCCTCGACCTGCAGCGCATCCATCAGGTCATCCACCCGTTCGGCCCGCGCCGGGACCGACATCACAAGACAAGTCAGTAGGGCAAGAGCGCTCAACACCAGGCGTCGGGCGGCCACAGTTTTGGAGAACGACGAAATTTGGTCCATGGGTTCCTCGCAGATGACGGGACTGTTCAACAGGTAAGGCACACAGTGTCCGGCAACAACCGTGCAGCAGAATGGCCGGCGGTGTTGCGCCCCTTTCCACACTGGAAAATGATTTGGTTCGGGCAGAGAACAGGGAACCGGCTTTTTCCCTGTTGCGCAGGCCAAGCGAATTGGCTAAACGCCCGCTACCAAGATCCCCGCGGAGAGGTGCCGGAGTGGTCGAACGGGGCGGTCTCGAAAACCGTTGACCCTTCACGGGGTCCCAGGGTTCGAATCCCTGTCTCTCCGCCACTTTCTGGCAATCAAAAACCACCTAAAATATTAATCCTACTGGGAAAATTGCAAGTTCACGCTTTTTCTGTCCGTCGACTTTGCCTTGTTTTGTGACACATTGCGTTGCACAATCCGACACACGAGATTTTCTCATGGGGTTCGGGCATGGCGATCTACAAACGGGGCAAAACCTACCACCTGCGCCAGCGTGTGCCGCTTCGGTACAAGAGTGTAGAGCCGCGCGAGATTGTGGGAATCAGCCTTCGCACAGATTCCGAAAGCGTCGCACGGGCCAAGGCAGAAGGAGCATGGCAGAATCTCATTGAAGGCTGGGAAGCCAAGCTGGCGGGTGACACGTCGGACGCGGAACGCCGCTTTGAGGCAGCCCGCGAATTGGCGGCAGTCCGGGGCTTTCGCTACCTTCCGGCAACCAAGGCGTCCACCCTGCCAACTGAAGAGTGGCTGGCGCGGGTGGAAGCCGTACCAGAACGCAACGGCAAACCCGACATGCGGGAAGCGGCTGCGATCTTGGGCGGTGTGGAAGAGCCGCCCATAACGGTCACTCGGGCGCTGGAATTGTATTGGGGGCTGGCGGCGGACCGGTCACGCGGCAAGAGCGATGATCAGCTTCGACGTTGGAAGAATCCGCGCAAGAAAGCCGTCGCCAATTTCGTGGCCGTCGTGGGTGACAAGACGTTGCCCGATATTTCAGGCGACGACATGCTGGCCTTTCGGGACTGGTGGATTGAAAAGCTGGATGAAGACGGGCTTACGGCCAATTCGGCCAACAAAGACCTTATCCACCTAGGCGACGTGCTGAAGACCGTGAACCGCATGAAACGGCTCGGGCTGGTGCTGCCTCTCACGGACCTTTCGCTAAAAGAAGGTGAAGCCCAGACCCGGCCGCCATTTTCTTCGGAATGGATACGGGACAAGCTCTTGGCCCCCGGGGCGCTAGACGGGCTCAACACAGAAGCCCGTTGCATCGTGCTTGGGATGGTCAACACTGGATACCGCCCGAGTGAAGGCGCTGGCCTCACAGCGGCCACGATCCGGCTGGACCAAAAGGTGCCACATATTTCGATTGAACCGGAAGGCCGCCAACTCAAAAGCCAATATGCCCGGCGGGTCATTCCGCTGGCGGGTGTCAGCCTTGATGCTTTTCGCGAATGCCCGAACGGCTTCCCCCGTTACAGCGACAAGCCCGGCCTTTCAGCCACGGTGAACAAATATCTGAGGGCAAACGGGCTCATGGAGTCGCCCAAGCATGTGCTCTACAGCTTGCGCCATAGTTTTGAAGACCGAATGCTTGCGGCTGGTGTGGATGATCGGATCAGGCGAGACGTGTTCGGCCATCGCCTGACCCGGGAACGCTACGGCAAAGGGGCCGATTTAGCGCATTTGCAGAAGATCATTCAAAAGGTGGCACTCTAACCGGCAACCGCTCGGGCGCGGGTCAAAATGTCGTCGGACAAGTGGGCTTCTGCTTTTGTCACTTCCTCTTCGGCCCGGCGAAAGTGCAACGCATAGGCTTCGTTCTTCGGTTCGGCCATGAGCATACGCGCGATCTTCGCACGGGCTGCTTTAAGGCGTTTGAGGGTCTGAGTTTCCATCGGGGGTTTCCGAGATGGACGCTCACCGGTTGCGTCGGGTTTACAGGCTGGTCAGGCCCGCGTTTCGGGTGGCCGAACGGACCCACCGGCCCGGCCACCTGAGAAGTGTCAGCCGTTAAGCCGGACATTGACGGTTCCGCTTGGGTTGCCTGCCACAGTGACGGCAAGGCCGATTGCGGGATTGGCCCCGGTGTCGTCGTCAGTCGTCACGACGCTTGCGGAGTCGTCCCAATAGACCGTTGCGCCAACGGTGAAGGCGTCCGTGGACACCTTGGGCATGGTGAAGACGCCGTTTGTGGTCAGCACCAACGACTCGCCAATCGCGGCGGTGCCAGAGGCGATGCCGAAGAGCGAGCCCATCAAAACGCCATCGCCTGAAGTGACAGCGGCGGCGGCGGTTACGGTGATCGAGTCACCGGGTTGCACATAGTTCTTCATCTCAGGTTCCTTTCGACGTGATGAAGTGAAGCGAGCGCGGCGCAGCCCGTCGACAGTATTCCTTGATCGCATTCCGGAAGCCGTGGTTCGTCAAACGCGTATCGTACCGCTTGAGGGTTAGAGGTGGTCCCGGATTTTCGACCAGTTTGCCGCCTTGCTAAGCTATAGCATTGGTTTCATTTCAGGCGGCGGCCTTCAGGTCCGGAGATCGTCT
>NZ_FZON01000094.1 GCF_900188425.1 Antarctobacter heliothermus
CGAGGTCATGGACGACATCTTCCTGACGCCGCGGATCGGTCAGCTGCGGGACCATCCATTCGACGATGCCGCTGCGCTCCATGATCTCGCGCAGCACCACGGCACCGGCATCACCGGTCAGCCGCTCGGCACGGCTTTCGACGCGCAGGGACCTGTTGAAGCTCGTGGCGACCGGCTGTAGCGTTTCACCCATGGCGTGCTCCGATGGCTGCTGTCGGATTTTGTCTAGCAGCTTGATTCTACAAAGCTTTCGCGGGCACGCCAGCTATTTCCCCTGATTTGGATGAATAAGCCGGGCTCAAGGCCCCGAAGCGTCACGCCTTTCATCAACATCGCAGACTCCCCGCAGCCACAGTTTCCGTTTTTGTGAAGATACACCCCCACGTCAAGGAAAACGCATGCCTCGCCTGATCAAATCCGCCCCCGGCCTGCCCCCCGCCGCTCAGGCCGATGTCGCCGACACCGTGCAGATCATGCTTGCCCGGCTGAAAACAGGGGGTGAAGACAGCGCACGCGATTACGCCCAACGGCTGGATGGCTGGACCGGCGAGATTGTCGTGCCCCCCGAGCAGGCTCAAGAGGCGGCGAAATATGTTCCCGATACGCTGAAACAGGCGCTGGACTATGCGCATGACAACATCCGCCGCTTTGCCGAAGCGCAGCGCGCCTCGCTGCGCGACGTCGAGATCGAACTGCATCCCGGCCTTGTCGCGGGACAATCCAGCCTGCCGGTCGGCGCGGCGGGCTGTTATGTGCCGGGCGGGCGCTATGCGCACATTGCCTCGGCATTGATGACCATTGCGACCGCCCGTGCTGCGGGTGTGCCGCATGTCACCGCCTGCGCGCCGCCGCGGCGTGCGCCCGATGGCACCGCCACCGGGATCGACCCGGCCACACTGTACACCATGCATCTGGCCGGGGCCGACACGATCCTCTGCCTGGGCGGCGTGCAGGGCATTGCCGCCATGACCTATGGCCTGTTCGGCGCGCCACCTGCCGATGTGCTTGCCGGTCCCGGCAACGCCTATGTGGCCGAGGCCAAGCGCCAGTTGTTCGGTCCGGTGGGCATCGACATGTTCGCAGGTCCGACCGACGTGCTGATCCTGGCCGATGCCACCGCCGATCCGGCGCTGGTTGCGCTCGACCTTGCCGGTCAGGCGGAACACGGGCCGACCTCGCCCTGCTGGCTGATCACCGATCACGAGCCGCTGGCCCGCCGAGTCGCAGACCTGATGCCCGAAACCTGCGCCCGCATCGACGGCGAAAACGGCGCCACTGCGCGCGCCGCATGGGACGCCATGGGTGAGATCATCCTGTGCGACAACCGTGAGGAAATGGCTTCCGAATCAGATCGTTACGCGCCCGAACACCTACACGTCCAATGCGCCGACCTGCCGTGGTGGCAGAACCGCCTGACCGCCTATGGCTCGCTTTTTCTGGGGGCCGACACCACCGTGGCCTTTGGCGACAAGGCATCGGGCCCCAACCACGTCCTGCCCACCGGCGGGGCCGCGCGCTACACGGGCGGGCTGTCGGTCCACAAGTTCCTGAAAACCGTCACATGGCAACGCGCCACACCCGAGGCGCTGCCCGCGCTGGCCCGCGCCACCTCTGTCATTTCCCGCGCCGAAGGCATGACCGGCCACGCCTTGACGGCCGAAGCCCGCCTTGCCACCCTGACCCCTCGCGCCTGTGTCGCCAACGAAAGCTGATCTTCATGAACCTTGCCAAATTCCCCCGCGTCCGTCTGGCCCATCTGCCAACCCCGCTGGAACCGATGCCGCGCCTGTCCGAACTGCTGGGCGGGCCGGAAATCTGGATCAAACGCGACGATTGCACGGGCCTGTCGACCGGCGGCAACAAGACCCGCAAGCTGGAATTCCTCATGGCCGAGGCGATGGATCAGGGCGCCGACATCGTCCTCACCCAAGGCGCGACGCAATCCAACCACGCCCGCCAGACCGCGGCGGCGGCGGCGAAACTGGGGCTGGAGTGTCATATTCTGCTGGAGGACCGCACCGGCTACAACCACGAGAACTATCGCTATAACGGCAACGTCCTGCTGGACGTGCTGCACGGTGCGTCGATCGAACATCGCGGCCCCGATCTGGACATGAACGCGGAAATGGAGGCCGTGGCCGACCAGATGCGCGCCAAGGGCCGCAAGCCCTACACCATCCCCGGCGGCGGGTCGAACGCCACCGGCGCGCTGGGCTACGTCAACTGCGCGCTGGAAATGTTGAACCAGTTTGTCGAAATGGGCCTGAAGGTGGATCACATCGTCCACGCCACCGGCTCTGCCGGGACACAGGCCGGGTTGATCACCGGTCTCAAGGCGATGAATGCGCAAATCCCGCTGCTGGGCATCGGCGTGCGTGCGCCCAAACCCAAACAAGAGGAAAACGTCTTCAACCTCGCCGTCAAAACTGCGGAAAAACTGGGCTGCCCCGGTGTGGTCTCGCGTGAGGATGTGATCGCCAACACTGATTATGTCGGTCCCGGCTATGGCATTCCGGCGGAAAGCACGCTGGAGGCGATTGATATTTTCGCCCGGACAGAGGCGATCCTGCTGGACCCGGTCTACTCCGCCAAAGGCGCGGCAGGGCTGATCGATCTGATCCGCAAGGGCAATTTCAAAAGCCACGAACGGGTGGTTTTCCTGCACACCGGCGGCGCGATCGGCCTGACCGGCTACACCCATGCCTTTGACGTGAAATCGCGCGCGTGACAAATTTTCGCCGAAAATTTGCCTCCCCTCAGAGGTCGGCATGAGGCCTGTGGGCATTCTGGGCGGGATGGGGCCACAGGCCACCATCCTGCTCATGCAAAAGGTTCTGGATGCGGTTCCCGCGCAGGACGATTCGGACCATGTGCCGCTGATCGTTCACCAGAATCCGGCGGTGCCGTCGCGGATCGCCGCGCTGATCGAGGGCACCGGCCCCTCGCCGTTGCCAGTGTTGCAGGACATGTCCCGCGATCTCGCGGCGGCGGGAGCAACCGCGCTGGCCATGCCCTGCAACACCGCGCACCACTACGCAGGCGGCATTCGTGCCACCTGCGATCTGCCTTTTCTCGACATGCTGTCCGCAACCGCCACCGCGCTGCAGGCCAAGGGCCGCATTGGCATCCTTGCCTCACCCGCCACGCGTCTGACCGGCGTTTTCGATCACTATCTCGACGCGCCCTTTACCGCGCCGCCCGACGATGGGCCGCTGCTGGAGATGATCCGCGCCATCAAGGCCGGTGCCCCGGCGGAGCAGATCTTGCCCGCCTTCACCGAACAGGCCCGCCGGTTACAGGAACGCACCGATCACATCCTGATTGCCTGCACCGAACTGTCGCTTGCAGCGCCGCTGCTGCCGCCAGACGTGGCCTGGACGGACAGTCTGGACTGTCTGGTGGACCGGATCATTGCCCATGCCACACAGGACTAAACGCCCGCCCGCTCCGGTCCAGTCTCAGGTCCGGTCTCAGGTTCCCCGGCAGGCGGATTCCGCGCGCGCCGCAAACGCCTTGTAGCGTTTCCAGAACGCCTCATTGCGCGGATTGTCGGATTGCCGTGTCTCCTGCGCCCGGTGCGGATCGGCAAAGAATGTCGCCGCCAGCCGTTGGTCCGAAGACGTCAGATCGCTGTTCGCCACCGACTGCACACAGCCACATCGCTGCCGCGTCGCGCCTGACCGGCCCGCGCGCAGGCAGGCATCGGCAATCGGGCCTGACGACACGCGCACCTGCGGCGCCGCGCCATAGCTGCGTTTTGAAGTTGTTCCGCCGCCGCAGGCTGCAAGCCCGAGGCAGGCAGCCAGAATAACTGCTTGTTTCATCTCACCTGTCTCTAAATGCCCGGATGCGGATTTTCCGTCTCCCCCGGCTCTGCCCTCAGGTGGCATCATGCGCCAAACGGCGCAAAGCTTCAAGAATCCACGCGCAATCCGGCAAAGGCCGTGCCAACCCATGGCGCATAGGTCACCCAGGCCTCTGTCTGCGCCGGATAGACGGGCTGCCGTACCTGCCCGGCCGAGGCCGTGTGCACACCGCGCGTGTTGTCCTGCGGCGACAGGCAGGCCGTGTCCCAATCCAGTCCCAGATCGGCAATCAGGGCGCGCGTCTCTGCCTCGGGGTCAGCGGTCAGCGCGGCGTAGTCCAGCCGCCGCACCCGCCCCGGCCAGGCAGCCTCACAGCGCGCGGTCCAGTCGCGATACAGCCCGTGATAGGCAACCACGTCGTCCAGATCATAGCAGTAGCCCAGCGACGAGGCCGTGAAATACTGCTTCAGGTTCGACCAGCACACCGAAGGCGCGTCCCGCACCACATGCACGATTCGCGCCTCTGGAAAGGCGGCGCAGATCAGCGGCAGGAAACAGAAGTTGTGGGGCATCTTGTCGGTGACATGGCGCGCGCCTTCGGCATGAGCTGCCAGTCCCGCCAGATAACCCCGGCGCACTGCCAGCAGGCGATCCTCTGTCACCGGCGCACCTTCCAGAAAGTCGCGCGCCAGATCGGCCAGCAGCGGCAGTTCCCCCGCGCCAGTGACCTGCCCGTGGGCTGAGACTATCTGCTCTGTCAGCGTGGTGCCAGAACGGGGCATCCCAAGGATAAAGATCGGTTTTACGGGCGCAGGATCGACCCGCGTCAATGGCGCGACATCCATCTCCGCCAATGTGGCGAACAGTGCGATGTCCTGCGATATATCGTATGCCATCAACGCCTTGCGCAGCGCGTTTCCTTCTTTCAAATACGGCCATGCCTCATCGGGTTGCCCCAGCCTGTCAAATGCATCGAACAGGCCAAAGCAGATCCGCGCCCGGTCCATCGGGGACACTGCCGGATCATCGTACAGCGTCCGCAACTGATCCAGTTGCGCGTCCTCCGCTGTCCAGGGTTTGATCGCGGCAAGGTTGCGGTGCGCCTCGGCAAATCCGGGGGCAATGTCCACCGCCTGTTCATAGCTGGCCTGTGCCTCGGCAAACCGCCCTTCCTCGTAGGCCGCGACGCCAAGGATGTTGTGCGCGCTCGCAACCTCGGGGGTTTCCGCGATCACCGCCTGGCACAGGTTCGCTGCCGCCGGCAGATCACCGCGATCCGCCAGCACCGACGCCAGTTCCATCATCGCGCCCGCGTGGTCAGGGTCCAGATCCAGCGCCGCGCGCACCTGCGCCTCTGCCTCTACACCGCGTCCGGTTGCGCGCAGGGACACCGAATGGTTCACCCGCGCCTCTGCCAGATCGGGCCGCAACGCCGCCGCCCGTGCCAACGACTCCTCTGCCTGCGCAAAGGCCCCCAGTTCCAGCAGCACACCGCCGTGGATCTGCCAGAGCACATAGCTGTCGGGATAGATCGGCAACAGCCGCGCCACCTGTTCGGCCACCAGCATCGAGTGACCGGCCTTGTGCGCCGCTACCAGTTTTTCGAGCAATTCCTGTGAGGGTGCCGCCTCTGGCAACCGCGCCAACAGGGTCCGCGCCCGCGCGTTGCGCGGATACCGTGCCAGCACATCGCGGCACAGGGTCTTGGCCTGCGCCACATCCCCCTTGCGCACATGCGCCTTGGCCCGCGCCAGTGCCGTTTCGACCGTCGCCATGGATTTGCCTCCTATGTTCGGGGGAACCCTAGACGGTGCAAGGTAAAGAAGACGTTGCCAGAGCCGCGCTCAGCGCGTGGTGCCCAGGCCCCCGTCGCTGGCAAACCCGCCGTGCACGGTCTTGCCGGTGCCCGAAGCACCGTGGAACCCGTCAATCTGCGCGGTCAGGGACTTGGCAGAGGTATCGCGATCCGCTGGACCGGCGATGGCCTCTGCCGAGGCAAGGTTGAGGACAAGAGCGGCAATCAAGAGCGGGCGGATCATGGCTTGGTTCCTTTTGGGCTGATTTCCATGAACCTTACCGCCACCCGATGCCGCCCCACAGTCAGGGATACCTCCTCATGGAATACCTGACCTGCGGGGCTGTTGCGCAGGGTCAACACACACCGCGAATACCCCTGATGTGCGCCGGTGCGGTCGCTCTGTCGTTGCCCCCTCTGACATGATTTGCCATGACATTCTCCAGAAAACAGGGGTCTGCCATGTCACACACCGCCTATCTGACATCCCTTCTCTGCGCACTGACCGTGGCAGGTTGCGCCGTGGACAGCGGCAGTCTCGACCGCGCGCGGCAAAACTTCGGCACCGCCGATCCGCGCCCCGAGGCGTTTTACACCTGCGGCAGCCACAACTGCAGCAAACGCATCGCCGTCTCGCTCAGCCCGCAAGAATGGGCCAAGGCACGCGCCCCCCTCATCCGCCGCGCCCCTTCTGCGGGGGCAGAGCGCCGCGCCCTCGCCGAGGCGCTGCGACGGCTGGAGGTCATGGTGGGTGCCAAGACCGGGTACAATTCCGACCTCGCCTATTCGACGCTGCAACTGGCGGGCAAGGCGCAGGATTGCGTCGATGAGATGGTCAACACCGCCGTCTACCTCGCGCTGCTGGACGACGCCGGTCTGCTGCGCTTTCACCGCCCCGGCCAACGCGTCACCATCGGCTTTATGACGCGCCGGTTCTGGACGCATACGGTGGCCTCGATTGTCCAGCAAGACACCGGCCAAGAGTTCATCGTCGAGACATGGGCCGTCGACCACGGCAAGACACCCTACATCATGGACCGCACCGACTGGGCCTCAAACGCACCGCTCCGGCGGGATTTCTGAGGCGTCTCACAAGACGCACGCCAAGCCCCCGCCACCCAGATGTAGGCCGGGGGTCTGCCCGGCACCACCCCGCGTAGGGTGGGTTTCCAACCCACCACCCCGCCACCCGAAAAAACCACCCCATCCAATCCGTAGGGCGGGGTTCACCCCGCCGCCCTGCTGATCAGATTGCTCCAATTTGGCTGGCGGCCCAATACAAAATGGAAAGATATCGCTCACCCAAAGGGGCGAGCCAACCACGCGCATAATAGCAAGCGCCTCCGATCAATATAAATGGCATCGGTAACGCCCAAAACCAGATCAAACCAAGTTTTAACGCCGCCAAAGAGGCCGACACTGCGTCCTCGTCGCGCGCCTCAATCTGCTGCAATAGCCGTGTTCGCCATGACAGGGGAACGATGGCTTGCAGGCTGAACGCCGCCACAACCGCGTGCAAGGCTGTCGGCAGCACGGTCGAAAACAACATGGCATAAAGCCACCAGTATTCACTGAAATTCTGCACCTGCGACAGAACTGTTCCCAGATCGACAAAGTCGATGCCGGAAACCACATTCATCGCCGCAACTGTCACGACAAGAACAATCCCCAGCAACAGAAACATGACCCCGGCAACAATAAAATCCAGAATGCCCAGGATCAGTGCGCCCCAACCAAGCCGTAAACCCAACTGCGCAAGAACCAGCGTGACGGAATAGGACACCGTATCCAGAATGGCATTCAACAACGGAAGAATAGCCAGGAAAAGGAATACTCCGGGCACATCGGCGTCCATCCCAGTCCAAGGCAAAAAAACGATACTGGCGATAGCGGAGATGGCGACCGTCAACGTCGCAAGAGCCAGCGCCAGTGGTGCCCTCCCATGTCGCTGAAGAACATCCGCTGCGACTGCGACTGCGACTGCGCCTGCGAATGCGACTGCGACTGCGACTGCGCCTGCGAATGCGACTGCGCCTGCGACTGCGAATGCGCCTGCGAATGCGACTGCGACTGCGACTGCGCCTGCGAATGCGACTGCGCCTGCGCCTGCGAATGCGCCTGCGAATGCGACTGCGACTGCGACTGCGCCTGCGAATGCGACTGCGAATGCGACTGCGAATGCGACTGCGAATGCGACTGCGAATGCGACTGCGACTGCGAATGCGAATGCGCCTGCGAATGCGACTGCGAAAACGGTCACCCAACCTGACGGCAGCCTCTCGGCGACCTTTTGGATCAGCGGTCGCCGAGAGGCTGCCGTCTCTTTCTCCAGTAAAGGTGAAACCAACACAAACGCAATCAGACACATCGTCACGACCCGCGCCCAGTCGCGCGGCTCTGCCGGGAGGATCACGGTATCACCCAATTTTCCATCCGCGCCGGTGGCCGCCCAATACCCGAAGATAAGCAGAAACGGATAGGCCACAGCCAACAGCAACGCGCGATCATACAACCGCGCTGTCAGTGTGTCGCGCACGACTGTGAGTACAGATCGATCATCCCTCCCCTTGGGCATGGTTCCACCCGTCCAGGCCAGTAGACGCGCCAGCCGGGGCTTCATGAGAGCCAGGTAAACCTGGTTGTAAGTTCGCCTTTTCAGGTGGCCCTTCAGCCAATCCTGTCGACGGTCCGTCCATATGACCAAGATAGCCGCCAGCATACATGCAACCAAGGCGACCAGAGGCACCAACAGGACCGGTCCTGCAATCTCATAGCGCATCAGCGCGTACAGACATCCGCTAAGGACTGCTACGACCAATGCCAAAACTGAAAGAGCAGCCCGAAACTCCATTTCGTCATCATCTTGGCCCCCAGCGCTTTGTCAACAACTTGCCACCTTGACCAAACTCCTCATCCACAGCATATCGCAGGACATGAGCACACCCCTGTCCCGCATCCGCAACTTCTCCATCGTCGCCCACATCGACCACGGGAAATCCACCCTGGCCGACCGGCTGATCCAGTTGACCGGCACTGTCGCCGAACGCGACATGAAGGCCCAGATGCTGGACGCTATGGATATCGAGCGCGAACGCGGCATCACCATCAAGGCCAACACCGTCCGCATCGATTACCCGGCGCAGGACGGCCACACCTATATCCTCAACCTCATAGACACCCCCGGACACGTCGATTTCGCCTATGAGGTCTCCCGCTCCATGCGCGCGGTTGAGGGCTCCTTGCTGGTCGTGGACGCCACACAGGGGGTCGAGGCGCAGACGCTGGCGAACGTCTACACCGCCATCGACGCCGACCATGAGATCGTCACAGTTCTCAACAAGATCGACCTGCCCGCCGCCGAACCCGAACGCATCGCCGAACAGATCGAGGACGTCATCGGCATCGACGCCTCCAACGCCTGCCTGATCTCCGCCAAGACCGGCGTCGGCATCCCCGACGTGCTCGAGGCCATCGTCAAGCGCCTGCCGCCTCCCCATTCCGGCGATCCCGATGCCCCGCTCAAGGCAATGCTGGTGGACAGCTGGTACGACCCCTACCTTGGCGTCGTGGTCCTTGTCCGCATCATGGACGGCACCCTGAAAAAGGGCGACAACATCCGCATGATGCGCACGGGCGGCAAATACGGCGTCGACAAGCTCGGCGTCTTCCGCCCCGCCATGCAGGACGTCAAGGAACTCGGCCCCGGCGAGATCGGCTTTTTCACCGGCTCCATCAAGCAGGTCCGCGACACCAAGGTCGGCGACACCATCACCCATGAAAAGCGCCCCTGCGAAACGCCCCTGCCCGGCTTCAAACCCTCTATCCCGGTGGTCTTCTGCGGCCTCTTCCCGGTCGACGCCGCCGAATTCGAAGACCTGCGGGACTCCATCGAGAAACTCGCCCTCAACGACGCCTCCTTCAGCTTTGAGATGGAAACATCCGCCGCCCTCGGCTTTGGCTTCCGCTGCGGCTTTCTGGGCCTGCTGCACCTCGAGGTCATCCGCGACCGCATTGAGCGCGAATACAACATCGAGCTGATCACAACCGCGCCCTCAGTGATCTATCACATCTTCATGAAGGACGGCTCTGTGCTAGAGTTGCACAACCCCGCCGACATGCCCGACATGTCCAAGGTCGACCATCTCGAAGAGCCGCGCATCAAGGCGACGATCCTCGTGCCCGACGACTATCTGGGTGACGTGCTGAAGCTGTGCCAGGATCGCCGCGGCATCCAGCTGGACCTGACCTATGTCGGCAACCGCGCGATGGTGGTCTATGACCTGCCGCTGAACGAGGTGGTCTTTGACTTCCACGACCGGCTGAAATCGGTGACCAAGGGCTATGCCTCCTTCGATTACCAGATGGACAGCTACCGCGAGGACAACCTCGTCAAAATGCAGATCCTCGTGAACGATGAGCCCGTCGACGCGCTGTCCACCATGGTTCACCGTGACCGCGCCGACATGCGCGGCCGCGCCATGTGCGCCAAGCTCAAGGACCTGATCCCGCGCCAGATGTTCAAGATCCCGATACAGGCGGCCATCGGCGGCAAGGTCATCGCCCGCGAAACCCTGTCGGCGCTGCGCAAAGACGTCACGGCCAAATGCTACGGCGGCGACGCGACCCGGAAGAAAAAGCTGCTGGAAAAGCAGAAGGCGGGCAAGAAGAAGATGCGCCAGTTCGGCAAGGTCGAGATCCCGCAAGAGGCGTTTATTTCCGCCCTGAAAATGGACGAGTAATCGTCCATTTTACCGGGCGGGTGGGCGGCAGCGGGTTCTGCGAAGCAGGTTCCGCGTGCCCACTGGGTGAGGGGGTGCGCTGTCGTTGACAGGCAGCTTTTGCTCGCTCAACCTTCGGCATTAATGGTTGAGTTGCGCTCGAACACACATACCGTTTACAACAATAACCCAAGAAGCGATCCAGAAAAAGATCGCGCACCGTACGTCTTTTTGAATGCGCGGGGCTTTGTTGCGCAAAGGCTGGTTGAGGGATTCATCTCGTGAATCCAGCGTGGTAGCTGTCCTGCATGAGCAGACCGATCCCGCCGAGCTACAAGACCAAGAACTGGCCGGCCTACAACGAAGCGCTGAAGCAGCGCGGCTCCCTGACGATCTGGTTCGACCCGGACATGGTCTGGGTGCCACCGCCGACCGGCAAGCGAGGCCGGCAGCCGCTCTATAGCGACGCCGCGATCCAGGCATGCCTGACGATGAAAGTCCTTTTCGGCATGGCGCTCCGGCAGACGACCGGGTTCGTTGAAAGCCTACTGAGCCTGGTCGGCCTCGACT
>NZ_FZON01000089.1 GCF_900188425.1 Antarctobacter heliothermus
GGAGAGACACGCAGATGAAGGTCCTGGTACCGGTCAAGCGCGTGATCGACTACAACGTGAAAGTTCGCGTGAAAGCGGACGGATCGGGTGTCGATCTGGCAAACGTGAAGATGTCGATGAACCCGTTTGACGAAATCGCCGTCGAAGAGGCCATTCGCCTCAAGGAGGCCGGCAAGGCCGATGAGGTCATCGCGGTCTCCATCGGGGTCAAGCAAAGCCAGGAAACCCTGCGCACCGCGCTGGCCATGGGCGCTGACCGCGCCATCCTCGTGGTCGCCGCTGATGACGTTCACACCGACATCGAGCCGCTGGCCGTCGCCAAGATCCTGGCCAAGATCGTCGAAGACGAACAGCCGGGCCTTGTGCTGTGCGGCAAGCAGGCGATCGACAACGACCTCGGCGCCACCGGCCAGATGCTGTCGGCCCTGCTGGGCTGGTCGCAGGCCATGTACGCCAACAAGGTCGACGTCGAGGGCGATCATGCCGTCGTCACTCGTGAGGTCGACGGTGGGTTGCAGACCATCAAGGTCAAGATGCCGACCATCATCTCGACCGACCTGCGCCTGAATGAGCCGCGTTATGCCTCTTTGCCGAACATCATGAAGGCCAAGAAAAAGCCGCTGGACGAAAAGACCGCCGCCGATCTGGGTGTCGATGTCACGCCGCGTCTGGAAATCGTCAAGACCGGGGAACCGGCGGCCCGTGCGGCTGGCGAAATCGTCGGCTCTGTCGATGAACTGGTGGCGAAGCTCAAGGAAAAGGGGATCATCTGATGGCCGTTCTGCTGATTGCCGAAATTACTGACGGCGCGCTGGCAATGGATGCCACCGCCAAGACCGTCGCCGCTGCGCAGGCGCTGGGCGAGGTGACCGTGCTGGCTGCGGGTGCGTCGGCCAAGGATGCCGCCGCCGAGGCCGCCACCATCGAGGGCGTGTCAAAGGTACTGCTGGCCGAGGATGACCTGTACGGTCACCGTCTGGCAGAGCCTGTCTCTGCGCTGATCGCGTCGCTGGCGGGGGATTACAGCCACATCGTCGCCCCCGCGACCACCGACGCCAAGAACATCCTGCCGCGCGTCGCCGCGCTGTTGGACGTCATGGTGTTGACCGATGTGACCGCTGTGGTGGACGCCGACACGTTCGAACGCCCGATCTACGCCGGCAACGCCATCCAGACCGTGAAATCGAAGGACGCGAAAAAGGTCATCACCTTCCGCACCTCGACCTTTGACGCGGCCCCCACTGGCGGCTCTGCTGCGGTCGAGGACATCGCCACCGGCGAAAACCCCGCCCTGTCCGAATGGGTCGAGGACAAAGTCGCGGCCAGCGACCGCCCCGAGCTGACCTCAGCGGGCATCGTTGTGTCCGGCGGGCGCGGTGTCGGCAGCCAGGACGATTTCGCCCTGATCGAGAAACTGGCCGACAAACTGGGCGCGGCCGTTGGCGCGTCACGTGCGGCGGTCGATTCGGGATTTGCGCCGAATGACTGGCAGGTTGGTCAAACCGGCAAGGTTGTGGCCCCCGATCTGTATGTCGCGGTCGGCATTTCGGGTGCGATCCAGCACCTGGCCGGCATGAAGGACAGCAAGGTCATCGTTGCAATAAACAAGGACGAAGAGGCTCCGATCTTTCAGGTCGCCGACTACGGCCTTGTCGCGGACCTGTTCCAGGCCGTGCCGGAACTGACCGAGAAATTGTGATTTGCAAAGCGAATGGATGAGTTAGTTGATCAGCTCGCACGTGTGGAACCGTCGCCGGATCAGTTTTAATTGTTCACGTCCTGGCCTGCGGACGGTTTTGTGGACAAGAAGATAAGAATGTGACCACGACCCTGGAGACATCAGATGAAGGGAAGGGCATCCAGCAAGGAGTTTAAGATCAAGGCCCTTCGTCTCCCCCGGGAGCGCGTCTGGAGCCGCGGCAAGTCCTTCGTCGCGGATGCGTTGATGAACAGCGAATGTCCGGCAGAAATTGGCGAGAGGGCGGTCCCGGGCCTCTGGAAGGGGCTTTGTTGCACAAATCGGGGTTTGTTCGGACTACCCCTTTCCCCGGACAGACTTATCGTACGGCCTCTGTGATGGGTATGCCAAGCGCGGTGTAGCGATTGAGCACGGCAGCGCGGGCTTGGATCTCTGCGACCTGGCGGTCGAAGTCCCGCGCCATGAGGCTTTGCCCCAGCAACTTCACGCAATGCATCCGCTGACCGGCAGGGTTATGTGCAGCATGATCCCGAGAGGTTTGGTCTCGACCCGGCTCCGGCGGTGATATCCGCTCCATCGCCGCCAGATAGCCCGACCGAGGTATCGCGAGGCATTGACGGCCTCGTTTCGGGCGATGGCCCCGGTGCTCGTGGGTTTCCACGGTTTTGCATTCTTCCGTGGAGGGATGACGGCATGAGCGCCGCGGGCGGCAATCGCGTCGTGACATTTTCGGGTGTCGTAGGCCCCATCTGCAGTCACTGATCCGACGGCCTGATCGGGCGGGATTTGGTCAAGCAATTCTGGCAACATGGGCGCATCACCGACATTGCTGGTGGTGACCTCGACCGCCCGCACTTCCAGCGTCTCCTCGTCGATCCCTATGTGTATCTTACGCCACATTCGGCGTTTAGGGCCGCCGTGTTTGCGGGCGTTCCACTCGACTTCGCCCTCTGCCTTGATACCTGTGCTGTCCACTGCCCGGCAGTGCATTGCGCAGCAATGTCACGAGAGGGGATCAAGAGGTTTAGCGGGCCGGTGCTCCCGCGATAGGGCAGGTTCACGTTCAGTGTCTTCTGGCGGCGGCACAAGGTGCTGAAATCCGGAACGGTCCAATCCAGCCCAACCAGCCGCAGCAAGCTCTCGACGAACCCCGTCGCCTGCCGGAGCGGCATGCCAAACAGCACCTTTAGGGTCAGGCAGGTCTGGATCGCAGCTTCGCTGAATTGTCGCTGCCGCCCACGCTGGCCCGTTGGCGGCGGCGTCCAGACCATCTCCGGATCAAACCAAATCGACAGCGATCCGCGTTGCTTCAGTGCTGTGTTGTACGAAAGCCAGTTCCTGATCTTGTACTTCGTAAGGGCCCAACTGCTCATGCACCCCGGCTATCACGCTGGATTCATAGAGTGAATCCCCAGCGTGATTTGTGCAACAAAGCCCGCCAAGTGCAATCGGCACACGTTTGCAGCGCGGGTGCGAGCCCGCCAGTGAAAAGTCGGTCTCCGATTTCGTGGCTCGGCTTTCCCTCATATTGCGGACCCCCATGCCGACTAGTGACAATCCGCAAGAGCTTGCTCCGCCACGCATGTCTCTGTCTGATGATGCACGGGAGTTGCTCTGGCGCTTTTATCTGGTCGTGGAAAAAGCGCAGCGGCCGGGTCACCAAATGGAGCATGTGCGCGCCTACGCCAGCAAGGCAGCGGAACAGGCTGCGCGGATTGCCGGGGTTCTAACCCTGTGGGGTGGCCTTGACGCCTTCGAAGTGTCGCTGCAAGCGATGAGCTGGGGGGTGACACTCGCGCATTTCTATCTGGGTGAGGCACAGCGGTTGGCCGAGACTGGGCTTATGACTGAGGAAACCGCAAAGGCTGAACAATTGCGGCTCTGGCTGCTGGACAGCTGGCCGCATGATGTCGTCTTGCCGAGCGACATTCTGAACAAGGGACCAAACGCTTTGCGAGAACGGGCGAAGCTAACAAAACCACTGGAACTGCTCGTGAAGGCCGGATGGCTTTCCCGCCTTCCCGAAGGGGGTGAGGTGCGCGGCAAGATGCGCAACGAAACCTATCACATCGTGAAACCTCTCCATTCTGTTTGACGTACAAGCCGCGTTGGCTGAAATCCTGAACGAAACCGCATCCTCTTGCGATTCCTGCGATCCCCGCGAATCCACAAACACAAAATCGCAGAAACCGCGTGAATCGCAATCGAAGGTGTCCGACAGCCCAAGCCCTCGGTCACTCACCCCCAAGGCCCTCGAACCATCATTTCAGGCGGTAAGTCCTTTCCATCATGGCAGTTCGACGGGTGGCAGGCCACTGCCGTGGACGGGCCGCGTCGTCAGTCTGGAAGCATGGCGCAACCTATCCAGTTGGGAGCGCCATGGTCCACGAGGAAAGGTCTGGAACGGCAACACCAGGCGGTGGGAAAACGACGACGATCCGCCCTGAGCAACGGGCATCGATAAGGAGCTGTTGTGTGGACCACAGGTCTAGGCTTCCGTTGCAAGTTACCCGTGCCAGTAAAGGAGAGATAAGTGACGACAGACAACAAAATCACGACCACGAAAGGCATGGTCAATTGGGCAACAACCACGTTTGCGACTGGAACCCATATTTTATTCGACGAGATTGGCAGGCGTCGCTTTTTCGTCACCCCGTTCGAACCACGCAGCCACGCGGCCATGAGGAGTTGAACTGGGACGGGGAAAACTGCGAGTTTTCCATCCCCCAAGCAGAAGGGGCCAGCGCAGAGTGGGACGCGCTGACCCAAAGCCAGTCAGATATCCACCCATGCACAACAAAATACTAGGCTTGCATATGATTTGTGAACAAACTGAGCAGATAGACATTCGAAAGCTACCTAAGGCCGCTCACCCGCTCCCCCAGGTTATTCACTTCGAGGGGGAGCGCATCATGACGACTTGGACAGCAACGAACTTCGGAGGCCGTCGGCAATGGTTCATGTGCCCGTCGTGTGACCGCCGTTGCGCGGTCATCTATCGAAGGGGAGCGAGCCCACTCTGGGGCTGCCGTGTCTGCATAAGAGGGCGTTACAAAAGCGAGCATAAGTCGCCCCACGATCGCATGATCCACAAGGCAGAAAAGATCCGGAAACGGCTGGGGCAAACTGAAAGTGGGCTCGTCGGGCGGTTCCCTGAAAAGCCCCGCACAATGCACTGGAAAACCTATCGGCGCATGAAGGCTCAGGCCGAGGAGATCGAAATGCATGTTTGGGCTGCGGCAAGTGCCTGGCTGGACAGGCTGAAGAAAGGCAGGTCCTAGCACTTGAAGTCTGCCTTGGCTGCGGTCAAAATTTACCGGATTGGCCCACGTTGCTGTCTGCGAAATCCTGATCAGCAACTTTCTGACCACAACTGTGTTTCAAGTACAGATAGCACCGAATCTGTTGCGCAAATCGGTTGATGACCGAGATTGCGAGCCAGAGGGATACGATCCGATCGTCGCAACACCTTCGATTATAACCTGTTTGAGCAGTCGATCGAGAGCTTCCGCCGTTGTCTGCCGTGAGGAGCCTGCTGACGTGATTGAAGGCGGGAGCAGCCGCCTCTAACCCGTGCTTCCGCACCAGCACCTTGCTTTGAGAGGAAATTCAGGTGAGACGGAGAGAAAACGCAGAGGCCAGATCATGAACCGTCCCCTAGTCATATCCTTACTCGCGCTTGTCCTTGTCGCCAGTTGCAGCGGCAGCCCAGGAACCCACATGGTGGTCAAAGGCACCGGGCCGGACGAGTTGTTGAAGCTGCGGCACGGACCAAGCCTTGGCTACAAAGTCATGCTGGGTTTGCCTGACGGCACCGAACTGGTGCGCCGCGACTGCGCGACCGAGATGGGCCAACTCTGGTGCCGAGTCTCGCTCGCCAAAGCGCCCGGCATCACCGGATACGTCTCCGCCGACTATCTCTCGGGGCCGTAGGCTGTAGCTGTCTGCAGATACCCCCCGCATAGGCCGAAGAGAACTTCTATGCACAGTGCGACGTGCTCGATATGGACGCGTGAAAGGAAGCTATAGGTCTCCGACAGACCCGGGGCGATTCAATGAGCTGCAAATGCCCAATGCGGATCGGCGGCGTCAGGCCAACTATCTGGTGCAGGTGATGGTGATCCTGCTGAACCACGCTTGCTTGATCGGCTTCCTCAAGAAGGAGCATGGCAACCCGGCCAAGAGCATACCGCTCTTTAAGCAGGAAAGCAAAGGTTGGGAGCCGTGGCCCGATGATGTGCGTGCTGAATTTGAAGTCGTGGCAACGCCACGCGCGCGATTGGTATATGAACTGTGCATTGGCACTGGCCAGCGGATCGGGGACGTTCTGAAAATCCGCTGGGACCATATCAAAGACGGGGCATATGGCTTCACCCAAGGCAAGACAGACAAGCCGTTGTGGATACCCCTAACAGACCGTCTCAAGGCGCACCTGGGCGCGGTCGAAAAAAAAGGGCCTAACGGTCATCACCGACAAGAGCGGACACCCAGTGCGCTATCGGACGGTTGCCGAGGAAATGCGCAAGGTGAAGGCAGCGATGCAGCATCCCGAGGCGGCCAAGTACGTCACTCATGGGCTGCGCAAAAACGCGACTATCGAACTTTATCAAGCCGGATGCGACGACGAGATGGTGAAAGCCGTCACCGGTCATTCCGGCGTAGAGATGCTCAAAAAATACGGAGGTCAGATCAGGCAAAAGGAACTCGCAACACGGGCGCAGGACGCCAGAAACCGTTTTGAACAGAACAGGAAGGAAACGTGAAAGTTTCAACGCCTGTTTCAAAAATCGAGCCAGTGGAGACACGACATGACGCAAGTCATTGAAAATATTGGAGGCGAGTACCGGAATCGAACCGGTGTACACGGATTTGCAATCCGCTGCGTAACCACTCCGCCAACTCGCCAGAGTGGCGGTCTGATTAGGCGCAACTGCCGCTTCCGTCAAGCAGATATCTCTGGCGCCGCCAGTCGGGCCGCACGGTCACATTCGCCAAGTTTGATGGCTTGGGTCATTGCCGCCGCGCAGCAGGTGTGGCACAAACCCCATCACAGGTTCTGAACAGAAGAGTTTAGTACATGACTGACTTTACTACACGCCGCCGGATGATGGTCGACACGCAGGTGCGCCCGTCGGATGTTACCGAATTTCCTATCATCGACGCCATGCTCGATATTCCGCGAGAGGCGTTTGTCCCCCGTGACAAGGTCGAGGCTGCCTATGCCAGCGAGGATGTCGACCTCGGAGAGGGCAGGGTGCTTCTGGATCCGCGTGTCTTTGCCAAGATGCTGGACGCGCTCAACCTCACCAACAGTGACCTGGTGCTCGATGTGGGCGCCGGGCTGGGGTATTCCTCTGCCGTGATCGCGCGCATTGCCGAGGCGGTTGTCGCGGTCGAGTCGGATGAGACGCTGGCCGAAGAGGCTCAGTCGCTGCTCAGTGAGCATCACGCCGACAACGTCGTGCTGCACATGGGGCCGTTGACCGAAGGCGCAAAGGAACATGGCCCTTATGACGCGATCCTTGTCGAGGGCGGCGTCGAGGTGCTGCCCGATGACCTTGTAGCACAGCTCAAGGATGGCGGACGCATTGCGGTGATCTTTATGGAAAACGCTCTGGGCACCGTTCGGATCGGCCACAAGCGGGATGGCAAGATCTCCTGGCGGTATGCCTTCAACGGGACGGCCCCGGTGGTCACAGGGTTTGAGAAAAAGGCTGCGTTCGCTCTCTGATCAGAGTGTGGGCATCCGCGGGTAAACGGAATGATTGGAAAGCCGGTGCTGGGCAGGATTCGCAAAAACATGGCGCGCGGCGCAGTTGGTTTCGTTCTCGTGCTTGCGGCCGTGTCGCCCGTTTCGGCCGATACGCTGGCCGAGGCGCTGGAGGCCGCGTATCTCAACAGTGGCCTGCTGGAACAGAACCGCGCCACGCTGCGCGCCGCCGACGAGGACGTGGCGCAGGCGTTGGCAGAGCTGCGGCCGGTTCTTCGATGGTCAGGCGATGTGCAGCGCACCTATGGCCGTTCGGGCAGTTTCAGTACCTCTGCCGGGCGGTTTGTTCAGGGCGGCAGCATCACCAACGATGCCAGCATCAACCTGATCGCGGAAATCGTGCTGTACGCGGGTGGCCGCAACAAGCTGGCGCTTGAGGCGACGAAGGAACAGGTGCTGGCCACGCGGGCTGGGCTGATCGCGGTTGAACAGCAGGTGCTGTTGCGCGCGGTTGGGGCCTTTATGAACATTCGCCGGTATTCCGAAACCGTCGGCCTGCGCGAAAACAACGTTCGGGTGATCCAGCAAGAGGTGCGCGCCGCGCGCGACCGCTTTGAGGTTGGTGAAGTGACCCGCACCGATGTGGCCCTTGCAGAGGCGCGGCTGGCCGCTGCACGCGCTGCCTTGGCGGCGGCACAGGGCGATCTGCTTGTGGCGGGAGAAGAGTATCTTGCCGCCGTCGGCAAGCCGCCGCGCAATCTGATCAACCCGCGTTCGCTGCCAAAGTTGCCCAGCAGCGTCGCCGACGCCAAACGTCAGGCGCTGCGCCAGCACCCGGATCTGACGGCCCAACAACACAGTGTGACCGCTGCGGAACTGACCATCCTAATCGCAGAAGGCGCAAAAAAGCCGACGGTTTCCTTGCAGGGCTCCTATGGCGTGACCGAGGACTTTAACGATGGCGACTTTTCGCGCGGTGGATCGATCACACTGGGCGCAAGTGGGCCGATCTATTCCGGCGGTGCGCTGGATTCGGCGGTGCGCAAATCGCTTGCCAACCGGGATGCGGCGCGGGGCCGACTGCATGTCGTGCTGCGCGAGATCGAGCAGAACGTCGGCCAGGCCTATGCCAACCTGCGAGTTTCCCAGGCCAACCGCACCTCGTTCGAGGAACAGGTCCGCGCAGCCACCGTCGCGTTTCAGGGGGTCCGCGAAGAGGCCAAGCTGGGCGCGCGCACCACACTGGACGTGCTGGATGCCGAACAGGAACTGCTGGACGCCCGCGCCAGCCTGATTTCGGCGCAGGTCGATGAGGCCATCGCGTCCTATCAGGTGCTGTCCTCGCTGGGTCTGCTGACCGCCACGGCGCTGCACCTGAACGTGCCGTCGTTTGATCCGGCTGCCTATTACAACATGGTCAAGACCGCGCCGCGCGCCCGCTCAAAACAAGGCGCTGAACTGGACCGTGTCCTGAAGGCGCTGGGAAAAGAGTAGTTTTGTCTGCGTCTGTTGTGCGAGGGCCTGTTTTGCGGGTACACTCTTTCCCGAGGCAAGAGTGGCAAGAACAATGTCAGAACCCGTTACAAACGTCGAAATAGAGGACGTCCTGTCGTCGATCCGTCGGCTGGTGTCCGAAGTTGACCGCGCACCGCGCGGCGCGCAGAGGGCCGTTCCCGAACGACTTGTCCTGTCGCCAGCGCTGCGTGTGCCCGATGCGGATGAGCCGCCGGTAAACGTCTCTGGCAAGGGGCGTGAACGGCAGGCCCCCATGGTCTTGTCGGAACCCTCTGTAGCGCCCGTCGCGCATACGCCGCCTGCGGCAGAGGCTGCCAGCCCTGTGGCAGGGGCCGATCCCTGCACCACCCTCGTTCTGGGCGCTGAGGACAGCGCCGAAGATGCTGCGACCGTCATGGCAGATACGGCAGACACCCGCCCTGAGGGCGCCGAGCCGCTGGCCACGGTGTCTGATGATCTGCACAGGGATGCGGACCTGTCCAAAAGTGACATTGCGTCAATTGACGCAGCGGTAGTCGCCAATGACCCTCAGGATGACCCTCAGGATGGCGTGGTGCGCCATGATGGCATCACAGAGATTACCAAAGAGACCACCAAAGAGACGACCGAAGACGCCGCCGAGGCGGGTCAGATCGCCGCCCTTCGCGCCAGTCTGACGGAAATCCTGGTCCCGGATCAGGTGGCTGGCATCGATGACTCGCTGGATACGGCAGACGACCCTGATGTACAGGCTGACCTCTCCGCCACTGATCTCGCGGTTGATGTCGACATTGCGCCGGATACGGAACTTGACCGCAAGATTGCCGCGCTGGAATTGATGCTGGAGCGTCAATCAAAGGATTGGACCCCCACACCGTCGGCCTCTGACCCCATCGGTGATCCGTTGGAGACGCCGCAGCCCGGTGTCGACTCGTTGGCTGATCCCGACGTTGACGCGCCAGAGGCGGTTGATGGCCCGGATTCGGCGCCGCCGCTTGCTGAGGGTGGTGACGCTGCTTTGCAGGCGGCTGTCGCTGCCGTGGCGGAGGCAGCCATGGTCGCCGAGGACGATCCCGACACCGGAACCGATGCGCCCGATCATCTGTCGTCGGATATGATGACAGAGGTGCCTGACGACGCCCTCGCCGGTGCCGAAGCCCTCAGCCCCGAAACCCCCAGCCCCGAAGCCGGCAGTCCCGATGAGCCTGCCAATGACGCCAGCGCCGTGCCCGGCAATGCGCGCCCGGCCTTTGTCCGCCACGCCCCGACAGAGGCGCTGGATTGGGAAGACCACGCGCCGGGGGCCACCCCGCAATCCGATCCTGTGCAAGAGGTGCAACCAGAGCAGGCGGCGGTGACCGAACTCAGCGAAGAGGCCTTGCAGGCCGTCGTGTCAGAGATCGTGCGACAAGAACTTCAGGGCGCATTGGGGGAGCGGATCACCCGCAATGTGCGCAAGCTGGTGCGGCGTGAGATCCACCGCGTTCTGATGAGCAAGGATCTGGACTGATCCCCGTCCGGCGTGGGAACGCCGGACCATAAACCACCCCCCGAAAAAGAAAAAAACGCGCCCGTGAAGGGCGCGCATTTTCAAGTCTGGTCGAAGAATGGTCAGGCGGCTTCGGCTTGTTGAGCGGCGTTGCGGCGTTCGCTTTCTTCGCGCGACAGCGCGACAGAGGTGCGAACCCCTTTCGATACGAAATCCATCAGGCCGGACACGACACGCTCATTGGGGTCGATGCCGGCACAGCTCAACACTTCGCGGCCATCGCGGGACCGCGCCCAGCGGGCGATCTGCTCAGGGCCATTTCCATACTTCTTGTCGTCGGCGATTGCATCGTCGAGGGCAGCCAGCACCACAGCCGCAAACAGTTTGCGAGCGCGGTTACCCTGCTCAGCGTTGAACGCGGTGCTGTCAACGAAATCCTTCATGTTTCGACCTTTGATTATTGCTCTTGCGTTTTTAGGCGTGACGCGTGTTATGGCGCATTCGTATCGATTCGGATACCCCGATGCTGCATACCACCTATGCAAAATTTGCATGACATTCTGCGAGTGCAGCACGAGATACGTTGCCTTGCATGATGGTTGAACGCCAGATATAGGGACCGTCAATCATTCATCAACCTTTTGCCACGGTTTTGCCCCATGCCAAAGATCAACGGTAACGAAATTCGCCCCGGTAACGTGCTGGAGCATAACGACGGTCTCTGGGTCGCCGTAAAGGTCGACCATGTGAAGCCCGGCAAGGGCGGCGCCTTTGCCCAGGTCGAAATGAAAAACCTGCGCAACGGGTCCAAACTGAACGAACGGTTCCGCAGTGCCGACAAGGTCGAGCGCGTCCGCCTCGAACAAAAGGACATGCAGTTCCTGTTCGAGACCGACGGCATGCTGACCTTCATGGACACGGAAACCTTTGACCAGGTCGAACTGCCCGCCGACATCCTGGGCGAACGCCGCCCCTTCCTTCAGGACGGCATGACCATCGTCGTGGAATTCCACGACACAGAGGCGCTGAACGCCACGCTGCCGCAAAAGGTGATCTGCAAGATCGTCGAGACAGAGCCGGTGGTCAAAGGCCAGACCGCTGCCAACAGCTTCAAGCCCGCCGTTCTGGACAATGGTGTGCGCATCACGGTGCCGCCCTTTGTCGGGCAGGACGAAGACGTCGTCGTGAATACCGAAACCATGGAATATACAGAGCGCGCCTGACCTCGGGGCCCGCGCGCAAATCCCCCGTTTTAGCCGGGGGTGACATCTGAACTGATCTAAGGCCTCCGGCGCATCGCCAGGAGGCCTTTTTGATGATCGACACCGCAACAGACGCCGACATTCGTATCCGTCCGGCGTGACCGCCGTTGACATTCAACGTGGCTGCCAATTCCACGGCGCGAGTTCGTCGATGCGGTTGATCTTGTGATCGGCAATGTGGGCCAGCACCCATGTCAGCCAGGCTTCCGGATCGATGCGGTTCATGCGGGCGGTTTCGATGAGGGAGTAGGCGATCGCGGCAGCCTTGCCACCACCTTCCGATCCCATGAAGAGATAATTCTTGCGCCCGAGAGTCAGCGGCCTGATTGACCGCTCACAGATGTTGTTGTCCAGCTCGAGTTGGCCGTTTTTCAGATAGGCCCGGGCTTTGGGCATGCGGCCGAGGGCGTAGCGAATGGCCTC
>NZ_FZON01000101.1 GCF_900188425.1 Antarctobacter heliothermus
GCGGCGAGCAGCACGCTGGTCCGGATGAGCGAGCCGAGGTCATGGACGACATCTTCCTGACGCCGCGGATCGGTCAGCTGCGGGACCATCCATTCGACGATGCCGCTGCGCTCCATGATCTCGCGCAGCACCACGGCACCGGCATCACCGGTCAGCCGCTCGGCACGGCTTTCGACGCGCAGGGACCTGTTGAAGCTCGTGGCGACCGGCTGTAGCGTTTCACCCATGGCGTGCTCCGATGGCTGCTGTCGGATTTTGTCTAGCAGCTTGATTCTACAAAGCTTTCGCGGGCACGCCAGCTATTTCCCCTGATTTGGATGAATAAGCCGGGTTCATGGGTTTCCGCGTCGGTAAAGCCCGGCGCAGTTACCGCGTAGAACACACCGTACACATCGCCGAAATTGTCGTTGACGATAGGCGTGCCGGCCTCTGCGGGAAGACTGCGTTGGGCGTCCTGCACCCGGTTGCGCAGCTTGGTCCAGATTGCTGGCAGTTCCGTGCCGTCAAAGGTCGATTCGATATTGACCGAGATGCGGCTGACGCCGGGTTTGTTCGATGAGGTGATGAAATCGATCTCACCCATCTTCTGGATCTCGGATTCGATCGGCTCACTCACCTCGCGGGCGACCTGTTCGGCGGTGGCGCCGGGGTATTGGGTGATGATGATGGCGTTCTTGATGGTAAAGGCCGGATCTTCGAGCCGCCCGATGGTGGCAAAACCCCAGACGCCGCCCAGCAGGCAAATCAGCATCAAGAGCCAGGTGATCAGCGCCTTGTCGATGGAGGCACGCGCGATGGACATGGGTTTATTCTCCGACGCGGGTAAAGGGGCGTACGGTTTGGCCGTCCGTGACCAGCGCCGCGCCGGTCAGCATGATCTGGGTGCCGTCGTCGAGCCCCTCCTTGAGGTAGGTGCGCCCGTCTGTGCGTATCTCGATCTGGACCGGTGTGCGGCGCACGGTGCCGTCCTTGTAGACCATGACCGCCGCGGACCCGTCCGGGGCATAGATCAGAGCGGTTTCCGGCAGAACAACGCCAGCGCTGCCGTTCGTGCTGGCCATGGCAAACACCGTCACCGAGGCACCGGGAAAGACAAAATCGCCCGGCGGGTCGTCAAAGCTCAGCGTCAACGTATAGGTCTGGCCAACCGAGCTGGTCTCGGTCTCGAATTCCCGCATGGTCAGCGGATAGCTGGTCGGGTCACCGGGCAATTGGGCGCTGAACGTCACCGTGTCCGAACCGCCAGCTTGGCGGAACAGCACTTCGGGCACTTCGATGTCCACCCGCAGCTCAGACACGTCATGCAGCCGCACGACAGGCGTTCCCGCAGAGACGGTTGTGAAATTGGCCACCAGGCGACGGGCGATCAATGCGTCGAAGGGGGCGTTCAGCGTGGCGTGTTCAAGGTTGTCCTGCGCGTCTTCAAAGGCGATCTCGGCAAGGTTCAACTGGGTCTGAGCATCGTTCACCGACACCTCGGACACCGCTTGACCGCGCAGGCTTTCGAGGCGGGTCACATCTCTCTGGGCCTTGGTCAGGTTGACTTCGGCTTGCGCCATTGCACGGCGAAACCGGTCCAGATCCAGTTGGGCGATTTGTTGGTTCATTTTCAGATAGGTGCCTTCGTCGGCGTCCAAAGTCTCGATCTGACCGGCCACCTGAAAGGCCAGGTCAACAGTTTGCAGAGCCTGGACCTGCCCGTAGAACAGGCGTTTGATCTGCGTCGGCTTGGAACTGATTTCCATCAGCTTGACCGGCTTGGGCACCTCCTGCGCAAATCCGGCAGAGGCAACGAGAAAGCAAGCAAGGGCAAAGGTGAGGGAACGCATCGACGGTCTCCGGATACGGCTATGGGCGGTTGGTTCCGGCACATAGCGATTCCCGCGAGAATTTCAAACCGTTCAGTTCACTTTTGCAGCCGCACAGGGGCTGTGCGGCTGAGGCAGGATCGATTTCCGTGAAAAGGTGCCGTTTTGGCCGCAGTTTTTAACCTGAGATCGTGGAGTCCGTTGCAGTAGCCGCCGCGTTTCGGGCGACGACCTCGGCCCCCTCATGGGCAAGCGGCGCTGACAGAATATCGGCCTCGGTCTTCAGCGCGGTGGACAGCCGCGCACGGTAATCATGCCGGGTGATCTCTATCCCGCCGAGGGTTGCAAGATGCGGGGTCAGAAACTGTGTGTCGAACAGCGCGAATCCCGTTCGCCGCAAAAGGTCCATCAGCCACGCCAGCGCGATCTTGGACGCATCCCGGCGGCGCGAAAACATCGACTCGCCGCAAAAAGCCGCGCCAACCGTCACGCCATAGACACCGCCGACCAGTTCGCCCGCCATCCAGACCTCTATCGCGTGGGCGCGGCCTTCGATGTGCAGTGTATGATACAGGTCACGGATTTCGGCATTGATCCAGGTTTCATCGCGGTCGGCACAACCGTCGATCACACCGGAAAAATCGGCGTTCAATGTGACCTTGTAGTCATCGCGGCGCAGCCTCTTGGCCAGACTGCGTGAGATGCGAAACCCGTCCAATGGCAGAATGCCCCGACGCCGGGGATCGACCCAGAAGATTTCCGGATCGTCATGACGTTCGGCCATCGGAAAAATTCCGGTCCGATAGGCGTGCAACAGCAGTTCAGGGGTAACGCTCATGGGGTGTGCGAAATCATTTGGCAAAAGGTGACCAACAATGTGTGTTTTCGCGCCGAGGAGCAAGGCCAGACCGAAACCGGACTGGTCGCCTGTCGACCGCGCCGCAGTCCGGGAGGGCAGGCGTGCCCAACCCGGAGCGCGGGACGATCACGCAGCAGGCTGGATCACTCCAGCCCGCCTGCCTCCAGCCATTTTTCCAGCCAATGGATGTTGTATTCGCCGGTGTGGATGTCCTTTTCGCGCAAAAGCGCGTGGAACAGCGGCACGGTCGTGTCGATGCCGTCCACGATCAGCTCTCCCAGCGCGCGGTTCAGACGCGCCAATGCCGCAGGCCGGTCGGCCCCATGTACGATCAGCTTGGCAATCAGGCTGTCGTAGTAGGGCGGGATGCGATAGCCGTCGTACAGCGCGGAATCCATCCGCACGCCCAGACCGCCGGGCGCATGGAAATGTGAGATCGTGCCGGGTGATGGCCGGAATTCCGGCAGCTTTTCCGCGTTGATCCGCACCTCGATGGCGTGACCGTTGATCTTCAGATCGTCCTGCGCAAAGGACAGCGGATGGCCTGCGGCAACGCGGATCTGCTCGCGCACAAGGTCGACACCAAAGATGGCCTCGGTCACGGGATGTTCCACCTGCAGGCGGGTGTTCATCTCGATGAAATAGAACTCGCCGTCTTCATACAGGAACTCGATTGTGCCCGCGCCGCGATAGCCCATTTCTGAAATGGCCTTGGCGCAGATCCCGCCAATATGGGCGCGTTCCTCTGGGGAGATCGAGGGGCCGGGGGCCTCTTCGAAGACCTTTTGGTGGCGGCGCTGCAACGAACAGTCGCGTTCGCCCAGATGCACGCCATTGCCCTGACCGTCGCCAAAAACCTGAATCTCGATGTGGCGCGGGCGTTGCAGGTACTTCTCGATATAGACTTCGTCGTTGCCAAAGGCGGCCTTGGATTCAGAACGCGCAGTCAGATAGGCGCGCTCCATCTCACCCTCGTCGCGGGCGACCTTCATGCCGCGCCCACCGCCGCCGGCGGTGGCCTTGACGATGACCGGATAGCCAAAGGAGGCGCCGATCTTCTTGGCCTCATCGACAGACCCGACGCCGCCCTCGGACCCCGGAACAACCGGAATGCCAAGGGTCTTGGCTGTCTCTTTGGCGGTGATCTTGTCGCCCATGGTGCGGATGTGTTCCGCCGACGGGCCGATAAAGGTGATGTCGTGGTCTTCGACGATCTGCACAAACCGCGCGTTCTCAGATAGAAAACCGTATCCGGGATGGATCGCCGTCGCGCCGGTCACCTCGCAGGCCGAGATGATCGCCGGGATCGACAGGTAGCTGTCGCTCGAGGGCGCGGGGCCGATACAGATGGTTTCGTCCGCCATGCGGACATGCATCGCGTCGGCGTCAGCGGTGGAATGCACCGCGACCGAAGGAATGCCCATTTCCCGGCAGGCGCGAATGACGCGCAGCGCGATTTCGCCTCGGTTGGCAATAAGGATCTTGTCGGTCATGCGCTTACTCAAGGATCACAAGCGGGGCACCGTATTCGACCGGGGCGCCATCCTCGACGAGGATGCGCTTGACGGTGCCTGCGCGCGGTGCCGGAATGTGGTTCATCGTCTTCATCGCCTCGACGATCAGCAAAGTGTCGCCTTCCTTGACGGCGGTGCCGACGCTGATGAACGGATCGGACCCCGGCTCCGCCTGCATGTAGACCGTGCCCACCATGGGCGACGTCACGGCACCGGGATGGGCTGCCGGATCTTCGGGCATCTCGGGGGCGGCGGCAGCAGCGGGGATCGCTGCGGGCGCGGCCTGTGCAACCGGGGCGGGCGCGGCGACGGCCTGAGCGGCTACCGGGACAACGCGGCTTATGCGCACTTGCAGGCTGTCGTCATCGCCATATTCGCGCATGACTTCCAGTTCTGTCAGGTCGTTCTCCTGCAGGAGTTCCGCCAGCGCCTTGATGAAGGCCACATCTGCCTCGGTCTTCTTCTCGCTCATGCCATCCTCGCCATGTTCATCGGCCCGTTACCGGTCACACCGGCGGGTTCTGCGCAGCTTATAGGCTAAGGCGCGGCGAAGGAAAAGCGATGCCGCACAGGTTCGGGATGTGGCTTTATCTGACCGCCGTGGACCTTTCGACAGGCTCCGGCGCGCGTCGGCTGTCGCGTCGTGTCCGTTTAGAACGTCCTGCACCCAGCCACGCGGCGGCGGCAAGTCTGTGCATCGCCGTGTTGCAGCCGCGCCATGCCGCGCATAGCATCCTGTCTCGGGGAGGATCATCCATGAACATTTCCACCTGGCTTGCCCGCACGGCGCAGCTTGCCCCTGACCGACCGGCATTGTTTCTAGGTCGCGATCCGGTGGCGGACTACGGCCAGTTTCACGCCGCAGCGCTGCGCCTTGCAGGGGCGTTGATCGCCCGGGGCATCAGGACTGGCGACCGTGTTGCGCTGTTCATGAAGAACACTCCGGACTATCTGATTGCCCAGTATGGCGCATGGTATGCAGGGGCTGTCATCGTCCCGATCAATGCCAAACTCCACCCGCGTGAGGCAGATTTCATCCTGACAAACTCTGGCGCGACGCAGGTTTTCGCGACACCGGATCTGGCCCCGGACCTTGCCGTAGTCACTGCGACAGAGGTGATCGAGGCCGGCAGCGCGGGGTGGCAAGCCCTGCTTGACGCGCCTCCGTGCGACGGCCCTGTCCACCGCGCGCCGGATGATCTGGCTTGGCTTTTCTACACCTCCGGGACCACTGGCCGGCCAAAGGGCGTGATCATCACCCACCGGATGCTGGTGACCATGTCGCTGAGCTATCAGTGTGACTGTGACCTTGTCCGTGCCAAAGACGCCGCCCTGTATGCTGCCCCGCTCAGCCATGGCGCGGGCATCTACAACATGATGCATGTTCGCGCCGGGGCCCGTCATGTGTTTCCCCCGTCAGGCGGGTTTGATGTTGCGGAGACACTCGACCTCGCCGCGCATTTCGGGAGTGTCCACATGTTCATGGCACCTACCATGGTTCAGCGCCTGACCGGTCAGGCCAGACAGGCGGGCCGCCCCGGCACGGGCCTGCGCACCATCGTTTACGCCGGAGGGCCGATGTACAATGCCGACATCATCGACGCTGTGGAACATTTCGGCCCGGTCTTTGCGCAGATCTATGGTCAGGGGGAGTGCCCGATGGGCATAACCGCGCTGTCGCGCCATGATGTGACAGACCGGACCCATCCGCGTTGGCGACAGCGCCTGGGGTCGGTCGGGCGCGCGCAATCGGCGGTCGAGGTGCGCATCGCCGATGAAAACGGCAAGACCGTGCCAACCGATGCTGTCGGAGAGATCCTCGTGCGCGGTGACATCGTGATGGCGGGCTACTGGCAGAACCCGGAGGCCACGGCAAAAACGCTGAAGGACGGATGGTTGTGGACCGGCGACATGGGCGCGATGGATGTGGACGGCTACGTCACGATGAAGGACCGGTCCAAGGATCTGATCATCTCGGGCGGGACCAATATCTACCCGCGCGAGGTTGAAGAGGCGCTGCTGGAACATCCGCTGGTGTCCGAAGTCGCCGTGGTCGGACGCCCCCACCCCGAATGGGGGGAGGAGGTTGTGGCCTTTGTCGTCTGCGACGCCGCTTTGGACGAGGCCGCGTTGGATGCGCATTGCCTCGACCGGATCGCTCGTTTCAAACGGCCAAAGGCCTATGTGATGCTGCCGGCATTGCCAAAGAACAATTACGGCAAGGTGCTCAAGACAGACCTGCGCGCGTCGTTCGATTCTGCCGTCTGATCGTCTGCAGCGGGGCTGTCCCTCGACGTGACCGAATCCACATAGGGTCGCGGGGTCGGGGGGCTCTCATCTGTTTGGGCGTCGGTCGTGGGGCGGGACTCTCGGTTGTCAGAATCCGGGCTTTGTGCGTCCAGCAACTGGCTGATGGTGATCTGCATGATCGACGGCGGCGGGGCATTGGTCGATGGATCAGGCTGGCCATTGGCGGCGCGCCAGAATTTGGTCGGTGCAAGACCGTCATTGAGCCGCGCCTCTGGGTTGCGGGCGTCAGCGATCGGCTGGACCTTGGTTTGCGCGTGAGACTCCTTTTGCTCGCCCGGCAGCCCTTGCGGATGGCCGGTGGCCTGCGGCGCGGTGAGCGTCGGTGGAAAGTTGGTTTGCATGCGGCTGCTCCATCCAGAGCGCCCCCACATGATGCCATATTAACATCTGAGGCACAGTTTTGCAGCGGGTTGGGTCGAATTGTGGAGAAAACCCGGCGATGGCAGGGCAGGGCCGTGCGACGCAGAGAGCACAATTGTTTTCACGGGCACCGACACGCACTTGGCAATCCTTTTGCGCCGGTTCGACCCGCCGTGGAGACGCGCAGCGCACAAGACCGTCGCGTTTTGGTAAACAGCGTCTCGACATTCGGCCCGCCGTTTGACGCAGCGGAGCCCGCTTGAAACGCGTCAGCCGCCGAACAGTTCGGCGGCTGACTAAGGCGTAGTGGTCAGTTCACGCCTTGTTCATGCGGTTGTCGATGAGGTCGTCGACGACGGAGGGGTCGGCGAGGGTGGAGGTGTCGCCCAATGCGCCGTAGTCGTTTTCGGCGATCTTGCGCAGGATGCGGCGCATGATCTTGCCGGAGCGGGTTTTCGGCAGGCCCGGCGCCCACTGGATCAGGTCCGGCGAGGCAATGGGGCCGATTTCCGTGCGCACCCAGGTGCGCAGCTCCTTGCGCAGCTCGTCCGTCGGCTCGACGCCGTTCATCAGGGTGACGTAGCAGTAGATGCCCTGGCCCTTGATCTCATGCGGATAGCCCACCACCGCGGCCTCGGCGACCTTTTCGTGGGCGACAAGGGCGGATTCCACCTCTGCCGTGCCCATGCGGTGACCGGATACGTTGATCACGTCATCGACCCGCCCGGTGATCCAGTAATCGCCGTCCGCATCGCGGCGGCAGCCGTCGCCGGAGAAGTAATAGCCTTTGTAATCAGAGAAGTAGGTCTTTTCGAACCG
>NZ_FZON01000090.1 GCF_900188425.1 Antarctobacter heliothermus
GCCATTCGCTACGCCCTCGGCCGCATGCCCAAAGCCCGGGCCTATCTGAAAAACGGCCAACTCGAGCTGGACAACAACATCTGTGAGCGGTCAATCAGGCCGCTGACTCTCGGGCGCAAGAATTATCTCTTCATGGGATCGGAAGGTGGTGGCAAGGCTGCCGCGATCGCCTACTCCCTCATCGAAACCGCCCGCATGAACCGCATCGATCCGGAAGCCTGGCTGACATGGGTGCTGGCCCACATTGCCGATCACAAGATCAACCGCATCGACGAACTCGCGCCGTGGAATTGGCAGCCACGTTGAATGTCAACGGCGGTCACGCCGGACGGATACCAAACGCCGCAGTGCCGCATGACTGCAACGGAGCCCAAAGTGCCCGATGCTGAATGTGGAACCAATGTTCGCATTGTTCCAGGTCAGTTTGTCTAACCTCAGACCCTGCCCTCTGTAGTGTTGCGTCATATCTGCACTTTCAGGCATCCTCAGAGAGCAGACATCGGCGCAACTAAACCGCGAGAAGTGCCGCTCCAAGCATTCTAATTTTTTAAGCTAGCGTAGACGCTGCTCTGACTTCACATCGAACAAATAGAGACGGCTGTGATCAAACCGCAGGCCTACGCGCTGGCCTTCACGCACACGCTCATCACCACGTTCTTCGATAACGATCTTCTCACCCGTGTCCGAGACAAGGTAGGCGTAGGATACACCGCCCAAGCTTTCGACGAGATCGACATTGAGGGCATTCCCTGCCAGATCAATTTCCAGGTTATCAGGGCGCAGCCCAGCGGTGACCGCTGTATTTATCGCATCAATGGAACTGGGGACTGTCATCTCTAGAGCAGGGATTGATACGCCGCCTTGACCAATTGTCGCATCCAGAAAATTCTTTGCTGGCGAGCCTATGAAGCCTGCCACAAACTTATTATCGGGATCACGGTAGAGGTCTAGCGGCGACCCAACTTGCTCAATCCGCCCTGAACGCAGCACCACAATTTTGTCGGCCAGCGTCATCGCCTCAACCTGATCGTGGGTCACGTAGACCATCGTCGCGCCGATTTCTTTGTGAAGACGTGCGATCTCCACCCGCAGTTCGGCATCACGGTTCGACAAAGGCTCATCGAAGAGGAGCAACTCGGGGCCGCGTACAATGGCCCGACCGATCGACACGCGCTGGCGTTGCCCGCCCGACAAGGCGGCTGGTTTGCGGTCAAGGCAGTCGTCCAGCTTCAGGATAAGCTGGCCTCGGCCGCCTTCTTTTCAATCTCCGGTTTGGCGTAGCCGTTCATACGCAAACCGAAACCCATAGTTTCCTTTACGGTCATGTGCGGATAAAGGGCGTAGGTCTGGAACACCATCGAGACACCGCGGTCAGATGGATCCATCGTGGTTACGTGCCGAGCGCCGATGGTCATCGTTCCGCCGGTTGTTTCCTCAAGCCCCGCGACCATGCGCAGTAACGTCGACTTACCGCAGCCAGACGGTCCGACAAAAACACAGAACTCGCAATCTTCAATTTGCAAATCGATCCCATGGATGACCTGTACATCACCATATTTCTTGATGACGTGGTTCATTGTGACGCCTGATATCAGATTTCCGTCCCTTCTCACATTCTGGCTTCACTGTTTGTCAGCCGCCGGATGGTTGCGATCTCGCGCTGGTCGTAGGGTCGCCCGTCCTCATGCAGCAGGTCGTGGAACCAGATATCGTGTGCAGGGTTGCCACTGTGGGCTTTCACCAATTCGTCTGGCCACGGCAGCCATGTTTGGGTGCGCCCCTTTACAAGGCCCCATTGAAAGCATCCCACGAGACGGTCGTGGAATAACTCCAGTTGGTCACTGATCTGGCTGTCGACGGCGCGGGCCATCCATTCTGTACAAAGGATCGGGCGATCAAGGACTGCAAGAAAGTCAATAAATTCGGAAACGCGTTCGCAGCTCCAGTAGGCGTGGAAAGTGACGATATCGGAGTGCAGCAATGCATTGCGGTCAATCTCGGTTTGGTACGGGTGACTGTCGTCACCGGGCAAGGGTGTTGTCCATGCCGCGACGGTCAAGGGTTGAACGGGGCATTCAGCCCGTGCCCATTCAAAGCAGGCCTCCATCAGTGATAACGCGCTTTGTTCAAGCGCCGAAGCGTAGTGTTCGTAATCGCCATCCGAGAAATTCATGCGGTTTCCCGGTTCGTTATAAAGGTCCCAAAACAGGATCCGTCGATCATTTCGAAACGCGCGCACAATTGCCCGCACATAGTCTTGAAGACTGTCACGCTGGGCTGGGTCCATGACAATGGCCCGCCCCGGAGAGGCGACCGCCCGGCTATTGTGGACGTCAGGCACGGGGTCGGCCTGGGGGCCCCAGACGGGCTCATCCCCGCCAAACCCGCAATCGTCAAAGAGACATGGAATGGTATCGATGCCAAGACTGTCGGCGACCGCCATCAACTGATCGAGGCGTTCCATCAGTCCCTTCGCATCGTGTACCCAACCCAGATAGGGAAGGTTGATACGAATGGCATTGAAGCCGATGTCTGCAGCCCACCCCAGTTCACGCTGGATGGTTGGCATGTCGAAGGTGTCAGGGTGCCACATTTCGATAAAGTTGACAGCTGTCGACGGCAGATAGTTGAAACCACAGACCCATGGGCGTCCTTGCCACCAGTCCTTGGCATGTTTGCTTGTCCAACGGTCCATTCGTACACCTGATCCGTATATGATGGGCCGCCCCGCGGCGTGCAGCGGGGCGGCAACTCTCTTAGCGGTCCAACAGGTCCTGAACTTCGATCTCGGCGTCCGCCAAGGCGGCCTCGACCTCTTTGCCGGTCAGCCAGATCGCTTGAAGTTCACGGTTCAACACGTCCTGGATAGCGCCGTACCGCTTGCTGGGGGGCGTGTCGCGCGCGATGGCGGCGGTGCCGGTGTATTCATCGCGGTGCGGCAAGCGCTGATAGGCTTCGCTTTCAATAACAGATGTGCGCACGGCCATGTGACCGGTGCGGGCCCAGTCGATGTTGTGGTCATTGATGAACGCCAGCACCTTCAGCGCCGCAGCACGACCGTCGCCGTCCAGAGAGGCAGGGATCGCCCACATGTGACTGTCGGCCCATGTGGCACCCGTGGCAAACAGCGTCGGGAAGTCCGCCACATAGTAGTTGTCGAGGCCCACTTCTTCTTTCGCCGCTTCTGCCGTGTAGAAATCCACAACCCAGGTGCCATTCACAAGAATGCCTGCCTCGCCGTTCAAAAATGCCTGCTGGCTGTCGGCATAGTTCAGTTGTGGGTTCGCCAGGTCCGCATCGAAAAGCTGTGTGATCGCCGTGACCGCGCTCTGTCCTGCTGCCGAGTTGATGGTTGCGGTGCCATCATCCGTAAAGATGTTGGCGTCCTGTTGCCACATCAGGGCAAGGACGACGCGCACACCGATGGGAAACTGGGCAAAGTCCGCTGCAAGATAGTCCTGCCCTGTGGCGTCCTTGAACTGCTGCGCCTGAGCCAACAATTCTGCGGGCGAAGTCGGCAGCACCGGCTTTCCGTCTTCGACCAACCCGGCCTCTGCCATCAGGTCCATGTTCACGTGCCAAAGGTTGGCATGGAAATCCATCGGGACACCGTAGATGCCACCATTGTAACTGACCGCGTCCAATGCGGCGGGCGCCCAGTCGGATGTATCGATGCCTGCGGCTTTCAGGTCACCGGAAATCTCCGCAATTGCACCCAGGCCGGCAAACTCGGGGACGCGGTGGCGGTGCATGACGTGAATGTCGGGCGGTGTTCCACCCGCGTAGGCCGCCTTGATCTGATCGTAGTAGTTGCCCCAGTCGGTGGGCAGCGTGGTGATGCTGATGCCATCAAGCTCGGCATCGGCGGCGTTGATGATCGACTGGATGATGCAGGCCTCACCGGCAGTTTTGGTGGTGTCCGTCCCTGCGTCTTCGCAGGCACCAAAGAACCGGCCCAGCGTGATCTCTTGTGCGGGTGCCGTTGTCGCAACCCCTGCGGCCATAGCCGCTGTCAGAAGCACATATTTCATTAGTTCCCTCCCTAAATATGCGTTAGCCCTTGGATCCGCCTGCGGTCATGGCTTGCACCACATACCGCTGGAAAATCAGGAACAGGATGACAACCGGAAGGGACGCGATAACGCCCGAGGCCATGACACGGCCCAGTCCTTCTGATTGCGCGAAGTTGGATTGGATGGACGCAAGGCCCAGAGTAATCGTGAAAAACTCCCGCTGTTGCGCCGAAACGAGCGGCCAGAGATAGTCGTTCCACGCATAAAGAAACGTCAGGATCGCCAGCGTCATCATCGCGGGGCGCGCTAGCGGCAGCATGACGTACCAGAAGATTTGCAACCATCCGACATCGTCTAGGCGGGCCGCCTCTTCGATGTCCTTGGGGATCGCCTTGAAAAACTGCATCATCAAAAACACGCCGATGGGCACAGCCATGCGTGGCAGGATCAGCGCGTGATAAGAGTTGTGCCAGCCGAAATCGGCAAACATCGTGTAAAGCGGAATGAACACGGCCTGTTCCGGCACCATCAGCCCAATCAGACAGATCACCATGATCGTGCGCTTGAACGGAAATTCCAAACGCGCCAGCACATAGCCTGCTGTCGTTGAGACAAACAAAACCCCCAGCGTCATGCCAACGGCCACGATGATCGAGTTCATGAACCACCACGGGGTTTGCCCGAAGGAAAACAGGGCCGCATAATTGTCTGCGGTGAAGGGTATCGGGATCAGACCGAAAAAGGTTGATGATGTCGTTCGGGCCAGAACCTCGTTCGGCTGGAAAGACAGCGACACCATCCACAGCGTTGGCACCAGCCAGAGAAAGGCAGGAACAGAGAGGCCGAGAACAAGCCAATAGTAGCTGCGGTTCATCAATCTTTCTCCCGTCCGATAACAAACTGGATGATCGAGAAAGACCCCATGATGAGGAACAGGAACACGGCCATCGCGCTGGCCCGGCCCAGTTCACTGTCACGAAACCCGGTTTGATAGATGTAGCGCACCAAGACCTGGGTCGTGTCGTTTGGCCCGCCTCGGGTCATCAGGTGCGGCTGACCAAACACCTGGAAATGCAAGATGATCTGCAGGATCACGACCACGGAAATCGTCCGCGTCAGGTTCGGCAAGGTGATATACCAAAACGCCCGCGCGCCCTTTGCATTGTCCAGCGCCGCAGCCTCGTAGATATCTTTTGAGATGTCCTGCAAGCCGGCAAGAAACAGGATCATTGCGATGCCCAGCGACCACCAGACGGTCGCGATGACGATGGCCGCCATGGCAAATTGTTGGTCTGTCAGCCAGTTGATCGGCGTGCCGCCGAAGGTCTCGGTGATGTTGGCGATCAGACCCTGACGCGGCGAAAACATGATTTGCCAGATCAAGGTCACAACCGTCACGGAAAGCACCTGGCTGAGAAAAAACAGCGTTCGCAGGATGCTCATCGCGCGCGTTTCGCGATTGAGCGCCGCCGCCAGTACAAGCGCAGAGATGGTCACACCGGGGACTGTAAAACCGACAAACACCAGCGTGTTGCCAACAGTTGGCCAGAACCGCCGGTCATACCAACGCCCCCCCTCTGCCGGATGGAAGCCGGGAAGGATCACCAGGAGCACCGAACCGATGCCAAGAGCGATCGCGTTGAACCGACTCAAACGACCCATGCGCGAGAGAATGATCGAAAGAACGACACCGATCAGGCCAAGTGTCTGCAGAACCGGCGCATTGAGGACGGACCACGTAATGTCCTTGCCCCACATGACCCGTTCGTAGTTCCGCATGCCGACGAATTCCTTGGCGTCGGGGTTGAACGCCACGGCCAGAAGGTTCCAGTCATACAAGGAAATCCAGACTCCGCGAAAGAACGGATAGATCAGGAACAGCGTGTAGGTGGCCAGGAATGGCGCCAGCAAAAGCCAGGCAGCTTGCGTCTGCGATAGTTTTGACCGTGAAGCCATCTGACTGACGCCCCCTCCCCCGACACGCTGATTCTTCTTGCGCTAATATTATTAGCAATATTTATTAGCATACAGCAAGGGATTTGAAAATTTGACCAGAAAACCCAATGAAAAGAACACCTCACGCATCACGATGAAAGACGTTGCCCTGCATGCGGGCGTGTCTCAATCCACGGTTTCCTTCGTGCTGAACGGTCTTGAGGACATGCGCATCAGCCACGAAACCCGCAAGCGCGTGAAAGATGCGGTTGATGCTTTGGGCTATCGGCCACGCGGCGCGGGCCGCCCGCCAAAATCGGCTGGACTGGGCGTTATCGGCCTGATGTTTGATGAAATCGCGACCAGCCCTTTTGCAGCAATTTCCATAGAAGGGGTGCAGGAAGAAGCCTGGAAGAACGACATCATTGTAGAAGTCGTAATGACGGGAGGAGACCCGCAATATGAGGCTGAAGTGCTCAGGAAGTGGGCGCAGGACGCTGTAATCGGCGTGATATATGGCTCTATCCTGACCCGTGAGGTCACACCACCAGACGGTTTGACACGTCACCGCGCCACCCTGCTCAACTGCTACGATACGACCGGCAAATATGCCTCCGTCGTACCCGCAGAGCGCCGCGGTGGCGAAGACGCGACGAAGGTCCTGCTCGCCGCAGGGCACCGACGTATCGCCTTCATCTCGGGCGAAAGCTGGATGGAAGCGTCCGACCAGCGTATGGAAGGCTATGAACGCGCACTGCGTGCCGCACGCATCCCGGTGGACCCCTCGCTCATCGCTGAAGGGAACTTCCTTCCCAGCGGAGGACGGGAAGCAACGTTACAGCTCATGTCCGGAAAATCACGCCCTGATGCGATTTTCTGCGCCAACGATCTGACCGCCGTCGGTTGTTACGAGGCCCTCAAGGAACTTGGTGAGAAGATCGGCGAAACCATTGCGGTGATGGGATATGATGATCAGGAAATTGCCCAACATCTTTCACCAAGCCTCACAACCGTTTTGCTGCCGCACCGCGAAATGGGCCAATGGTGCGTGAAGGAGTTGCTCAACAGCAGCGATGAACCATCAATTGATCGGCTGGAGTGTCCAGTTGTCATTAGGCAGTCCCATACGTCTTGCTAGAAACAAGTCCACAGAGGCAAGATCGCCCAAAGCGGTCTTTTGCGTAGCCGCAGCAAATTGGTGCTTTGTCCGCACACCGACGTATCACCGGTCAAAATGCTGCGCTCTGCGCGAAAGGCAGCAATGACGAGCTGCACCGCAGCATCTTGAGTAGGTCTTGGAGGTCGGCAGTGGGCCGTCCTTGACTTGGTCAATATGCTGCAGGCGCGAAACGCCTCTATCTTGAGGTGGTGAGTCGGGCTCTCAACCGCCGTTAGCTGCACCTTGCCCGAAGGTCCGGTCAGGGCCGGAATCGGCGGGCGTCCAGTAATGCCCGGCGCACAAATTGCGACAACGATAGCAGGCTGCTTCTCAAAGTGATGGCTGGGCAGTTCACCCTTCGGTGGGTGGCACCGCCCGCAGATAGAGATGCCATGTGGTGTGCCCAAGGATCGGCAGGGTGAAGATCAGGCCCAGAAACGCCGGAACCAGCGACAACAGCATAGTGACCGAGATGATCGCCGCCCAGGTGAGCATGACCGCCGGGTTTTCCTTGACGACGCGAATGGACGTGAGCATGGCGGAAATGAAATCGATTTCCCGGTCGAGCAGCATGGGCATGGCGACAACGGTCACCGCGAAAAGCACAGCCGACAGAAGTGCGCCGGCGCAGGTGCCTATGGCAAGAAAGGTCCAGCCCTCCGGTGTGAAGAATACGGCGTTGAAGAACCCGTCCAAATCCGAAAAGGATGAATCTTGCAGCACGATCACCAGCACGGTCCGAAACTGGTAGAACCAAACCCATAAAACGAACAGGGTGACAAAGGCCATCCAGCCCATCTCGCGTTTGCGTTGTCGGCCCATGACGGTGAGGATTTCAGACCAACCGAAACGATCTCCCTTCTGCAACCGGCGTGACATTTCATAAAGTCCGGCGGCCGCGAATGGCGCGATCAGTGGAAATGCGACAGCGGCTGGAATGACCATCCAAACCTTGCCGAGCCAGACCAGGCTCCAGACTGACAGGATCCCAAAAACCGCATAGAAAAGGCCGAAGAAGGCGCTCATCACTGGGCGCGCCAGAAAGTCGGAAAACCCTGCCTTCAGCGACGCGGTGATATCATCCGCGGTCAGCTTATTGACCTTGGGCATGGCCGGCTGCTGCCGCGTCGGATTGTCTGGCGGTGTGGAGCCTGTGGTATTGGATGTCATGACACAATCCTTTCAAAGTAGGGCGCCGCGCTGCTCCGTTGCCTACAGAGCCAGCGGTGAAACCGCCATCCCTCCTGCAGACAGAGGTTCGCACCGGAAGAGGCACAAGAGCAAGCGGGGAGCATCGCAGCCAAGTCCCGCAGTGCCTTCGCTCGCTACCTGAAAATGCTTCGCGATGCACCTATGGCCGATCTGGTGAAGCTGCGTCGCGACATCATAACTGACTGCAGAGGTCGGCAATGGGCCGATCGCGATAGTCACGGTGGTGCGCAGTTCAGTGTCGCCATTTCGCCATGTGGGCGGTGATTGGATGAAGATTATCCAGCGTGTTTTACCTCAACGCCACCTCAACCCACGTATGCAGTTTCCGCCCGATCCAAACCGCTGAAATCCTTCGAAATCCGTTCAGTGTCAGCGAACGACGGCCATCAGGTTTTGGGATTTCAAAGGCTTGCGAGCTAAGCTACTGAATTGACAAGATTAGTAAAAATCCGGGTCCATAGGCTCATAACCTGAAGGCCGTTGGTTCAAATCCTGTCTCCGCAACGAAGAAACGTTTTAATAACAATGGCTTAGAATCCGACAAAAACACTTGTGTATGAGCCGCGCAAAAACGAGTCAACGCCTAGTCAACGTTTTACGAGTCCCCCTGAAAAGCGGGGCCGCTTGTGTGTTGGAGCCGTGGAAACCCTCGCAGGCTGAAGTATCCAGTTTCGGCCGAACGCATCCCGGACGGACAGGGGTTCAAGTTCACCTCCGACCAAGTGGCTCTACTGTTGCAGAAGGGGATGAGGTACGTAACGCTGAAAGGACAGCCATACCGTGTTCGGCCCAAATTTGCCGGACCATTTCAACAACCTCCACGCGAGGAATGCCACTATTTTAAAACTGCTCCAGATATGCTACATGTTCTATGCTAGCACAACATTTTTTCCCTAGGGTACCTTTGATGAATCATATTCTTTCCGCAAGCCTAGGCTTGTGCCTCGCTGCATTTTCACCGTTAGCCGTCCAGGCTGATATTACGCGCGGCTGCAACGTCGTCATCTTTTCAAGCAACTCAAATTTCGTGCCAACTCACAGGACATTGGCGGAGATCAAAACTCAGGGGTCGTGCCGAAACAAAAGCGAAGCCAACAAATGCCGATCTCGCGCGTACAACGCAGGCAAAAGCTGCGTCAATGATTTATGGGCGGCGCGCTGGACTCATTCCGTCCCGCTCTCTTGCAAAACCCTTAGCGGCGGCCGCACCGGCGCGCGCCTTGTTTGGAATGGTATCATTGCGCAGCTGCCCAATGGGAATAACAGCCTAAAAGACCGTATTGAATTTGAATCCTGCTGCCGGGCGGATCGCCTGCAAGGCTCTGATACAGTCCACGTCAAATGGGTGGCTACCGGTGACAAAGGCTGTGGGCCGAGCCGGAGCGGAAATAAATCCTTTTTCGGCGGCAGCACGTTTGAAGCTGAATATGGCGTGAACTGCACTTCGCTCCGAGAAGCCGGACTTTGTGGTACCCCAACGCGCACCAACAAATAGTTATCGCGGCTGAATGGTCGAAACAGACCGTTTTTCCGCCTCAAAATGTAGCAGTTTTCGGGTGATGTGTTAAATTTTGAATTTCTCGCGTAGATTGCGGTGCTGTTGACACCCTCAAATATTGCTTCGGTTCCCGCCACGTGCAGCATCAGTTAAATTGTGCTCCGTGCCGCCATTAGATCGGTCGCAACAATTCCCGTTGAGGGGTCACCGGTAGCCATCGTGGACGGCCCATTGCGACCATCCGCCCTCAGTCAGTACGCTGCGATGCGGCCAGCGGAAGCAGGCTTTCGCTGCAGGTGCAATTTCTCGATGTTTCGAATTCACACAGTGCGGACAAAGTGACCGTTCTTTGAGGCCGCCTTAACGACAGCTCTTGGCCCCAAAGTTGATTAGCTGGCGTGTTCCGGTCCCGCATTCCTGGAAACGCTTTCGAACATTTCGACGATGTCGTTCGGAGACATTCGATCAAGAATGCCGTCCGCAATCTGGTCCCGCGTCCATACCAAGGACTTTGCTGGATCATGCAGCATCGCCCATTCCCCAAACATGCGGCTGGTGACCTGCCTGCTGACAAGCTTCTGAATCCCGGCATGACGGTCATCACGGCAAATGCGCATGTAGGCTGCAGTTACCGGTTCATACGGGCCTTCCAGCAACTGTAGGTATATGTCATGTCTGCAAACAAGTGCACCAGTGATGTCATCGCGCAGGTTGCACCGTCGCGCATCATTCAGAATGCTGCTCAGTATTATGCTGTCATACCCAAAGGGCTGTGACGCATAAATGAGTTGGGTTAGATTTGTGATAATTAGTAAGCATCCGGCGAGGGACGCGGTCACGCGGCCTTGACAGCTTTCTGCTCGGCCTTCCAGTTCCATGGGAGCAATTCAGGCAAGCGTGACACGGTGATGTCTGGCAAGCGCGCCAGGACATCTGCCATCCAGGCTTGCGGGTCGATGTCGTTCGTCTTGCAGCTGACAATCAGGGTATACATGAAGGCCGCCCTTTCGCCGCCGCGCTCTGATCCGGCAAAAAGCCACGACTTTCTTCCCAATGCGATCCCTCTGAGGGCGCGTTCGGCGGCATTGTTGGTCAGGCAGATGCGCCCATCCTCCAGGAAAGCGGTGAAGGCATCCC
>NZ_FZON01000092.1 GCF_900188425.1 Antarctobacter heliothermus
GCTCGACTGGCGACCGTCGCAATGGCGAACAAGACCGCACGAATAGTTTGGGCAGTGCTGACCAAGAACGAATACTATCGGCCCCACGCAGCCTAAAGAAAGGAAAAGGAACACCCGAGACAGCAAGACCATTGAAATGATGGCGCACAGTCAGCCCGCCAACCAAGACAACCCGTCGAATGTCCAGGACACAATGTTGTTCGATAAGCCGTTTGGGACTTGGTCGCGGAAACCATCAGGGCCAGCGGCTACGAGTGCCGCGCGAACAGGCCGGACACACGTCTGCTTCTGACCAGTGCAAAATCACTCAAAAAAGTCTTGCTATGCAGGAGCTATCCACACAGGCCTTTCGGGACAGAAACAAGGTCGGAAACATATCACTCTGTCTTCGGCGTCGCCGCCGTCAGTATTGAATTCGGCCCGCCTGATCGACAGCCACGGATCACAAACCCTTGCAGGGATGCCCGGTCGTTCTGGACACCGAAATGACAAAGCGCGTTGATACGGTCAACGCAGTTGCAGCGAGCGCCTACTGACCTTTCAAGAGGCGACCGCTTTGGCAGTCTCAGGCATTCTCGATTCGCCATTTCGACGGGGTGTGCGGAGCAACCGCAGGCCATTGAGCACAACCAGAACCGTGCCCCCTTCATGGCCGATCACAGCCAAAGGCAAGGGCAATTCGAAGAACAACCCGCCCAGAACAAGTACGGCCATGGCACCCAATGCAAAGATCAGGTTCTGACGGATGATCGTGGCGGTCCGGCGCGCCAGTCCATGCGCCTCCGCAAGCTGTCCCATGTCTTCCGACAGAAGCGCGACGTCGGCGGCCTGAAGCGCGACGTCCGACCCTGCCGCGCCCATCGCGATCCCCACATCGGCCCGCGCGAGCGCCGCCGCGTCGTTGACGCCGTCTCCGACAAAAGCCACCCTGCCCTCGGCCGCCAGCGTGCCGATCATACGCAGCTTGTCTTCAGGGAGCATGTCGGCGTGGATCTCGTCGGGTTGGAAACCGAGTTCACGGCCTATGCGCAAGGCGACGGGCCGTCGATCACCCGTCATCATGAGGATCTTCGTAACGCCGCTCTCGCGAAGCGCCGCAAGGGCAGGTCTGGAGCTTGGGCGAGTCTGATCCGCGAGGCTGACGGCACCCAGAAGCCGGGCATCCCGGCCAAAATAGATGACCGTCTGGGTGTCCGCGGCCAGCGCCGTCAGGGACGCATGGTCGATCCCGGCCCCCATCCGCGTCGCCATGCGCGGATTTCCGGCCCACAACGTTTCACCTGCCTTGTCGCCGGTGATACCTTCGCTTGGCAGCGCAACGACATTGTCCACCTTGGCGGGTGTAATCCCGCGATCGGCTGCTTCCTGCCGGATCGCCGCGCCGCTGTGGTGTTCCGAATGGGCTTCGAGGCCCGCCAGCAGGGACAGGAATTCCGCTTCATTTACGTCAAGCGCAACAACCTTGGTGACCGATGCCTTGCCGGTGGTCAGCGTGCCGGTCTTGTCGAAGGCAAATGTATCGACCGCCGCGAGCGTTTCGAGCGCAGCCCCGCCCTTGAACAGAACGCCGCCGCGTGCCGCAGCCGAGAGTGCGGACAGGATTGCAGCGGGAACCGAAATCACGATGGCGCAGGGGCTTGCCGCCACCAGCAGCACAGCTGCGCGATAGAGCGCCTCGTGCCAGTCATTCTCAAGCCAGATGAAAACGGCGAAGGCAAGGATGGCACCGAGCAGAACCGCAATCGTGTACCGCTGGCCGAACCATTCGCTGAACCGTTCGGACGGCGCCTTTTCCGCCTGCGCTTCGGTGACCAGCGCGATCATACGCGCGACGGTGCTTTCCTCGACCGTTTTCGTGACCGCGACGTCCAGCACTCCGTCAAGGTTGACCGTTGCCTCGAACACCTTTGCGCCCTGCTTTTTGCTGACAGGCATGGATTCACCGGTGATATTCGCCTCGTCCAGCGCACCACGCCCGGCAATGATCACCCCGTCGGTGGGCACGCGCGCGCCCGGGCGCAGAACAAAGATGTCATCGACATTCAGGTCGGCGGCGGGAATTTCCTTGACCGTGCCGTCGGGTGCCTTCCGCAAGGCGGTCTCGGGGCGCAGCGCCATCAGGGCCTCGACAGCCCGGCGCGCGCGTCCGAGTGCACGATCTTCCAGGGTTGTCGAAACGCTGAACAGGGTCAGCAGCACCGCACCCTCAAAAGGTGCGCCCACGGCTGCGGCCGCAATGGCCGCGACAACCATCAGCAGATCGATGTCCAAAATGCGGTCGTTCCACAGAGCCCCAAGCGCCCGCCACGCCGCAGGCACGCCCCCGGCCAGATAGACGAGCACCAGACCAACCATGGAAATGCGTTCGGCTGCGATGTCCCGCAGGGGCCAGAGAGCGAGCGCCGCCAGGACCATCCCGAGGACCGTCAGGCCCGTCAACACCATCGCACGATCTGCAGCGAACAGTCTTTTCACATTATCCACCCGAACGCTGGAACAAGCATGTACGAGTCCGTTATCATTGATCGCCCTCCTGTAGCCAGTAGACGCCGTCGCACAGATTGCGCAACAGCAAAGACCTTTGGTTCGTGAGGATGCGTGGCGGGACGTATTGCAGGGGTTTGCCGGGCGCATATCCGGCAAGCCCATGACGGGCAAGCGGACGTTTGGACCGCCATCCTCATCGCACTTCCTTTCCGCCCACTCATTCAACATCGCCAAAAGTGGCATTCCTGAAGAACCGCGACGTTCCGCATCTTCGCACGCGGTCTTGAAGCCACCGGTAGGGGGTTGGTTCCACGCGGCTCATCTCCCGTCAGGCGAGGGGATTGACGCAGGCTCTTCGGAAAATAACCGTCCGACTCCCACGCCCCTTGCGCTGCCATCTCCCACGCCCCTTGCGCTGCCATCTCCCACGCCCCTTGCGCTGCCATCATCATTGCGCAGGAGGAACAGAGCGTCGAGCCCGCGTTGTCTTGCGAGCGCCGCGCCCGCATCGGAGCCGAGAACCATGAGGGCGGTCGCCCAGGCGTCGGCCTCGGCACAGGTGCGGGCCACCACGGTGACAGAGGCTGGCGAAGCAATCAGCGGCGCGCCGCGCCTCGGGTCCATCGTGTGCGACAGACGACGCCCCTGCACCTCGACCCAGTGGCGGTAGTCGCCCGAGGTTGCGACTGCGGCATCCTCCAGCGCGAGGACGGAATGCGGCGTCCGGCGATCGGGGTCCGGCGCTTCGACTGCGATAGTCCACGCCTTTCCATCCGGTCGAAGGCCGAGCGCGCGCATTTCACCGTCAATCCCGACTAGGGCGTCTGTGATCCCGTGGTCGCGGAGTGTCTCGGTCAACCGATCCACGCCATAACCCTTGGCGATGCCGTTGAGATCAAGCGCGATGGGCGAGGACTTGCGCACTTGGTCGCCACAGATCTCCAGCACCTCATGCGCCGGGCGACGCGGGGCTTTCATCGCGGCGCGGATGCCATCAGGCGCGGCGTCCCCGGGCCCGAACCCCCAAGCCGTCACCGCGTCGCCCGTGCCGATGTCGAAGGCCCCGCCCGAGGCGCGCCCGATCTCGAGGCCGAGGCGCAGGACGTGTCGAAGGTGTTCGGGCACCATCACCCACTCGCCCACCGACGTCGCGCTGAGCCGCATCAGGTCACTGTCGGGTTTCCACGTCGACATCTGTCCGTCCACTTCGTCCACGGCCGCTTGCAACGCCGCGCGGATCGGGTCAGGGTCGACGCCCGGCTTGGCAAAGAACAGTGCCGACCAACGCGTGCCCATCGTCGGGCCGTTCAGGGCGATACGCGCGCTCTCAGTAGACATCTTCGACATACCGCCCCTCCGCCTTCAGAACTGCTGGCGTGAGCCCGACTGGCGCGAGGATCTCGGCCAGCGCATCGGCCACACCCGCGGCCATGTCGCGTCCACCGCAGACCATCACGCGCGCGCCGTTGCGGATGAGGTCCACGACCTGACTGGCCTCGCCCAGCAGAGCGTCCTGCACATAGTGGGGTCGCGGCCCGCGCGAGACGGCTATGACTAGCCGCGTCAGACGCCCCTCTTCCTGCCAAGCGGGGAAGTCCTCCCCGTAGAAGAAATCGCTGCCCTCATGACGCATCCCGAAGAACAGGTGGACAGGTCTGCGCCGCCCATTGCCGCGTATGAAGCCCGCGAGCGGCCCGATGCCGGTCCCCGCGCCGATCAGGATCAGCGGCGCGCGGCCACGGCCCGGACGGAAACCTGGGTTACGGCGGAGAAAGGTGGTCACCGTGTCGCCCGGCTGCAGCGCCGTGAGTTGGCCCGAACAGAGCCCGCCGGCATGCTTCTTCACGACGATTTCGATGAACCCGTCGCGGTGTCCGGACGCGAGCGAGTAGAGTCGCGGGACGGTGCCTCCTTCGGGCAGGATACCGATCAGGTCGCCAGCCGTGAAACGGGCAAAGCCCGCTCCGGTCAGCCGCTGCCACGGAGTGGCGCGTGGCAGAGCGAAACGCAAGATCGCCGTCGGGGCCTGCACCTCGGCGCCGTAGTCCCGGCGCGAAACGAGGGTCAGCCTCTCGGTGATCGGCAGGACGGGCTGGTGCGACAATTCCAGGGAAATGCCAAGCGCCTCGCCAAGAGCACGACCCCAGCGCGCAAAATCCTGTGGCGACTGGCGGTCAATCGTGTCGAGCGGCGTGAGTTCGGGCCAGCCCTTTGCCTGCGCCGCTGACGCGACGGTCTTGGCAAAGGCGCAATAGGCCGGAAAACTGCGGTCGCCAAAGCCGAGTACGGCCAGAGGCATGTCCGGCGCGCGCTCGAGGGCGCTCAACCGGTCGAGGAAACCCTTCGCCGATGCGGGCGCAGCCCCGTCGCCATAGGTCGCGGCGAGCACGATGATGCGCTCGGCACGGGCGTAACGCTCTGCCGCGAAGCCCAACATCGGGCCGACATGGACGCTTTGCCCGGCCTCGGTCAGAGCGGCGTGAAGGGTCGCGGCGAAACCCCAGGTGCTGCCACCCTCGCTGCCGACGAGCAGGATCGTCTCGGCGCGCCCCGCAGGCTGGTTGCCCCGGATGCGCGGCCGCCCACGCCGCCCGGCGAGCCAGACCAGAAAGCCGGTTGCACCCATCGCCGGCACACCAATCGCCATGAGTCCGAGCACGAGGCCAAGTGTCGCCGCACCCTGTCCGGTGTGCAGCATGTAGATGGTCTCCGAGACGCGCTCCCATTCCGTCAGGTCGGCCCAGACCAGGAGGGCTCCGTCGCCCTGGTCCAGATGTCCGGTTCCCCGGTCGGTCTTTAGCGTGAACACGTCCGTCGCGTCGCCGGGATAGGGAAAGCTCAGCTCGCGAAACTCGGCGACGGGCGTCTGTTGCAGCGTGTCCATCTGGCCCGGAGCAAACCCCGTCACTCCGCTCACCTCGGTCGGCATGGCGGGAATAGTGCCTCCGTCTGGCAGAAGATCGAAGGTGGAGGCCGTCATCCACAGGGCGGTGGTGGAGGACAGAACGAGACCGATCACCGCAATCCGCGCGATCTCCACGTGCAGCCGGCCCGCGAGCGGTCCGCGCAGGGGCGCAAACCAGTTCCGCCAGCCGCCGACCCGCCGCACGACCAGTGCCGCCCCGGTGAGCGAGAGGACGAGCATCGCCGCCGCGCCTACAGCCATTGCGATGCGCCCGCCGTCACCCAGGAATAGCGAGCGATGAAGGTTGGTGAGCCAGCGTTCGGTCTGGTTCGGGTCGGCCGAGGCCACGCCCGCGCCCGATGCCGGGTCGATCACCGACGCCCCCGGCGTGCCCTGATCGAACCAATAGGCCGTGATCCGGCCTGATGGAGACCGGCGGATCTGCTCGACGCCCGGATAGACCATCTGGATCCGGTCCGCGAGAACGGCCACCGTCAGCCCGGCGTCCGCCTGTGGTGCGGCGATGCGTTCCACCGCAGGGAAGACCGACAGCGCCGCGCCGCTGAGCGCAAGCACCGTGACAAGAGCCAGAGCCAAAAGTCCCGGCCAGCGATGAAGAGCACGGATCATGGCCCTACCCCCTCACATGTCGTAGGCGAAACTGGCGATGTACCGGCGCCCGGTCACCGGCGTGCCCGCGCCTTCGGTCGTGAGCGGCACCGCCACTTCGTTCGGGCTGTCGCGCATGTCCTCAACGGCCGCGTCGATGTGGAGCGTGTAGCCTGCGTCAAACAGCGCGTCAGCCAGGTCGAGCGTGATTTCGAGCGTGCGGCCCGCGCCGACGCTGGCGCCGGTGATGCCGTTCACCTGGCCCGTGTCGCCGCCCGTGGCGCGGTACCAGTCGCTCAGATGCTCGTAGTATTTGGATTTGCCGCCGGCCATCCAGAGGCTGCCGACATAAGCGCCCGAGGTGTCGGTGACATAAAGGGCAAGATAGGCCCCATCGCCGCCGTAGGTGTTGAGGGTCGTGGTCAGCGTCACCGGCCTTGCCATGGCAAGGCCGGGAAGCGTCAGCGCAGTGGTGAGCGCGAGCGTTGCGAGAAGCGATTTCATCGGATGGATCCTTGTTCGGAGTGGTGCTGGAGAGCGGTTCATTTCATCTGAACCTGCGGCGGGGCGCCGTTCCCGAAGAGGCCGTTCTGCGGCGGGGCAACGGTGCCGGCGGGCGCGGGACTACGAGCGCCGCTGCGGCAATCGTCATCGTCGTCGTCATCGTCGTCATCGTCGTCGCAGTCATCATCATCATCATCATCATCGTCGTCATCATCATCGTCGTCATCGTGGCCGCGCCGCGATCCGTCCCGCCAGCTGAGGTCGTCGTCATCATCGTCGTTTGCGAGAACGAGCGGCATCGTTTGCGAGCTTTCGTCGAAGAGCGCGGCGAAGGGCCGAAGGACGCCTTCGGACGGGGCCTGCAGCGCGCTCCAGGCGGGCACACCGATCGCGGCGGTCAGCGCCGTTGTTGCTGCGAGAAGTGTCAGGGTCTTTTTCATGGCAGGGTCTCCTATTGTCTGCTGAGGACTATCTGGAGAGCCGACCTGAGGCCTACCTGACGCGTTGGCGATTCCCGCTTCAGCTTGCCGTCAGGAAGAAACGCGCCGCCGGAAGCAAAAAGGCCCCGCCGGTCAGGGCGGGGCCAGGTGGGGCCGAAGGGATAATCGGCCTATTGGTGGGCCAGACGGTCAGGCGATGTCGCCTGGACCGGGAGCGCGCTTGTCGCCCGTCACCATGGCGCGGGCCAGGTTCTCGTGGTGCCGAAAGGAGGCGAGCACAACGCCGCCCACATGCAGCGCGGCGAGCAGCAGCAGCAGGTTTGCGAGCGTCTCGTGGACCTCTTTCAGCGGGCCCTCGACCTCGCCCCGCTCGCCATATTCGCGCCCGTCACCGTCGTCGTCGGCCCAGGCGGGCGCCACGATGGCTGGCATCGACGGCAACAGCGCCACGCGGGTCTCGTCCTCCATGAGCCAGCCGGTGAAGGCCGTGCCCGCGAGCGTGACCAACAGCGCCACGATCATCGCTGCACCCGCCGGGTTGTGCCCAAGGTAGCGCCGCTCGCGACCTCGGGTCATGTCCCCAAGATAGGCAAGTGTCGCGCCGGGCCCCTTCAGAAACTGTGTGAAGCGGGCGTAGCGACTGCCGACGAGGCCCCAGATCAGCCGGAAGGCCACCAGACCGGCGACCGTGTAGCCTGCGAACTCGTGTACAGTCTGCAGCTCATCCGCGCTGAGCCAAGCCGTCGCGAAGGCGGCGACCAGACCCCAATGGAACACCCGGATCAGCGGATCCCAGACCTGGATCTTAACAGTCGGCCTTACCTTCATCTCAGGCACATCATGAGCGGTTGCTTCAGTCATCATCGCCTCCTGCGCGATCCCGGCGGGCGCGATCGTCGTCGTCCTCGTCCTCGTATTCGAACTCGATCACCTGGAGCGTGGCCGGATGGACCGTCACCTCGATCTGACGTCCCTCGGCATCCCTGCCATCGATTTCGTAGCATCCGTCGTCGATCTTGATGCGGCGCACCGTCCAGCCCTTCTCCTCGGCCAGCCGAGCGACAGCGTCGCGCGGGTGCCAATCGGCCATCGGAACGAAGCAGTCGTCGTCCGCCAGCGCGGCGCTGGCCGGGAAAACCGCGAGAAAGCCAAGAATTGTCAATGTCTTCTTCATGGGCCAAACTCCTCGTCGCTCGCCTCTTGATGCACTTCATGCGCGGTGAAGCTGACGGCAACCTGAAGAGGCTTGGCCCATCGGCTTCAGCTTCGCGTCAGCCAGACGGATCATGGAGGGACATCAGGAAAGAACGGGGACGACCATGCGCATACTGCTGATCGAGGACGACACAACTCTCGGCGCAGCCGTGCGCGACCAGATCGCGGCAGATGGCCAGTCGGTGGATTGGGTCACGCGCCTTGATCGGGCCGGCGATGCAACACGCGTGGCCTCTTACGACCTGATCCTGCTCGACCTCATGCTGCCGGACGGGCGTGGTATCGGCTTTCTCAAGGCGCTGCGCGCGCGGGGCGAGATCACGCCGGTCATTATTCTGACCGCGCTCGATCAGGTCTCGGACCGGATCGAAGGGTTGAACGCCGGGGCGGACGATTACCTTGTAAAGCCCTTCGACCTCACCGAACTTTCCGCCCGGATCGGATCGGTCGCCCGCCGCTACAGCGGCAACCCGAACCCGCTCGTGACCCACGGCCCACTTGAGATTGACCTCGCCGCGCGGAGCGTCCATCGCGACGGAAAGCCGGTGCAACTGACAGCGCGCGAATGGGCGCTGTTCGAGGCCTTTCTCGCCCGCCCCGGGCAGCTCCTGTCCAAGGCGCAGCTGGAGGAGAAGCTCTACGCCTTCGACGCCGAGGTCGAGAGCAACACGATCGAGGTCCATGTCAGCCGCCTGCGCAAGAAGCTCGGGAGCGCGATCGTCGTGACCGAGCGCGGCATGGGCTACCGGCTGGGCCGCCCATGAGGTGGCCCGCAAGTCTTCAATCGCGGCTCGGTCTGTCGCTCGGCCTCGTGCTGACGGTTCTCTGGCTCGCCGCCGCGACGGTCACAGCCGTGATCGTCCGAGACGAGATGGACGAGGTCTTCGACAGCGCGCTACGCGAGACTGCCGAGCGCATCCTGCCGCTGGCCGTGACCGACATCGTCGGGAGAGAAGACCAGGGAGTGACCCAGCGGCTTGCGCCGATCCGCGAGCACGACGAGTTCTTCACTTATCTCGTCCGCGATGCCGAGGGGCGCATCCTGCTGCAATCCCATGCGGCCGCCTCCGCGGTGTTTCCGTCTTACGACGGGCCGGGGTTCCGTCAGACCGCAACTCACCGGCTCTACAGCGACGCCGCGCTCCAAGGGACGATCCGCATCACAGTGGCCGAACCGCTGGCGCATCGTGCGACGGTCGCACGCGAAATCCAGATGGGCCTCGGCCTGCCGCTGCTGATCGTGCTGCCGGTCGCGTTGGCAGCGATCATCTTCGCCGTCCGCTTCAGCCTCGATCCCCTGCACCGGTTCCGCGCGCGGCTGGAGGCGCGCGGCGCACGCGACCTGTCGGAAGTGCCTGCGAGCGATCTGCCGACGGAGATCGGCCCTTTGGCTGAAACGCTCAACAGCCTACTGACAAGGCTGCGCGAAGCATTCGGGGCCGAACGCAGCTTTGCCGCGAACGCTGCACACGAGTTGCGAACGCCGCTGGCGGGCGCCATCGCGCAGGCGCAACGGCTCAAGTCGGAGGCCAGGGATCCTGCCATCGGAGCGCGCGCCGCCGAGATCGAGGCGACACTTAAGCGCCTCACCCGGCTATCAGAACGGCTCATGCAGCTCGCGCGGGCGGAAGGCGGGCGATTGCGGACAGACCATAGTGCGGATCTAAAGGCTGTCGCACGCGTCGTGGTGGAAGATATCGGGCGCTCTGGCGCGCCGGGTCGGATCGCGTTGAACCTGCCAGACACGGCCGTGATGTCGGACATCGACCCCGACGCGTTCGCAATCCTCTTCCGAAACCTCGTAGAGAACGCCCTCCGACACGGGGCGGCGACGACTCCGGTCGACGTGACCCTGACGGCAGACGGACAACTCATCGTGGCGAACGACGGTCCCACCCTGTCGCGCGACACCCTCGACCGGGTGACGTCACGCTTCGAGCGGGCAAACGCAAGCACCGATGGCAGCGGACTCGGCCTGGCCATCGTCGCCGCCATCGCGAGCCGGATCGGAAGCCCGCTCATTCTGAAGTCGCCGCGTCCGCACACCGCGTCGGGTCTCCAGGTCTCCATCAAGTTGCCGACAGACGCACCGGACACCATCGCACGACATGCGATGCCCAGGACGTAAGACCTGTCGGGCAGGTCAGCAGCCTCGCGTCTGTTTCCGCATCGCAGCGTGGGCTCTCAGGATGTAATCGAACGCTAATCTCATGAATATTAGGAACCTTCGACTGCTCGCGCGCAGACTGCCGGTAGTCGTCGAAGAGTGGTTGGTACGCTCTGACAGTGCTACTAAAGGCCCCACTTCGCGATGCGGGTTGCAGCCCAAACGGGCCAGTTGACCAGGCGCCTTCCCCCAGCTTTTCAAAAGGCTCTGATCTGCGCATTTCTGTGAACAGGCATGCAATTTTGACCCCGTAACGGGGTGATCGGCGTCCAACAATGACCCCCTTACACTGATGTGGATGATGCTCCCGAGGCTATCGGGGAGCACAGTGTGGGATGTTGGTTGTGGAGACGATTGCGAAGATCCGTCGGGCGTATTTTCAGGACAAGAAGCCGATCAAGCAGATCTGCCGGGAACTGCGGATTTCACGGAACACGGTGCGCAAGGTGATCCGGTCCGGTGCGACCGAGCACACCTACGAGCGGACCGTCCAGCCGCAGCCGAAGATCGGTCCTTGGAAGGACGAACTCGACGAGATGCTGGCGACAAACGCGCGG
>NZ_FZON01000095.1 GCF_900188425.1 Antarctobacter heliothermus
AGCTCGGCGGGATCGGTCTGCTCATGCAGGACAGCTACCACGCTGGATTCACGAGATGAATCCCTCAACCAGCCTTTGCGCAACAAAGCCCCTTTGCGCAACAAAGCCGGTAAGAAACGGAGCATCACTGATAAAGAAATAGCCTTGATTAAGGCAATGGCTAATCGCGGCATGCAGGGAAAAGATATCCAATTTTTCTTCAACCGCCCAGATCGCGCTGTAAACTCTGGCAGAATTACTGGGATCAAGAAAGGCAGCTATGGGAACTCGGGCTCCATTCCCGCAGCCAATGACAATGAGCTTGATACTTTTCTGGCCTCTTTCAAAGCTACGGGGGTTACTGCCTCCGTCAAAGTTCCGGGCACTGGAACATCTACGCCTCCCGATGTTGGCCCTATGAGCGAGGCGGTTCTTGCCAACATGTTTGACAAGCAGCCGGGTGGGACATGGCGCTTCAAGCACGGCGAGAGTGATCGGCATGAGTGCAAGCAGGATTTCGGTTTCAAGCATGCAGGGAAGTGGCTAAGAGCTGTTGCCGCGCTCGCCAACAACGCGGGTGGTTACATACTCTTTGGGGTCACAGACAAGAAGATAACCAGTGGAACAATTGATCCGGACAGCTACTCGGTCAGTGGGCTAAAGAGCTCGGATTTTGCGAATGCCGACCCTGCGGATTTTACTAAGAGAATCAAGGGAACCTTCGATCCGACGCCGAAGATCGAATCAGCGATCCTTGATTTGGAGGGAGCGAGCGTCGGTATCATCTATGCCCATCAGCATGGGTCCCGTCCGGTAATTGCTCAGAAGGGCGATGGAGAACAGGTGAAGGAAGGCGATATTTTCTTTCGTTATTCCGGACAGTCAGCCCGCATCAAATACAGCGACCTCCGGGCGATTCTTGATGAACGGGACAGGCAGTCTCGCGAGCAGATTCTGCCAATGGTAGAAAAGTTGCTCCAACTTGGCCCGCGAGACGCGATGGTTGCCGATCTGGCCGGTGGTGTGCTTAGCGGGGAAAACCGCTCCATTATGATCGGCGAAGACCTGCTGGAGAAAATCAAGTTTATCCGAGAAGGGGAATTCGATGAAAAGGAAGGCGAAACGACCCTGAAGCTCGTCGGCGAAGTGCAGGCGCTTGAAGGGGTGGGAGGGGTTGTTCATAAGTCGTTTGTCACGCCTTCTGACTTACTTTCGGATTTCCTGCATTTGAACTCACCGTACGACCCAAAGGAGTATGTTCGTTGCGCCGTTGAGGGCGGGAACGGCTCGTGGCTGCCAATGCACTACTATGCTCGAAAGGCAGGGATTGCGACGGATGATCTGGCAAAATTCATCATGGAGACAAAGGCCCCGAAGACACGGCGGCAGACCTATCGAGATCGGGCGACCGGCGAGATCAGTGCCTATAAGAGTGCTGGGGGACAGCCGGGTGCGATAAAGTGCCAGATCGAGGCCGGGATACTTCCCGATCTTTCAAGTCCGAAAGATGCCGCGAATGCAGGACGCGCCGCTGCTGCGCTAACTGCAAAGCCGCCGCTGGAGTTACAGGAGATACTAAGTTGGCTGAACGACGCCATGGCGATTATCGAGGGCAGCAATAAAGCCTCGTGGATGAGTGCGATCCGCAGAGGAGTAGCGCGAATTGATGAGCTGTATTTCTCCAACCATGGTTGCTCCTGAACTCTGAGACCTGAGCGAGAACTGTTGGCCAAGTCAGCCAAAATTTTGCTGCAAACTGGTAAACGATATTGCCAACAAATTACTTACGTTTGCGAGAATCTGCATCGCAACACTAGATTGATTGATGAATGTCCTCTCAGCCCCCCCGCCACCCTACGGTGACGGGGAGCACCCCCTTCACACCTCTTTGCCGAAATGCAGTTCCACGTAGTCCATCACGTCGTCGATGATGCCCGGGGACTTGGCCTCGCGGCCTGAAAACCGGAGGATCCAGCCGGTGCGGGTGAGTTCTCGGCGGATGGTCAGGCCATTGCGGATGGTGCGGAGGCGGCGGGGGTCGCCGTCCGTGCCGGGGGCCGGATCGGAGGGGCGGGGGGAAAGCGCCTCTTGCAGCACCGGGGTCAGCGCCTCCCACTGGGTTTGCGGCGACGCGCTGCGCGGGAAGGGGGAGAGGGCGTTCAGCAGCAGATCCTCATAGCCCGCATTCAGCGCCGCCGTCAGTTGATCCAGCCGCCGAGTGGTGAGCCGTTCGGGCGCGTTCAGCAACCCGTCGAACCGCTGCACCACCGGCACAAGGCCGCGCAGGCGGGCGGTTTTCTGGCGCGAGGACAAGGGAAAGAGCGTGGAGATGGCTTCGTCGGGGGTGGCAAAGATCTCTTCCTCAAGACATTGCAGGATCAGGCGCACCTTTTCCCACGGGCTGATCTGGCTGCGTATCTCATTTTCCGTGACCATGGCGGTGACGGCCTTGGGGATGCTTTCGGGGGTGCGCAGGAGCGCGGGGATGCTGTCTTTTTCCAGCGTCGTGCAGGCGGTGAGGCGGCGAAAGCCGGAAATCAGCCCGTAGCGATGGCCGTCGGCTGTCTGTTCCGACAGCTCCCACACCTCAATCGGTTGGCGCAGGCCGTCGATGAGGATGGATTGCATCAGCTCATAATCGGCCTCTGCGTTCTCGCTGGTGCGATCGCGGGGCAGGGCGTTGGGGTTGATGTCGGTGAGGGGGATGTTGTGGATGATGTCTGTCATGGGAGCCTCCTTTGTGCGGGCGCGAGTATGGCGCGGGCACAGGGGGCGTTGCGGGACAGGGCGTTGCAGCGTTCGGTGGGGGGAAAGGCCCGCCTGGAGGCGGGCCTTTCGCGTGGGTTATTTCGGCATGATGACCTTGTCGATGACGTGGATCACGCCATTCGAGGCCTCGATGTCGGCGGTGACGTCGTTGACCATGACGCCGTTGTCAAGGTCGATCATGATGTCGGTGCCCTGCACGGTGGTCGCCATCATGTCATCGGACAGATCGGTCGACATGACCTTGCCGGCGACGACGTGATAGGTGAGGATCGAGACCAGCTGATCCTTGTTTTCGGGCATCAGCAGGGTTTCGACAGTGCCCTCTGGCAGCGCGGCAAAGGCGGCGTCGGTGGGGGCGAAGACGGTGAAGGGGCCCTCGCTTTTCAGCGTGTCGACCAGGCCTGCGGCGGTTGCAGCGGCGAGCAGGGTTTCAAACGAGCCTGCCTCTTTGGCGGTGTCGACGATGTCCATCGAGTGGCCGCCGGCAAATGCGGGTGTGGTGACAAGGGCGAGAGCAGCTGTGGCGGCGAGAAAAGTTCTGCGGATCATGAGTGGTCTTCCTTGGAGCCGTGGTTGCAATGTGTCTGACACATCGAACTTGTCTACGGGCCTTGGGGAGGGATGGATCACCGGGGATTTTTTGCGCGGGTGGCTTGACCTTGGCGGCGGGGTGTCTAAGCGGCCGTGTCGCGCGGTTTCCACTGACATTTATGTGATGCGGATGCGGTGCGTTTGTGGTGATCCGCGCGCATTTTTGGGGTGTGGAGGCCCCGGGGCAAGCCCGGGACGCGATCCGATTTTGCGTGCGCGGTGCGCCTATTCCAGCCCGATGGCGGCGCGGGCGATGCCGTCCAACAGCGCCTCGACCTTTTTCATCTCGCCGTCAGGAAAGCTGCGGAAACCGATGGTGGTGGTGTCGGGCGTTTCCGGGCGGACGATGACGAAGATGTCGTAGGGGCAGAAGACGACGTTCATCGGGTCCGCCTCCATCACCTCGCGGCTGATCTTGGCCGAGCAGAAGCTGAAGATGTCGGCATGGGTGAAGATGGTCACATCCGACCCGACATCGGCCCGGGTGCGTTCCAGCATGTCCCCGGTGTGGCTGACGGCGTCGATCACCAGACCCTCGTCCAGGATCGCGTTCTCCAGGCCAAAGACCACGTCGTCAAAGCTGTCGGTGGTGTCATAGCTGACGAAGCCTTCGGCGAAGGCCGTGCTAGCCACCAGCACAAGCGCCGTGGCGCCAAGAAACTGTCTCATTCTTTCTCCCTTTCACGAAATACGCAGACGGGCTGCCATTCCTCTGTGATGGTGTCACAGTAACGGTGGAGAAACACCTTGGCCTTGAGGCAAGTCAATACATTCAGGGGGTAGAATATGGAATTTGCGATGACCGCGCTGCAGTATCTGGCGCTGTTCTTTGTCTTCATGATCGGGGTCGCGGTTGCGGCGATCGCGGTGATGTATGTAATCGACAAGACGCAGAGGGGGGATGCGATCCGGCGCAACTATCCGGTGATCGGGCGGTTCCGGAACCTGTTCACGGAGCTTGGCGAATTTTTCCGTCAGTACTTTTTCGCCATGGACCGCGAGGAGATGCCGTTCAACCGGGCGCAGCGGAACTGGATCTACCGGGCGTCCAGCGGCAAGGGGAACACCGTGGCCTTTGGGTCGACCCGGAACCTGAACGTGCCGGGCACGCCGATTTTCATGAACGCGGTGTTTCCGCCGCTGGACGATCAATACGCCTCGACCGAGCCGCTGGAGATTGGCCCCTATTGCCGTGAGCCGTATTCCGCGCCGTCGATCTTCAACATCTCCGGCATGTCGTATGGCGCGATTTCAAAACCGGCGGTCAAGGCGTTGAGCCGGGGCGCGCGGCTGGCGGGGATCTGGCTGAACACCGGCGAGGGCGGGCTGTCGCCCTATCACCTCGAAGGGGGCTGTGATGTGATCTATCAGATCGGCACGGCGAAATTTGGCGTGCGCGACGCGGCGGGCAACCTGAGCGACGAAAAGCTGCGCGAGATGGCGGCGCATCCGCAGGTCAAGATGTTCGAGATCAAGCTGAGCCAGGGGGCCAAGCCGGGCAAAGGCGGCATCCTGCCCGCCGCCAAGATCGACACCGAAGTGGCGCAGATCCGGGGCGTGCCTTTGGGGCAGGACGCGATTTCGCCCAACCGCCACCGCGAAGTGGATGATTTCGACGATCTGCTGGACCTGATCGCCCATATCCGTGAGGTGACGGGCAAGCCTGTCGGCTTCAAGACCTGCATGGGCTCGGCCGATCCGTGGTTTGCCTTTTTCAAGAAGATCAAGGAACGTGGTGAGGAGTCGGCACCGGATTTCATCACCGTGGACGGGGGCGAGGGCGGCACGGGTGCTGCCCCGATGCCGTTGATCGACCTTGTCGGCCTGCCGCTGCGCGAGGCGCTGATCCGCATGGTGGACCTGCGCGACCTTGCGGGCCTGCATGACCGCATCCGCATCGTGGCGGCGGGCAAGCTGGTGGCCCCCGGCGATGTGGCCTGGGCAATTTGTCTGGGCGCGGATTTCGTGACCTCTGCGCGGGGGTTCATGTTTTCGCTGGGCTGCATTCAGGCGCTCAAGTGCAACAAGAACACCTGCCCGACGGGCATCACCACGCATATCCCGTCTTTGCAAAAGGGGCTGGTGGTGTCGGAAAAGGACAAGCGCGTGGCGGCCTATGCGAAATCGGTGATCAGCGAAGTTGAGACCATCGCGCATTCGGTCGGCGTGGCAGAGCCGCGCCAGATGCGGCGGCGGCATGTGCGGGTGGTCAAGGATGATGGATCGTCGGTGCAGATGAACGAGATATTCCCGTCGGTCCGGTTGGGCGATGGCGGGGCTGCGGGCAACCGCATGTTCGAAGAGGCGCTGCGCCGGATGGCGTCGGATGTGAAGGCCCCGTAACCCTGCGCTGTGGCGGGTGTAGACATGCCCGCCCATCGCGCCCCTGACCGCCCCCGGTCAGGGAGGGAAAGGCCACCGCCCGGGCCGGAAACTGTGATATACAGAGCGGATTATCAGGCGACGATTTAACCAGCCATTTTCAGGCGCGGGGGCCCCATGGACGTTCAGAAACCGGCACTGACCGAAGAAACGCTTGATCCAGCCGATTGGGGCGACTTGCAAGGTCTGGCCCGCCAGATCGTGGATGACGCCATAGCCCATGTGCGCGATGTGCGCGACCGGCCGGTCTGGACGGAAATGCCTGCCGAGGACAAGACAGTCTATGCCGGGCCGGTGCCGAGCGGACCGATGCCCCTGTCTGACGTGTACGGTGAGCTGTGCGAAAACCTGATGCCTTATCCGATGGGCAACATCCATCCGCGGTTCTGGATGTGGTACATGGGATCGGGCAGTTTCAGCGGTGCCTTGGCGGAGTTTATTGCCGCCATTGACGGGTCCAACCTGGGCGGAGGCAACAATGCCGCCGCCTTTATGGATACGCAGGTGGTGAACTGGCTGAAGCAGATGATGGGCTTTCCGCAGAGTGCCGGGGGCACCTTGGTCAGCGGCGGGTCCATGGCCAATATCATTGGCCTGACAACGGCCCGAAATGCCAAGGCCGGTGTCGACGTGCGGGCCGAAGGGGTCGCCGCCATCCCGCGCCCCCTGCGGTTTTACGGGTCGGATCAGGTGCACAGTTGCCATCAGAAGGCGGTGGAACTGTTGGGGCTGGGCAACAAGGCGTTGCGTCGCGTGCCGACCGGGTCGGATTTCCGCATGGACGTCGCCGCCCTGCGCGCCATGATGATTGAGGACCGCAAGGCAGGTTTTTGTCCCGCAGCGGTGATTGCGACGGCGGGCACGGTGAACACCGGGGCCATCGACGATCTGACCGCGATCGGGGCGCTGTGCCGCGAAGAGGATCTGTGGTTCCATGTGGACGGGTGCATTGGCGCGCTGATCGCGATTGCACCGGAGAACAGGCATTTGGTGGCGGGACTGGAGCACGCGGATTCCGTGGCGCTGGACCCGCACAAATGGCTGCATGTGCCGTTTGAGGCGGGATGCGCCTTGGTCCGGGACGCCGGTCTGCATCGCGACACCTTTGCCGTGCATCCAGAATACCTGGAGGAAAAGCCGCGCGGCATTGCGGCGAACGAGTACCTGCATGACTACAACCTGCAAACCTCGCGCGCCTTTCGGGCATTGAAGGTCTGGATGACGCTCAAGGAACACGGGGTCGACAAGTTCGGCCGGTTGATTGACCAGAACATCGCTCAGGCGACCTATCTGGAAGGGGTGATCGCGGAGGCGCCGGAGCTGGAGATGATGGCGCCTCGGGAGATCAACATCGTCTGCTTTCGGTATCGTCCGTCGGGTGTGCCGGAGGGGGAGCTGCGGGCGCTGAACACGGAAATCATGTTGCAGATGCAAGAAGCGGGGAGTGCCGCAGTGTCTGATACCACGGTGGGCGGGCGGCATTGCCTGCGGGTCGCGATCTGCAATCACCGGACCCGGCGAGAGGATCTGGACCTGTTGGTGTGCGAAATCCTGCGGATCGGTGCTCAGGTGGCGCAGGGCTGAGTCGGTACGTGCTGGAACGCGCTGAGAGGGGGCTGTCCGGACTGGATGGGTGTGGGCGGTGACCCCTCGCTTCGCGAACGGCACCCTGCCCACCCGTCGCGCGCGCTGGGACGCGCGCGACGTGTTACATCCCCGTGACGGCAACGTGAGAGATCGTTGGTTTGTTCAATGGCCGGGCGCGCATATCTTGGGGTCAAAGAAAGCCCCGAGGAGGACCCATGGCCAAGCGCTGGACAAACAAGCTGACCCGTTCCGATGTGACACCGGAGCCCATCTTCATGAATCGCCGAAAGGTGCTGGCCGGTCTGGGCCTTGGCGGCGGCGCTGCGGGGCTTGGTGGGCTGGCGCTGGGCGGGATGCCCGGCGCGGCGATGGCGCAGGACGATATGGCGCTGGAGCCGAACGCCTGGGACGAGATCACCTCATACTGCAACTATTATGAGTTCGGTACGCGCAAGGATGACCCGTCGCAAAACGCGCATCTGCTGACGACCGAACCGTGGTCGATCACCATAGACGGGCTGGTGGACAAGCCGGGTGACTATGCGCTGGGCGATATTGTCAGCCAGATGACCATCGAGGAGCGCATCTATCGCTTTCGCTGTGTCGAGGCGTGGTCGATGGTTGTGCCGTGGAACGGGTTTGAGCTGGCCGACCTGCTGGACATGGTGGGCGTCAAACCCGAGGCGCAGTATGTCGCCTTTGAAACCGTGTATCGCCCCGAGGAAATGCCGGGCACGCGCTATCCGGTGCTGGACTGGCCCTATGTCGAGGGGCTGCGGCTGGATGAGGCGCGCAATCCGCTGACGCTGATGGCGACGGGGCTGTACGGCAAACCGATGCCAAACCAGAACGGCGCGCCGATCCGATTGGTGGTGCCATGGAAGTACGGGTTCAAGTCGATCAAGTCGATTGTGCGGATCACCCTGACGGACAAACAGCCGCCGACATCCTGGAACAAGGCGGGACCGGGCGAGTACGGGTTCTATTCCAACGTGAACCCCGAGGTGGACCATCCGCGGTGGAGTCAGGCCTCGGAACGCAAGATCGGCGGCGGGTTGTTCGCCAAAAAGGTGCCGACCCTGATGTTCAACGGCTACGAAGACGAGGTCGCCGCACTGTATGACGGCATGGACCTGAAGGCGAACTTTTGACCGAGCTCGTTTTGATCTCGGTCCTGACGTGCCCGGCCTGCAACGCGCGCCACGACGAGCAGATGCCGACGGACGCCTGCCAGTTCTTCTGGGAATGTCCGTCGTGCAAGACAGTGGTGCGCCCCAAACCGGGTGACTGCTGTGTCTACTGCTCTTATGGCACCGTGCCCTGTCCCCCGATACAGGACGGAAAGGGGTGCTGCGCATGACGCTTGTCGATCGCCTGAACCGCCTCTTGCGGAGCGTGCCGCCGTGGGCGCTGTACCTCGTGCTTGTCCTGCCTGCGCCCTGGTACCTGTATCAGGGGGCAACAGGCGGTTTGGGAGTCGAGCCGATCAAGGCGCTGGAACATGCGCTGGGTGAGTTTGCCTTGCAGTTGGCGATTGCCGGACTGGCCGTGACGCCGTTGCGGCGGCTGGCAGGGGTGAACCTGCTGAAGTTCCGGCGCGCAATCGGGATCATGACCTTTACCTATGTGTTCCTTCACCTGCTGGTCTGGCTGGTGCTGGACGTGCAGATCCTGGGTCAGATATGGGCCGACATCGTCAAACGTCCCTACATCACCGTGGGTATGGCAGGGTTTGTCCTGATGCTGCCCTTGGTGGCGACGTCGAACAACTGGTCCGTGCGGCGGCTGGGTCCGCGCTGGCGCAAGCTGCACCGGCTGACCTACCCGGCAGTGATCCTGGGCGGCGTCCACTATGTGATGCTGGTGAAGGGGTTCCAGATTGAGCCGCTGATCTATCTGGCCGTCATTCTCAGCCTGCTGGCACTCCGGCTGCGGTCGTTGCCCCGGTTGCGCCCGGCCTGAGACAGCGCAAACAGGCAAACCGGCCTGGTGCCGACAGGAAATCCGCCCCTTGGGGCGGATTTCTTGATTCCTCGGGCGCGGGCTGGGTGATTTGCGGTGATTCACGTTTGGGTTTGGATTTTGAGTCGGGGATAAGCCTGTGGGTAAGTCTTGGTTTGGAAATTGAGTCGTTGGGTTTTGGGGGTTTCTGGGGTGGGCTGGGTGGATTTTGGGCAGGGGTTCTTTGGGTAGTGCATTGTTTTCATGTGATAATTTTGGTTTTTTTGGAAAAAGGTGTAGAGAAGTGAAAAAACTGCTTGCGGGTCTGATGTAGTATCCGTAGAACCCCCTTCACCGGCGGCGCTGAGGCGCAGGACGGGAAGTCGGACGGAACGGACGGGTCGCTGCGAGGTGGTCATGAAGGGAAGTAAGGCGAAGAAAATTGAGGCATTGACGGGCGGGCGCGCCAAGAAGTTAGGGCGCACCTGTTCGGTATTTGTCTCTGCGTTATTTGACATTGCTAATATCTGAAGAGATATGCGGACGGCTCTGGTCCTGATCGATGGATCAAGCTTCTGTATATCAACGCTTCTAGGATTTCGGTCCGATGATGAAGTGTCAGCTTCACTG